>NZ_FMHZ01000002.1:2240277-2542222 GCF_900090315.1 Micromonospora citrea | reverse complement strand
CGGCACCTGCACGGCGACCCGCCGGGCCTGGACGAGGTCGCCGCCGCGCAGGCCGACATCGCCGTCGCGGTCGACCGGGCGCTGGAGGCGGTGCCGGGACGGCAGGCCGCCACGCTGGTCGGGCTCGCCGGGTCGGTCACCACCGTGGTCGCCATCGCCCAGGGCCTTCAGGAGTACGACCCGGACCGCATCCACCACGCCCGGGTGTCGTACGAGGCGGTGGCCGACGTGACGGCCGACCTGCTGGGCAGGAGCCGGGAGCGGCGGCTCGCGATCCCGGTGATGCACCCCGGCCGTGCCGACGTCATCGGCGCGGGCGCCCTGGTGCTCCGGGTGATCATGGAGCGGGCCGGCATGGCGTCGGTCGTCGCCAGCGAGCACGACATCCTCGACGGCATCGCCTGGTCGCTGGCGGCGACCTCGGGATAGGTGGTTTCCCCTGCGTGTCGCCGGTATGATTTCCATATGGTTACCACCGTCAATCTCCCTGACGGACTGCACGAACGGCTCAAGCAGCTCGCCGAGCAGGAGCACCGGTCGATGAACGCCACCATCGTCGTGGCCGTCGAGGAGTACGTCTCGGCGCGCAATCATCGTGCCCGCGTGCGGGATCTTGCGCGGGAGGTCGCCGAGCGTGACGCCGAACTGCTGCGACGGTTGGCAGAGTGACCAACTATCTCGAGGTCGACGATCTCATGGAGATCGCCTCGATCGTGTTGGGTGAGACGCCGCAGGTCCGTGACTTCGGTCTGCTCTCGTCGGCGGTGGTCCGCCCGGCCACCGTGGCGTTCGGCCAGGAGGCCTACCCCGATCTCTGGACCAAGGCCGCCGCGCTGCTGCACTCGGTCCGCATGAACCACGCGCTGATCGATGGGAACAAGCGTCTCGCCTGGGCGGCGGCGCGTGTGTTTCTGGCCCTCAACGAGGTGCCGATCCAGGATGTCGACGTCGATCAGGCCGAGGCCCTCGTGATGTCGGTGGCCGGTGGCACGCTCACCGAGGTCTCTGACATCGCTCGTGAGCTCCGCAAGCTCTATGTCTGAGCCATCGACAGGAATTCTGTCGCAGATGCCGGACGGCATCGCCTGGAGCCTCGCGTAGCCCGCCGGGCAGTGACGTCAACGGGCCGCCGTGATCGACGGCGGCCCGCGTCGGCCGCGCCAACCTGGTGGCGCTGGCGGTCAGAAGGTGACCGACGCGAAGTGGGTGAGTGCGCCGACGGCCAGGGCGAGGAAGCACAGCGGGAACCCGATGTTGTGGAGGACCCGCGCCCGGAGGTGCGCCACCACCGCGCCGACGAAGAAGGCGACCAGGCCGACGCCGGCGGCCAACCCCAGCGCGGGGATCCCGGCGAGCCCGATCGCGAGACCGACCGCGCCGGCGCCCTTGAGCGCGGCGAGGTAGGGAATCGCGGCCGGCCGCAGCCCCACCTCGGCCGAGTTCGCCAGGACGAACCGTGCCTTCGCCAGGTCGGCGACGACGATGAACGCGTTGGCCGCGATGCACAACGCGGTGACGATGGTCAGGGCGGTCAGTTGCGGGTCGGTGCGGGACAGGGCGATCTGTAGGCTCATGGGTGCCTCCTGTGGGCACGGGTTCGTCGGATTCCGGTTGCTCGGCCGTCCTGACGCTCCACCCGCACGAAAGGTGACCGACGACGTGGACCTGCTCGACGAGTTCGAAGCGGCCCGGCCCCGACTGCTCTCGCTCGCTCATCGCATCGTGGGCTCCGTCCACGACGCCGAGGACGCCGTCCAGACCGCCTGGCTCCGCACCCAGACCGCCCACCCGGGCAAGCTGGACAACCCGGACGGCTGGTTCACCACCGTGACCGCACGGCTGTGTCTCGACCAGCTGCGGGCGCGGGACCGTCGTGGCGAACTCCCACTGCTCGCCGAGGCCGTCCCCGATGAGCAGATCGCCGCCGACGAGGAGTTCCTCCGCCGCGAGGACGTCTCGCGTGCCCTCCTGGTGCTGCTGGGCCAGCTCACGCCCACCCAACGGGTGGCCTACGTGCTGCACGACCTGTTCGCCGTGCCGTTCGACCGGATCGCCGCCGTGCTGGGCGCCTCGCCGGCCGCCGCGAAGAAGCTGGCCAGCCGGGCGCGGATCCGCCTGCGGGAGAGGAACCCCGGTCCGGAGCCGTCGCTCGTCGACCACGCGCGGGTCGTCGACGCCTTCCTCGCCGCCGCTCGCGGCGGCGACATCGACCGCCTCGTCGCGCTGATGGCGCCCGACGTCGTGCGGACCGTCGACCTGGACGTGCTGCCCGACGGCGCCGCGGCCGCGGCCTACGGCAACCGGACTGTGGCGGAGGAGACCCGGCACTTCGCCGACCGGGTCCACGCGAGCGTCCCGATGGTCGTCGACGGCGGCCCCGCAGCCCTCATGGCGCCGGGAGGCCACCCGCTGGCGGTCATCCGGTTCGACATCCGCCAAGGCGCGATCGCCCGCATCTCGATCGCCCGCTACCGGCGGACCGACCACGTCTCGCCCTGTCCCGCACTCGCCTGACGGCGTGCGGCGCTCCCGTCCGGCCAGGGCATGTCCCGGTCGGCGCGCCCAGGGGCAGGACAGCTCGGCGGAGAGGGACTTAGATGGCGGGTATGAGCAGAGCGCCCAAGGTGTTGGTCACGGCGGCGGGCGTGACGGGCGTCGCGGCGTACGGGCTTCCGCAGCCGTGGTCGTTCGTGGCGGCGGTGGCGGACCTGCTCCTGGTCGGGCTGGCCGGCGCGTTGTGGCTCCGCGCCGGGCGTGGTCCGGAACCGTTGTCGGCTCGGCGGGAGGTCGTGGCCGAGCTGCCCGAGTTCCCACGGTGGACCGTCGACGGCCCGGGCGGCGACGGCCGGGGCGGCGGATACCCCCAACCCGGGGAGCCGGGCGCGCACGGTGCGCCGCAGCATGCCACCCCACCGACGTCATCCGGCGCTCCGGTGATGCCGCTGTCCAGGCGACGGCGCCGTTGGCCCAGTTCCACCGTCGCCGATGCCGTCTCGTCCACCAGCAGGGTGCGGCGTCAGTTCCGGGCCCAAGCGGAGGCGCCTCCCAGCCCGCCCGGCGAGCCGGTCGACGTGCACCGGGACTTGGCGAACCTGGAGACCCTGGTGCGGACGACCAACGAACGCGGACAGCGCGCCCAACTCTGGTTCTTCTTCGCCGGTGTCGCCGTGTCCATCCCGGCGGGCATCGTGGTCAACCTGCTCACCGACTAGCGCGGGTGACGCTCCGCGAGGCCGGTGACGAAGCGGGACCAGGCAACCGGGTCGAAGGAGAGCGTCGGGCCCGAGCGGTCCTTGCTGTCGCGGACCAGCACCACGCCGGGCAGGTTGTCGGCGACCTCCACGCACGAGGCGCCGCCGTTGTCGCTGCGCGTGGACTTGCGCCACCGGGCGCCGGTCAGCTCCATGTCTTCGCCACTTCCTGCATCAGCACCAGCGACTGCCGTCGGGACAGCGCCTCCGAGCGGACACTTTCCCACCTGCGGTGCAGGCTGGCAATCTCCTCGGCGCGGTCCAGCACCTGGGCGCGCAGCGGGCTGTCGAGATGCGCCACCCAACCCCCGTCGGCGTAGCCGGCCAGGATGAACGGCCCGGCAAGGCCTGGGTAGACGCCGACCTCTGCCGGAACGACATGCAGGTGCACGTGCGGACGTGTCGCCAGTGAGATCAGATGGTCGAGCTGCTCGCGCATCACCCCGAACTGGTCGGCCACCGGTCGACGCAGGATGCCCTCGTCGAGAACCACGACCAGTTGCGGTGGCTGGGCGCGATCGAGGATCTGTTGCCGCTGGAGTCGGGCGGACACCCGCTGCTCAATCTGCTCCGAAGGGTGAAGCCCACCGCCGCCGAGGACCGCGCGGGCGTACGCCTCGGTCTGGAGGAGGCCGGGCAGGACCGAGATCTCGAACCACCACAGCGTGGCCGCCTCCTGCTCGACGGCCACCCACGGCCGGCACCAGGCCGGCGCGGTCTCCAGGCTGACCAGCGGCAGGATCCGCCCGAGCAGGCCGCCGCTGTCGAGTGCCTCGTCCGCCCGGCGGACGAAGTCGAGCGAGGGCGTACGCCGGCCGATCTCGACCATGCCGACCAGCGAGCCGGAGTAGTTGATCCGCTGGGCCAACTCCTCCTGGCTGAGCCCGCGCTCGGCGCGCAGCCGCCGCAGCTCTCCGGCCAGCAGCTCCAACGCCGACAGTTGCGATCCGGTCATCACACCTCGCTCACCTGGCCTCACGTGACGGGCCGCGCCGACCACCGTCAAGCGGTGTCCCGCGCGTGACTTCCGACCGTAGTCGTGCGGTGACGAAGATGAGAAGCGGCGTGGGCCCACAGTGCCCTCACAACGCGAACGAGGAGCGACGACGTGGCGATCCGAGGCCTCCACCCGGCGTGGTGCGTACCCGAGAGCGGCTGTGGAGCCAGCGCGCTGCACCTGTCCCGCCTGCGGCCCGTGGCGCCCCGCGGGGACGAGGTGATCCAGGTGCGCGCCGGGCTCTGGCAGATGGACGTGGGGCGGCTGCGCCCGTCCGGAGTGCTGCTGGAGTTGTCCGCCGACGACGAGCCGGAGCGTTGGCCGATCGACCTCGCGCAGGCCCGCGCGCTGGCGTACGTGCTCCGGGATCTGCTGCGGACGGCGGACGACGCGGCTCGCCGCGCGGCCTGACGCGGCACGCGTTCCAAGCGGCGGCGTCTGCCAGGCGGCCGCGCCTGCTCGACGGTCATCGGGCGCGGACCGGGCCGACGCGCGGCGCGGTTCGTTGGCGGTATTACGCATTGAATAGTAGTGTGCGGTGCGTGGATACCACACAGCTGTTGAAGGGCGTGCTGGATCTGGCGGTGCTCGCCGTCCTGCGCGAGGAGGACGGCTACGGCTACGACATCCTGCGCCGGCTGCGCGAGGCCGGGCTGGAGGAGGTCGGCGACGCCTCCGTCTACGGCACGCTGCGCCGGCTCTACGCCGGTGGCCTGCTGACCACCTACGTGGTGCCGAGCGAATCCGGCCCGCACCGCAAGTACTACTCGCTCAACGCCGCCGGCCGGGACCAGCTCACCCGCAGCGGCAAGCTCTGGCGCTCGTTCGCCACGACCATGGACGCGCTGCTCGACGATCGGGGGATGGCGGCATGACCGTCACGGGGCAGGAGATCACGGAGTACGTCGCACGGGTGCGGGCCGCACTGGCCGACCTGCCGCCGGCGCACCGCGACGAGTTGACCGAGGACCTGCCGGAGCACCTCGCCGAGGTCGCCGCCGACACCGGCGGCACCCTCGTCGAACGGCTCGGCGAGCCCGAGGCGTACGCGGCCGAGCTGCGCGCCGCCGCCGGGGTCGGCGCCACGGCCCGCGGTCGGCGCGTCGACCGTCGCCTGGGCGTCGCCGTGGACCGGCTGCGGGCGCGGGCGCGGCGCTGGGACGTCCAACTCGGACCACCCCTCGGGTACGCCTCGGCCAGCGAGTTCCTCCGGCTGCTCCGGCCGGCCTGGTGGGTGCTGCGGGGCTACCTGGCCGCCATGCTCGTCACGGCGCTCACCACCGGCGGCGGGTTCGGCCTGGCACCGAGTCTCAACGGCAGCGGGCTGGCCGGCCTGGTGCTGCTCGCCGGCAGCGTGCTCGCGTCGATCTGGCTCGGCCACCACGCGCCCCGGCTGACCCGGCCCAAGCGGCGGCTGCTGCACGCCGGCACCGCCGTGCTGGTGGTCTTCGGGCTGGTCGGTCTGGCCGACCTCAACAGCCGCGTCGGCTCGGGCGACCTCGACTACCAGCAGATCTCGGTGGATGAGCGCTACTCCCACGTCCGGGACGTCTACGTCTACGACAGCGAGGGCCGGCTGGTGCGCGACGCCCGGCTCTTCGACCAGAACGGCGACCCGATCCGCCTCGGCCACCCGGACTGCCCCGACCTGCAGGACCCGAGAGGGCTCGGCAACCCGGTGCTGCGCCCGTACCCGTACTGCCCGGAGCAGGCGCCGTTCGGCCCGCGCCCGACGGCCACGACCCCGGCGCCCGGCCTGGCGCCGCTGCCGGGTCCCGCCGCGACGGGCGGCCCGTCCGCCCCGGCCCCCACGGCCGACCCGGCGGCGACCGACCCGACGGTGGCGACCGCTCCGGCGGCGACCGTCTTCCCCGCGCCGAGCCGGACGTGACCCGGAAGCTGGGAAATAGCTGAACGGATGAGGTCGACGGGACAACGACTGTCGTCCCTGATCGCTACGGTGTCGTCTGCTCATTCACCCCTCGGAAGGAAAACCCGTGTCAGAGCAGGTCGCACCGCCCCCCGCGCCGGACGCCGCCGCGCAGCCCCCGTCGGCCGTCCCCGCGCCGCCCCCGGCGGAGCCGACGAAGAAGTCCGGCTCCAAGAAGGCGCTCGGCATCGTGGGCGCGGTCGTCGCGTTCCTGGTCATCGCGGGGCTCAAGTTCGGCGTCGGCTCGGCGATCGGCAACTTCCTCAACAAGGACGAGACCGCCGACGCCAAGGTCGGCGACTGCATCGCCGAGCTGCCCGAGGTGACCGGCACCGAGCAGGAGAAGGTCGACGGCGCCAAGGTCGTCAAGTGCACCTCCACCGACGCCGTGTACAACGTGGTCGGCCGGGTCGACGGCCAGACCGAGGCGCAGGCCCGCTCCGGTGAGGCGTGTGAGCAGTACATCAAGGAGGACCAGGACGGTTACGTCTTCTACAGCATCGAGCCGGGCAAGAAGGGCTACCTGCTCTGCCTGACGAAGAAGGCCTGACCCTCCACCGCCTCGACGACGGCGGCGCGGACGACCTCCGCGCCGCCGTCGTCGTGTCCGGGTACCGGCCGGGGAACAGGAGGTGAATGCCACTGTTCCGGCGTCTTCCCGGCGGGGTCGCGGCGTGGCAGGCTACCGGCACGTAGGACCACTGGGCGACCAGCCAACGATGACTGACCGCTAGGAGGACGGGCCGATGGGCGAAATGGTGAGCTTCACCAGCAGCGGTGGTGCGCGCGAGGGGTATCTCGCGATACCGTCCGGCGGTGCGGCCAGCCCTGCGGTCATCGTCATCCAGGACTGGTGGGGCCTCGTACCCCACATCACCTCGGTCGTCGACCGGTTCGCCGAGGCCGGGTTCGTCGCCCTCGCCCCGGACTTCCGGCACGGCGGCCCGGCCAGCAGGCCCGACGAGCCCCGCCAGATGCTGAACGGCCCGCAGATGGACGAGGCCGCCGCCGACATCGCCGCCGCGGCGGAGTTCCTCGCCGGGCGGCCCGAGGTCACCGGCAAGGTGGGCTGCGCGGGCTTCTGCGCGGGCGCGAGCCTGGCCCTCTGGGCGGCCGGCCGCTCGGAGCGGATCGTCGCCACCGCCGCCTTCTACCCCCGGCTGCCCTGGGACGGGATGCGCCCCGAGTGGTCCGACTACGCGGGCAAGGCCGCCCTCATCCACTGCTCGGAAGCGGACGGCACCTCCGCCGCCGACGGTGTGCAGACCGTCCGCAGCGCCATCGAGACCGCCGGCGGCAGCTGCCAGACCTACGACTACGCCGGCACCGCGCACGCCTTCTTCAACGAGGACCGGCCGGAGAACTTCGACCAGCGCGCCGCCGCCACCGCCTGGGCGCGCACCCTGGAACTCTTCCGGGCCAAGCTTGGCTGAGCCGCGTACGCCCGACGAGGTGGTCGCCCGCGCCGCGCGGGCGACGGACCTGGCCGGCCTCGACGCGGCCGTCTCCGACTGTTTCGCCTGCCCGCGCCTGGTGCGGTGGCGCGAGGAGGTGGCCCGCACGCGCCGGGCGGCCTTCCGCGACCAGGAGTACTGGGGCCGGCCGGTGCCCGGCTTCGGCGCCCCCGACGCGCGCATCGCCATCCTCGGCCTGGCGCCCGCCGCGCACGGCGGGAACCGCACCGGGCGGATCTTCACCGGCGACCGCTCCGGGGACGTGCTCTTCGCCGCGCTGCACCGCGCCGGGCTGGCCAACCAGCCGACCAGCGTCGCCGCCGACGACGGACTGTCCCTGCGGGACCTGCGCGTCTTCTCCGCGGTGCGCTGCGCGCCGCCGGACAACAAGCCCACCCCCGACGAGCGGGACACGTGCGCGCCGTGGCTGCACCGCGAGGTCGCGCTGATCCGGCCCACCCTGCGCGTCGTGGTCGCGCTGGGCGCGTTCGCCTGGGCGGCGTGGTGGCCGGTGCTGCGTGCGGTGTACGGCCAGCGCCCGCCCAGCCCGCGACCGGCGTTCGGTCATGGGGCACACTGGTCCGGCACGGCCGCGCCGGAGTTGGTGGGCTGCTACCACGTCAGCCAGCAGAACACCTTCACGGGGCGGCTCACACCAGGGATGCTGGACGACGTGTTCGCCCGGGCGAAGCAGCTGGCCGGGGTGGACTGAGGCGCGCGGGGGCGGTGGCGATGACGGACGGAACGCTTCGGCCCGCGGCGCACCCCCTGGCGGCCCGGAGGTAACCCCGGATGGACCTGAACGTGCTGCGCAGGTGGTGGCCCGTCGCCGCGGTGGGCGTCCTGCTCGCCGTCGCCGCGCTGGCCTCCGCACACTCGTCGATCGGCGCCAGCCGGATCCCGCCCGCCGCCGAGGACATCCCCTTCGTCACGGATTATCCCACCGCCGAGCCGACCTCCCGGATTCCCGTGGAGCCGCGCGAGGCCGGCGAAGCCACCCGGGCGAGCATCCCGGAGTGGCTCGGCACCGTCGCGATCGTGCTGCTGGGGCTGGCTCTGCTCGCCGTGTTCGGCTACCTCGCGTGGACGCTGCTCCGGGGCGCGCTGCGCCGCGCCACCCGGGCGCTGCCGCACCGGCGGCCCCGTGCCACGCCCGAGGGCACGGCCCGCGAGGTGGCCGCCGCCCTCGACGCCGGCCTGGAGGAGTTGGACGACCGGGACACCGACCCGCGTACCGCCGTGATCGCCTGCTGGGTGCGCCTGGAGGAGGCCGCCGCCGGGGCCGGCGTGCCACGGCTGGCCGGCGACACCCCCACCGACCTGGTCACCCGCCTGCTGCGGGGCGACCCGTCGGCGGGGATCCCGGCGATCGCCAGCGCCGACGTGCTGGCCGAGTTCGCGCACGTCTACCGCGAGGCCCGGTACGCCACCCGGCCCGTCGACGAGCACACCCGTGACCAGGCCCGCGCGGCGCTGCGCCGGCTGCGCGGCGAGCTCTCCGCCGTGGTCGCCGACGGGCCGGAGGTGTCGGCGTGAGCGGAAGCGCGGCCGGCACCCGCCCCCCTGTCGCCGAGGCCGCACCGCGGCGTGGCGGGGTGACGCGGTGAGCAGCACCAGCATCGACGACCTGCTCAGCTTCGAGGAGGAGCGGCCCCGGCGCGAGGAGCCGCAGCGGCGCGGCCGGCTCGGGCAGGTGCTGCGTGCCCTGGCCGGCATGGCGGCGGTGGTGGTGGTGCTGGTCGCCGGGCTGCGGGCGGTCGGCCTGCGGGTCCCGCTGCTGATCCTGGTCGCCGGGGTGGTCGCGCTGTTCGCGGTGCGCCGGATCGTCGCCGCGCTGACCTCCTCGCCGCCCCCGGCAAGGTCCCGGCCCACCGTCCCGCGCGACGACGACGGCACCTGGAACTGGGGCGCCCGGGACGCGCTGCGCACCGCGATCAACGGCTGGGAGACACCGCTGGACTGGTCGACCACCCGGCCCGAACGCTTCACCAGGGTGATCCTGCCCCGGCTCGGCGAGTTGGCCGACGAGCGGCTGCGCCAGCGGCACGGCGTGACCCGCGAGTCGGATCCGGCGCGGGCCCGGGCCCTGCTGGGTGACCGGCTGTGGACATTCCTGGAGACCCCGCCTCGCCGCACCCCGTCGCCGCGCGACCTCGCGGCGATCGTCGCCGAACTGGAGAAACTGTGATGAACGACGTGGACCGCAGCATGCCCGCCGCAGAGGTCGGCCACCTCGCCCGGTCGGTGCTGGAGGCGGTCGGTCAGGTCGTGGTCGGCAAGCGGGACGCGCTGGAACTGGTCCTCGCCGGGATCCTGGCCGGCGGGCACGTGCTGCTGGAGGACCTGCCGGGCCTGGGCAAGACGCTGACCGCGCGCTCCTTCGCGCAGGCGCTCGGGCTGGACTTCCGCCGGCTCCAGTTCACCCCCGACCTGCTGCCCGCCGACGTGACCGGCTCGTTCCTGTACGACCAGCGCAGCGGCGAGTTCGCGTTCCGGGCCGGGCCGGTCTTCACCAACCTGCTCCTCGCCGACGAGATCAACCGGACCCCGCCGAAGACCCAGTCGGCCCTGCTGGAGGCGATGCAGGAGAAGCAGGTCTCGGTGGAGGGCGTGACGTACAAGCTGGACGAGCCGTTCCACGTGCTGGCCACCGCCAACCCCATCGAGTACGAGGGCACCTACCCGCTGCCCGAGGCGCAGCTCGACCGGTTCCTGCTCCGGGTCTCCTTCGGCTACCCGGAGCACGAGGAGGAGTGGGAGGTGCTGCGCCGACGGATGGCCCGCCGCCGCGAGGAGGCGGACATCAAGCCCGTGGTGGACGCGGCCACCCTGCGCGCCATGCAGGCCGCGCTGGAGGACGTGGTGGTCGAGGACTCCATCGGCCGCTACATCGTCGCGCTGACCGCCGCCACCCGCGAGCACCCCTCGGTGCTGGTCGGCGCCTCGCCGCGCGGCTCGCTGGCGCTGCTGCTGCTGGCCCGGGTGCGGGCCGTCATGGCCGGCCGCGACTACGTGGTGCCGGAGGACGTCAAGGAGGTCGCGGTGCCCGCGCTGGCGCACCGCATCACGCTGCGTCCGGAGATGTGGCTGCGCCGGGTCGACCCGTCCTTCGTGGTCGGCGAGGTGCTGGAGGGGACGCCGGCGCCGGCCAGCGGGGCGCTGCCCAGCTACGCCGCCGGCCGGCCCGGGCACTGATGGTCGCGCCCGCCGTGCCGCCCCGGGACGGGTCGCGGCCCCTGCCCGCGACCGGCTGGGCGCCCACCTGGGCGCTCGGCCGGGCGGTGCTGCTCACCGGCGTGCTGCTGATCGCGGGGGTGCTGCTCGGCCGGGTCGACCTGATCGTGCTGGCCGCCCCGTTCGCGCTCGGCACCGCGTACGCGCTGCGCCGCCGGCCGACCGCCCTGCCACAGGTCTGGATCGCGACGGACGAGGGCCACCTGGTCGAGGGCGGCGAGCTGACCGGCACGGTCAGCGTCGGCAACCCCGACCTGCTCGACTACGACGTGACGGTGGTCCGCAGCCGGGTCTCGCCCTGGCTCCGGGTGGAGCGGGCGACGATCGCCGGTGCCGCGGCGGCCGGCACCCCCTCGGCCGTCGTCCCGTCCGTCGCCGACCGGCCGTTCGTGACCGCCGTCCCGACCGACGCCGCCGTCGACCTGGAGCTGACCGGCACAGCGTTGCGCTGGGGCCGGCACCCGATCGGCCCGGCCGGCGCCCGGGTCGCCGCCGCGCACGGCCTGCTGGTCTCCCGCGCCGTGATCACCGAACCGTCCCGCGTCCGAGTCTACCCGAAGACCGAACCGTTCGACGCCGTCGAGGCGATGCCGCGCGCCGCCGGCCTCGTCGGCGCGCACCACTCGCGCCGGCCCGGCGAGGGCGGGGAACTGGCCGGCGTGCGGGTCTTCGCCCCGGGCGACCGGCTGCGCCGGATCGACTGGCGGGTCTCGCTGCGCGCCCGGCAGTTGCACGTCGCGGCCACTCTCTCCGACCGCGACGCCGAGGTCGTGGTGCTGCTCGACGTGCTCGCCGAGGCGGGTCGCTCGGGCGGCGTCTCGGGCGCCGCCTCCGTGCTGGACACCACGGTCCGGGCCGCCGCCGCGATCGCCGAGCACTACCTGCACCGGGGCGACCGGGTGTCGATGCTGGAGTACGGCCCGACGGCCCGCCGACTGCGCCCGGCCACCGGCCGCCGGCAGTACCTGACCGTGCTGGAGTGGCTGCTCGACGTGCGCGTCGAGTCCTCCCCGCACGAGCCGTACGACCAGGTCTTCGGTCCGCAGTTGCTCTCCGCGGACGCGCTGGTGGTGGTCCTCACCCCGCTGCTGGACGAGCGGTCGGCGCAGATGCTGGCCCGGCTGGCCCGCTCCGGGCGGTTCGTGGTCGCGGTGGACACCCTGCCGGCGGATCTCGCGCCGCCCAGGGACGGGGGCTGGTCCGAGGTGGCGTACCGGCTGTGGCGGCTGGACCGGGCCACGATGATCGGGCAGTTGCGGGAGCACGGCGTGCCGGTGGTGGGCTGGGCCGGGGCGGGCAGCCTCGACCAGGTGCTGCGCGACGTGGCGCGCCTGGCCACCGCCCCGAGGGTGGGTGTGCGGTGAGCGCCCGGCACGCCGCGCGGCGCGGCTTCGCGGACGGGAGGCGCGACCGATGAACCCGGTCATCGAGCGGGTCCGGGCGGCGCGGTACGCCATGGCCCGGGTCAGCCTGACGCCGCTGCTGGTCCGCGCCGGCATCTTCCTGACCACGCTGGTGGGGCTGGCGCTGGCGTACCCGTCGGAGGCGCTCTTCGGTCGGCTGCTGCTCGCGCTGGTCGTGGTGGCGCTGCTGCCGGCGGTCGGGCCGCGCCGGGTCTGGCCGACCTTCGCCGCGCTGGTCACCGTCGGCGGTTGGCTGGTCGCCACCGACGGGTACGGCCGGCCGATCGCGCTGTGGCGGTTGCTCGCCGTGGCGGCCATGCTCTATCTCACGCACACCCTCTGCGCCCTGGCCGCCGTGCTGCCGTACGACGCGGTGGTCGACCCGGACGTGATCGCGCGCTGGCTGGCGCGGGCGGGCGCGGTGCTGCTCGGCACCTTCGTGCTGGGCGTGCTCCTGCTGGAGGCCGGCGGGTCCGGCGGAGACGCCGGTTCCCAGGTCGCGACGGTGGCCGGGCTGCTGGTGGCGGTCGCGGTGACGGCGTTGCTGGGGTGGCTGCTGCGCCGTCGTTAACCGGCCGGTAACAGCAGTTGCGCAGGTCACAGGGGTTGTGCTCCGTCACAGAAGAGGGGCGCGATCGGGATTAGCCTGGCTGCGCGGGGAAAGATAGATGACGTGAATCCGAAGCGGATCCTTGTGGTGGGTGCCGGGCACGTCGGTCTCTACGCGGCCCTGCGCCTGTCGAAGAAGCTCAGCTCCCGTGAGGCTGAGGTCATCGTGGTGGACCCTCAGCCCCACATGACCTACCAGCCGTTCCTGCCCGAGGCCGCGGCCGGCAACATCTCGCCCCGGCACTCCGTGGTGCCGCTGCGACGCGAGTTGCGGCGGTGCAAGGTGGTGGCCGGCGCGGTGCAGCGGATCGACCACGACCGCAAGACCGCCGTCGTGCAGCCGATCAGCGGCCCGACCCGGGAGATCCCGTACGACCACGTCGTCGTCGCCCCCGGCTCGGTGTCCCGGACGCTGCCGATCCCCGGCCTGCACGAGCACGGCATCGGCTTCAAGACCATCGGTGAGGCCATCTACCTGCGCAACCACGTGCTGGACCGGCTCGACGTGGCGGCGGCCACGCCGGACCCGGAGGTGCGCCGCAGCGCCCTGACCTTCACCTTCGTCGGCGGCGGGTACGCCGGCATCGAGGCGCTCGCCGAGATGGAGGACATGGCCCGGGACGCCCTGAAGTACTACCCGGAGCTGAAGCCGGAGGACATGCGCTGGGTGCTGGTCGAGGCCACCCAGCGGGTGCTGCCCGAGGTCGACCGGGACATGGGCGCCTACACGGTCCAGCAGCTGCTCAAGCGGAACATGGACATCCGGCTGGACACCCGGCTCGAGTCCTGCGTCGACGGGGTGGTGAAGCTCTCCGACGGCGACAGCTTCCGCTCCGACACCATCGTCTGGACGGCCGGCGTCAAGCCGTCGCCGATGCTGGACGCGACCGACTTCCCCCGCGACGAGCGGCGCCGGATCACCTGCCTGCCGACCCTCCAGGTCGTCGACGGCGACCGGGTCGTCGAGGGCGCCTGGAGCGCCGGCGACTGCGCGGCGGTGCCGGACCTGACCAAGGAGCCCGGCAACTACTGCTCGCCGAGCGCGCAGCACGCGGTGCGCCAGGCCGCCCGGATGGCCGACAACATCGCCAACGTCGTCCGCGGCCGGGAGCCGGTGGAGTACAAGCACAAGCACGCCGGCAGCGTCGCCAGCCTCGGCCTGCACAAGGGCGTCGCCCAGGTGTACGGCATCAAGATGACCGGCTGGCCGGCCTGGTTCATGCACCGGACGTACCACATGAGCCGGATCCCGTCGTTCAACCGGAAGGTCCGGGTCGTGGTCGACTGGACGCTGGCGTTCTTCCTCAAGCGCGAGGTGGTCGCCCTGGGGCAGCTGCACGACCCGCGCGAGGAGTTCGCCGAGGCGTCCCAGCCCGTCGGCGCCGGCCGGGCGGCCTGACCGAGGCACCGCGAAGGCCCCTCCGCGCGAGCGGAGGGGCCTTCGTCGTATTCCGGGCCGGGCCCGGCCGGTCAGACGCGCCAGATCCAGGCGTCGGCGATCCGGGTCGAGGGGCCGTAGAGCTGCTCCAGCGTGCCGTGCAGGCTGTCGGCGTGCGGGGTGTCCACGGCCAGCGCGACGCAGGAGGCGCCCCAGAAGTCGGCGTCCTTCGCGGCCTGCCGGCGCTGCTCGTCCCGGATCACCGGCTGCCCGCCGCTCTTGGCGACCCCCGCCAGCAGCGCCGACGTGGGCAGCTTCCAGGTGCCCATCGCCGCCGTGCCGTCCCGGCCGTACGGGCCGATGAAGAAGCCCTCCGGCATGCCGAACGCGGCGTCGGCGGCGGTCGCCCAGCGCATCGGCCACGGGTCCTGCGGGGTGGCCAGCGGCACCGGCACCAGCACCCCGCCCGGCTCGACGCACTGGCGCCAGTGCCCGCCGGTGACGAACTCCGGCACCGGCGGGCGCTCGGCGGTGGGCAGCGGGGCCGGCAGCAGCGGCAGCAGCGCGGCCGCGACCGCCGCCGGGACCAGCCGGCGTGCCCGCCCCGTGCCGCGCAGCGCGCGGTCGGCCGCGAGCACCAGCAGCGTGGCGATCAGCGGCAGCGTCGCGAGGGCGAACCGCATCGGCAGCGCGCCGTCCACCACCGGCAACCCCGAGAGCAGGGTGTACGGCCCCGGCAGCGCCGTGGGGTCGCCGTCGACCACGATCCGGGGGCCGAGCGACAGCGCCCCCGTCACCAGCGTCGCGACGGTGCACGCCACGGCCAGCGGCCGCCGGCCCAGCCAGAGCGCGCAGGCGGCGGCGACCAGCAGCAGGGGCCACCCGAGGAAGGTGTTGTACTCGGCCGGGCCGGTGGTGAGCCGGGCGGCCCCGTCGGTGCCGAGCACGGACAGCGGCGACACCGTCCACCAGCTGCGCAGGTCCGCCGAGAAGTAGTGCGGGCTGAACATGCCGTCCGCGACGCCCTGCGGGCCGGCGAACTGGAACCACAGCGGCCAGGCCAGCACGAGCAGGGCCAGCCCGGTGGCGAGCATCATCCCGCCGGCGAAGCCGGGCAGGGCGCGACGGAGCAGGGCGCGGTCGGTCACCGCGTACGTGACGGCCAGCACCAGCAGCGTCAGCGCGCAGAGGAAGAGGACCTCCTCGCCGATGAAGACCTGCGCCGTGACCGCCGCCGCCAGGCCGACGGCCGAGCTGACCAGGCGCCGCCGGTCCGGCCCGTCGGCGGGACGCCGTCGGTCGCCGCCGCCCACGCGGGCGGCGGGGTCGGCGGCGCGCAGCAGCCGGACGACCAGCCAGACGATCACCGGGACCAGCCACTGCGCGGTCATGTGCAGGTGGCTGTTGGTCTGCGAGACCATCCCCGGGCCGAAGCCGCAGAGGCCGGCGCCCAGCGCGGCGGCGATCCGGTGGGCCCTCAGCGCCCGGGTGTAGAGCAGGTACCAGGCGACGGCGGTGCCGGCCAGGTTCGCCGCCGCCAGCAGGGCGAAGGTGACCGGGGCGCCGAGCAGCAGGGTGACCGGGGCGAGCAGGACGCCGAGCGCGATGACCGTGGTGTTGGTCATCAGGTTCACCCCGTCCGGGGCGTTCAGCCGGCGGGTGAGCAGGTCGAAGTCGCCGAGCAGCGCCCGCGCGTCGACGGCGAGGAACCACTCGTAGAGCGCCTGGTCCGCCGCGTTCAACGCGAGCACGCGACCCGCCGGGTCCGGCCAGAGCCCGTGGGTGAGCCAGCCGGCCAGCGCGACGAAGAGGAGCCCCACCGCGACGTCCGCCCGGTGCCGGGAGACCGCGCCGCGCAGCCGGGCCGTCGAGAGTCGGCGCGGCATCCGCTCGGCGGCGAGGACGTCTTGATCAGGGGCGGCGTCGGGGGCCGTGGGGGCTGCGCTGCTCACGGTGTCGACCCTAGTGCGACGGGGCCGTCGGGGTACGCCGGGAGGCCGCTGACCCGCTACCGTGACACTGCACCTGGCGTGTCGACGCGCCCGGTGCCACCCGCCCGGGTGGTGGAACGGCAGACACGGCCGCCTTAAAAGCGGCTGCCGCAAGGCGTGCGGGTTCGACCCCCGCCCCGGGCACCGCCGCACTCTCAGCATCCGCTCAGCTCGGTGATCTGCACGCGGCTGCCCTGGGCGTTTACTCTTGAGAGCGCACGTTCACGTGCAACGACCCCCTGAGGGAGGCCTGACAGTGAAGACTTCGAACCCGGTGCTCGCCCGGCTCGGCCAGGCGGCCGAGCGGGAGCGCTCCGCCGGGTACGCCCCGACCGGGCCGTACGGACAGCCCGGCTACCCCCAGCAGTACCCGACGGAGGCCGGCTACCCGGCGGCGCCGCCGGCCGTCAACACCATGTCGGTCGACGACGTGGTGGTCAAGACCGTCACGCTCCTCGGCATCCTCGGCGTCTCCGCCGCGGCCGCCTGGGTCCTGGTGCCCGACGCGCTGCTCGGTGCCGCCTGGATCGGCGCTGCCGTGGTCGGCCTGGTGCTGGGTCTGGTCATCTCGTTCTCCCGGATGGCCAACCCGGCGCTGGTGGTCGCGTACGCCGTCGTCGAGGGCGTCTTCGTCGGCATGGTGAGCAAGTTCTTCGACTCGCTCTACGACGGCATCGTGCTCCAGGCGGTCACCGCCACGTTCGGTGTCTTCTTCGTGATGGCCATGCTCTACAAGGCGAAGGTCATCCGGGCGACCCCGAAGTTCGTCAAGGGCATGATCGCCGTGATGGCGGGCCTCTTCGCCGTCATGCTGATCAACCTCGTGCTCGCGCTCTTCGACATCAACACCGGCCTGCGCGACGGCAGCCCGCTGGCGATCGGCTTCAGCCTGGTCTGCATCGTGGTGGCCTCGCTGAGCTTCGTGCTCAGCTTCAAGGAGATCGAGGACGGCGTCCGGATGGGCCTGCCGCAGCGCTACTCCTGGGTCGCCGCCTTCGGCATCCTGGTCAGCCTGGTCTGGCTCTACATCGAGATCCTGCGCCTGCTGAGCTACTTCCAGGGCGACGACTGACCGTCCGCGCCCAAGACCGACCGGCGCCCGCCCCCGACGGGGGCGGGCGCCGTCGTCTTCCGGCCCGCGCCGGCCCCGGGATCTCCCGCCGCCGCGCGCCGCCCGAGGCACGGCGACCCGCGTGGGGTACGCCGCCGCTCACCCACCCGCGCCGGGGCTCGCCCAACCGCGCCGCCGCTCACCCCACCCGCCCCGGGGCTCACCCACCTGCGCGCCGCCCGCCCGCTTGCGCGCCGCCGCTCACCCACCCGCCCCGGGGGCGCGCCCACCTGCCGCCGCCGCTCACCCAACTGCCTCGCTGACGCGGCCGCACCCGTGGCGCCGGTGGGCCTGGCCGGGTTCGTAGACTCGACGGCGATGAGCGAAGCGGAGCTGGACCGGGCGGTGGAGCTGCTGGTCCGTCAGGTCGGGCACTGGCAGCAGCCGCGCTGGGCGGCCACGGCCGCCGGCGGCAACGTGTCGCGGGCCGACCTGGTGCACCGGCTCGTGCAGGAGGTCGCCAACCTCGCCGCCGACGCCGAGGGCGGGCCCCGGCGGGAGGTGCCCCGGCTCGACAACGACCTCGCGCTGCCCGATCAGCTCCGGGTGGTGGCCGCCGACCTGGTCGCGGCGGCCCCGCCGCCCGAGGTGCTGGCACGGGCCGCCGTCGAGGTGACGGCGACCCGCGACGCGCTCTAGGCGCGCCTGGGCGGGCCCGGCCCGCCGGTGGCGGGCCGGGCCTCCGTCGTCAGCTCAGACGCTCGATCACCATGGCCATGCCCTGGCCGCCGCCGACGCACATGGTCTCCAGGCCGATGGTCTTGTCGTGCCACTCCAGGGCGTTGAGCAGAGTGCCGGTGATCCGGGCGCCGGTCATGCCGAACGGGTGCCCGACGGCGATCGCCCCGCCCATCACGTTCAGCTTCTCCAGCGGGATGTCGAGCTGCCGGTACGACGGGATCACCTGGGCGGCGAACGCCTCGTTGATCTCCACGAGGTCGACGTCGTCGATGGTCATGCCGGCCCGCTTGAGCGCCTGCCGGGTCGCCTCGACCGGACCGAGGCCCATGATCTCCGGCGACAGGGCGGTCACGCCGGTGGAGACGATCCGGGCCAGCGGGGTGATCCCGAGGTCCCTCGCCCGCTGGGCGCTCATGATCACCACGGCGGCCGCGCCGTCGTTGAGCGGGCAGCAGTTGCCGGCGGTGATCCGGCCGTCCGGACGGAACACCGGCTTGAGGCCGGAGACCGCCTCCAGGGTGACCCCGGCACGGGGGCCGTCGTCGGTGCCGACCACCGTGCCGTCAGGCGTGGTGACCGGGGTGATCTCCCGGGCCCAGAAGCCGTCGGCGATCGCCTTCTCGGCCAGGTTCTGGCTGCGTACGCCGAACTCGTCCATGTCGGCGCGGGTCACGTCGTACACCTGGGCCAGGTTCTCGGCGGTCTGCCCCATGGTCAGGTAGATGTCCGGCAGCTCGCCGGCCTCGCGCGGGTCGGTCCAGACCGGCGCGCCGCCCTGGGCGCGGGCCTTCGAGCGCTCGGCGGCCGCCGCGAAGCGCGGGTTCTCCCAGCCGCCGCCGACCAGCGCCTGCGCCTCGGGCGGGAGGCCGTCGGAGTTGCCGCGGGCGTACCGGGAGACGGTCTCCACGCCGGCGGAGATGAAGACGTCACCCTCGCCGGCCCGGATCGCGTGCATCGCCATCCGGGTGGTCTGCAGCGAGGACGCGCAGTAGCGGGTGAGGGTCGCGCCGGGCAGGGTGTCCAGCCCCATCAGGGTGGCGACCACCCGGGCCATGTTGAAGCCCTGCTCGCCGCCGGGCAGGCCGCAGCCCAGGTAGAGGTCGTCGATCTCGGTCGGGTCGAGCTGGGGGATCTTGTCCAGGGCGGCCCGCACGATGGTCGCGGCGAGGTCGTCCGGGCGGACGTCGCGCAGGGACCCCTTGTGTGCCCGGCCGATGGGGGAGCGGGCGGTGGCGACGATGACGGCGTCGCGGGACGACTCAGTCGGCATGAGCCAACGTTAACCCGCCGGTAACTTCACACGGAAGCTGCGCGCCGGCCGGGAAATGTCACGTCCGGCACGGGCGCGGCGGCGGTCCGGACGACGCGCGGAGCCGGCGCCCACCCCGGGTGCCGGGCGACGCGGGCCGCAGGAGGTGACGCCCGACGTCAGCGGTCTCAGTGACGGGAGGCGACCGCGGCGGCCGCCGCGACGGCCGGCAGCAGGGCGTGCGCCCAGACCCGGTAGCCGTCGGCGGAGGGGTGGTAGCCGTCGTGGCACAGCGTGCCGGCGTCGGCCCGGAACACCGGTCCCGTCTCGGTGGCCAGGTCGACCACGGTGCCGCCCGCGTCGAGCACCGCCGCCGTCTGGGCGCGGGCCACCCGCCGCCCCGACCAGCCGACCAGGTGCCGCAGCGGTGGCGCGATCGCGCGTACGGCGCCGAGGTCGGGGCAGGTGCCGACGACCACCTCCACCCCGGCCTCGCGGAGCCGGTGCACGGCCGCCCCGAGGTAGGCGGCGGCCTCGGCCGGCCGGCGCAGGGTGGTGGCGTCGTTGGCCCCGATCAGGATGACCGCCACGTCGGGCCGCTCGCCGAGCAGCGCCCGGGCCACCTGCGTGGCCAGGTCGGTCGAGCGCGAGCCGGAGACGCCGACGCTGGACAGGTGCACCCGCCGGCCGCTGGAGCCCTCCGCGAGCAGGTTGGCGAGCTGACCGCCGATGGTGTCGTCGAGGCGCCCCACCCCGACGCCGAGCGCCGACGAGTCGCCGAGCAGCACCAGCCGCAGCGGCGGGGCGCCGGCGCGGCCCACCGTGGCGCGCAGCGCCAGCCCCAGCTCCGGCTGGGCGTACTGGCGGTGCCGCGCGGCGAACGCCTGGCCGGCGAGGACGGCGGCGCCGCCCACCGTGCCGGCGATCAGGGAGAACGTCGCGGCCCGACCCAGTCGGCCGGCGAGCCCCGAGGGGATGAAGCGCTCGCTCATGCCAGTCCCTCCAGTGTGGGTGAGTCGGCGGCGGGACCGGGCTGCGGCACCGCGCCGACGCCGAAGAACGCCCGTCGGCGCAGTTGCGCCCACCGGCCGGCGGGGCCGCGCTCGCGCCCCCGCACCCGCGTGCCACTGACCTCGGTGCCCGGCTGCCGGGCCGCCTCCTGCGCGGCGGCGGGCAGCGAGGTCACGCCCTCGCCCCGGGCCGGACGCCGTTCCTGCCCGGCCCCGAGCGCGGAGAGCACGGTCGGCAACAGCGCGGCGGCGGCCACCGCGTAGCCCTCCGCCGAGGGGTGGAACCGGTCCCAGGCGAACATCCGGGTCGGCTCCGCGGCGAACCGGGGGCCGAGCAGGTCACCGAGGGAGACCGTCCAGCCGCCGGCCTCGACCACGGCGACCGTCTGGGCGGCGGCGAGCTGCCGGCTCCAGCGCCGGGCCAGCCAGCGCAGCGGCGGCTGGATCGGCCGGATCGCGCCCAGGTCGGGGCACGTGCCGACGACCACCTCGCAGCCGGCGGCGCGCAGCGTGCGGACCGCCTCGACCAGATAGCGCACCGCCAGGCCGAGCGGCGTGCGGTTGGTCACGTCGTTGCCGCCGATCAGGATCACCGCGACGTCGGGCCGGCACTCCAGCGCCGCCTCCACCTGGTGCCGCAGCCCGGAGGAGATGGCGCCGACCACGGCGAAGCGGTGCAGCCGGACGGGCCGCTGCAGGCGGCGGGACAGGCCGGTGGCGAGCAGCGCACCCGGCGTCTCCCGGCGGCGGTGCACGCCGTAGCCGGCGGCGGACGAGTCGCCGAGCACGACCACGGTGACCGGCGGGCCGGGCAGCTTCGGGCCGTAGACCCCGTCGCAGCGCGGCGGCGGCGCCTCCGCCATCGGGATGGTGCGCCGGGCCTGCCGGGCCTGACCGAGGAGCACGCCACCGGTCGCGACGGCGGCCGCCGCGGCCGCGCCCGTGCCGATCGCCGCGAAGCGGGCGACCTGCCGAGCGCGCTGCCAGCGCGAACCAACCGGGACGACGGAACCAGCGACCCCCATACAGCGACATTATCGCGCCGGCACGACACGCCGCCGTCGTCGTGTCGGCCGGCGGGTGGCTGGAAGGCGACGCTCCTGGGTACCTGTTCCGGTGTCCGGGCGGCAGTTGCGCCGGCACGCCACGCTGGCATGCGGAGAGGGGCCGAACATGGGGAAGACATTGAAGCGGAGCGCCGCGTTCAGCGCGCTGGCCAGGGCGCTCGCGGCCGGGTCGCGGGGCGGCCCGTCGCTCGGGGCGCGGCTGGCGGCGCTGCCCCGGATGATCCGGGCGACCGCCCGGGGGGAGTACGACGGCGGCCTGCGGCTGGCCCTGATGACGGCCGCGACGGCGTACATCGTCTCGCCGGTCGACCTGCTGCCGGAGATCCCGCTGGCGGTCTTCGGGCTCGCCGACGACGCGGTCATGGTGACCTGGCTGGCCGGCAGCGTGCTCGCCGAGACCGAGCGGTTCCTGGAGTGGGAGGCTCGTCGCGGCTCCACGATCCCCGGGCACGTGGTCTCCTGAACCCACGTACGCTGGGGCGTCGAGAAGACGTCTGCCCGGCCGCCGCCGGCGGCGCCGGAGGAGAAGGGCACAACGAGGTGCGGTACTACGACAACGTCGTCGAGCTGATCGGCAACACCCCGCTGGTGCGGCTGCGCAACGTCACGGCCGGCATCCAGGCCACCGTGCTGGCGAAGGTGGAGTACCTCAACCCGGGCGGTTCGGTGAAGGACCGGATCGCGTTGCGGATGGTGGAGGACGCGGAGAAGGCCGGCATCCTCCAGCCCGGCGGCACGATCGTCGAGCCGACCAGCGGCAACACCGGCGTCGGCCTGGCGCTGGTGGCCCAGCTCAAGGGCTACCGGTGCGTCTTCGTCTGCCCCGACAAGGTCAGCCAGGACAAGCAGGACGTGCTGCGGGCGTACGGCGCGGAGGTGGTGGTCTGCCCGACCGCCGTGGCGCCGGAGGACCCGCGCTCCTACTACAACGTCTCCGACCGGCTGGCCCGGGAGATCCCCGGCGCCTGGAAGCCCAACCAGTACAGCAACCCGGCCAACCCGCGTTCGCACTACGAGACCACCGGCCCGGAGCTGTGGGAGCAGACCGGGGGCGGGCTCACCCACTTCGTGGCGGGCGTCGGCACCGGCGGCACCATCTCCGGCATCGGCCGCTACCTCAAGGAGGCCTCGGAGGGGCGGGTCAAGGTGATCGGCGCCGACCCGGAGGGTTCGGTCTACTCCGGCGGCACCGGCCGGCCCTACCTGGTCGAGGGCGTCGGCGAGGACTTCTGGCCGGAGACGTACGACCGGGGCGTCGCCGACGAGATCATCGAGGTCTCCGACAAGGCGTCGTTCGAGATGACCCGGCGGCTGGCCCGCGAGGAGGGGCTGCTGGTCGGCGGCTCCTGCGGCATGGCCGTGGTGGCCGCCCTGGAGGTGGCCCGCTCCGCCGGCCCGGACGACGTGGTCGTGGTGCTCCTGCCGGACAGCGGCAAGGGCTACCTGTCCAAGATCTTCAACGACGACTGGATGGCCCGGTACGGCTTCCTGGACAACTCCGGCACCGAGCCGACCGTCGCCGACGCGCTGGCGAGCAAGCCGGGTGGCCTGCCCGAGCTGGTGCACGTGCACCCGACCGAGACGGTCCGCGACGCCATCGACTACATGCGTGAGTACGGCGTCTCCCAGCTGCCGGTGCTCAAGGCCGAGCCCCCGGTGGTCACCGGCGAGGTGGCCGGCTCGATCGCCGAGAAGGACCTGCTCGACGCGCTCTTCACCGGCCAGGCGCACCTGCACGACACCATCGAGCGCCACATGGCCGAGCCGCTGCCGATGATCGGCGGCGGGCAGCCGGTGAGCGAGGCGGTGGGCCTGCTGGAGAAGTCCGACGCCGCGCTGGTGCTGGTCGACGGCAAGCCGAGGGGCGTCCTCACCCGCCAGGACCTGCTGGCCCACCTCGGCGCCCGCTGACGGCGTGGTGAAGGAAGGGCCCCCGGCGACGGGGGCCCTTCCTCATGCCCCGTCCGCTCCTTCCAGGGCGCGGGCGTAGCGGAGCTGGGCCACGACCTCCGGGCCGACGTGCTCGTCGCGGGAGACGCCGGTCGGGGCCCAGCCGCCGCGCTCGTAGAAGCGCCGGGCGTGATCGTTGGCCGCGAGCACCCAGAGCACCGCCCGGGCCCAGCCGCGCGCACGCATGGCGGCCAGCGCGTCGACCATCAGGGCGCGGCCGGTGCCCCGGCCGCGTTCGGCCGGGTCGAGGTGGATGGCGTTGAGCAGGCCCGTCGCCGGGTCGCCCTCGTCGTCGGGTCCGAGGTAGCTGAAGCCGACCAGCCGGCCGCCGCGCTCGGCGACGGTCATCCGGTGGTCGTCGCGTTCCCAGCCCCACCGCTCGGCCCAGTAGCGCCCCATCGCCTCCGGCCCCGGCTCGGCCAGCGCCTCCGGCGGCAGGAACGACGCGTACGCCGCCACCCGGGACCGCTGGTGCAGGGCGCCGACCGGCATCAGGTCGGCCTCGGTGGCGGGGCGGAGGGTGACCGTCACCCGGCCGAGGCTACCCGCCGGGGCGGCACCTGCACGGTCGTCAGGTCCTCGGCGATCACCAGGTCGCCGTCGAAGTGCGCGCGGGCCTCCTCGGCGAAGCGGCTCGCGTCGGCGTACCGCTGGGAGAAGTGGGTGAGCACGAGCCGGCGTACGCCCGACTCGGCCGCCACCCGCGCGGCCTGGCCCGCCGTGAGGTGGCCGACCTCGGCGGCGAGCGCGGCCTCCGAGTCGAGGAACGTCGACTCGATGACCAGCAGGTCGGCGTGCTCGGCGAGGGCGTACACCCCGTCGCAGAGGCCCGTGTCCATGACGAAGGCGAACCGCTGCCCGGGTCGGGGCACGCTCACCTCCTCGCGGGTGACGCGGCGTCCGCCGACGTCGAGGTGGCCGACGCGGACCAGCTCCCCGACGGCCGGCCCGGCGATGCCGTACGCGGCCAGCCGCTCCGGCAGCATCCGGCAGCCGTCCGGCTCGACGAGCCGGTAGCCGTACGTCTCGATCGGGTGCCGCAGCCGGCGGGCCTCCAGCGTGCCGACGCCCAGCGTGATGCGCTGCCCGTCGGTCTCGATCGGCTCGACGCGCAGCTCGGCGGTCTCGTGGAAGCTGGAGGCGTGCCGCAGGCGGGCGAAGTATTCCGCGCCGCCGGCCGGGAAGTGCACCGCCACCGGGTGCGGCACCCGGTCCAGGGAGAGCCGCTGGATGGTGCCGGGCAGGCCGAGGCAGTGGTCGCCGTGGAAGTGGGTGACGCAGATCCGGGTCAGGTCGGTGGCGGTGACCGTGGTGTGCAGGAGCTGCCGCTGGCTGCCCTCGCCCGGGTCGAAGAGGATCACCTCGTCGTCCCAGCGCAGCACGTACCCGTTGTGGTTGCGCTGCCGGGTCGGCGCCTGGCTGGCCGTCCCGAGCACCACCAGCTCGCGCATCGACACGGTGTGATCACCCCTGAACGTGGAGCGACCCCCGGGGTTTCCGCGCTCGCGCGCGGGCCGGCTGGACTGGGCCGGCACCCCGGGGGTCGGGTGGCTGTCGTGGTTTCGCCGCACCGCTGCCACACGGTCTCGACGATCGTGCATGCCCGCCTCGCGGCGGACGGGGTCTTCACTGTCGAGGACAGCGGCTAGCGGACAGCCACCTCACGAGTCCGATTGCTATACAAGTCTGGACCACCTCCTTTCCCGTGTACGGCCACGCTATCCAGCCCTCGCGCTCCGGGCAACGGATTTCGATCACACGGCCGGCGGGAATAGCCCGCCGGGCCGGCGGCCGACCGGACCGGGCCCACGGTCACGGGTTCTCGACGATGCCGATCGGCCCCTCGCGCGGGCCCTCCTCGCTGGCCGGCTGCACCGCCAGCGACGGGAAGTCGGCCAGGTCGCCCTCCGGCTCGGCGTCCCACTCCGGAAAGACCAGGTCGCTCTGGAGGTAGAGGCAGAGCAGTTGGGTGAGCTGGCGCAGCCCGTCGAGGTGGGTGCGCTCGTGGCCGTGGGTGGCGTCCACGCCGAAGCCGAGCAGCGCCACCCGGGCGTGCGCCCCGGCCTCCACCGCCGCCGCCACGTCGGAGCGGTAGTAGTCGAAGACGTCCCGGACGAGGTGCACCGCGTGCTCCGCGGCGATCGAGGCCAGGTTGCGGGTCAGGTGGTAGTCGAACGGCCCCACCCCGTCGCCCATCGCCAGGGTGGCCGCGTCCTCGCGGGACTGCTGGCCGGGGGCGACCACCGCGGCGTCCACCGAGACGATCTCCGCCACGTCGGGGTCGAGGCCGTGCGAGGCGCCGTGCCCGATCTCCTCGGTCACGGTGACCAGCAGGTGCGCGGTGACGGCCGGGCGTACGCCGGCGTCGACCATCGCCTTGAACGCGGTCAGCACCGCCGCGACGCCCGCCTTGTCGTCGAGGTGCCGGGACTTGACGTACCCGGTCGGAGTGACCGTCGGGTTCGGCAGGAACGCGACGAAGTCCCCGGCGTCGACGCCGAGCGCGCGCAGCCCGGCGATGTCGTCGACCGGCTCGTCGACGCGCACCTCGACCTGCTCCCAGCCGATGCCCTGGGAGTCGACGGCCTCGTTGTAGCGGTGGCCGCTGGCCTTCAGGGGAAGCACCTGGCCGGTGATCACCCGGTCGAGGTCGTCGGTGAAGATCCGCACGTGCGCGCCCTCGGCGAACCTGGCGCTGTGCGTGCCGATCGGCTTCAGCTCCAGCCGGCCGTTCTCCTTCAGCCGCTTGACCATGCCGCCGATGGTGTCGGTGTGCACCACGATCGCCCGGTCGGCCCCCGTGGACCGGGGACCGGGCAGGCAGGCGCTCAGCGCGCCGCGCCGGGTCAGCGTGGAGCCGATGCCGAGCGCGGAGAGCCGCTCTCCGACGTACTGCTGCACGTGGTCGGTGCGCCCCGACGGGCTCGGGATCTCCAGCAGCTCCACCAGCACCTGGCGCAGGTAGTCCAGGTCGATGTCCAGGGGTCGCGGGCTCACGCGGCGCCTCCCGGGCCGACCGGGGACCAGAGCCGCTGCGGCGCGCGGGTGCCCGGGAAGAGCAGGTCGACGAAGCGTTCGGCGGTCGGCTGGGGCTCGTGGTTGGCCAGGCCGGGCCGCTCGTTGGCCTCGATGAAGACGTGTTCGGGCCCGTCGGGGGCGGGCACCAGCAGGTCCAGCCCGGTGACCGGGATGTCCAGCGCCCGGCTGGCCGTCACGCACGCCTCGGCGATCGCCGGGTGCAGCTCCGCGGTGACGTCGTGGATGGTGCCGCCGGTGTGCAGGTTGGCGGTCTTGCGTACGGCCAGCACCTGCCCCTCGGGCAGCACGTCGTGCAGCTCGTGGCCGGCCTCGGCGAGCACGTCCCGGGTCATGTCGTCCACCGGGATGGTGGACTCGCCGCCGGTGGCGGCGGCCCGGCGGCGGCTCTGCCGCTCGATCAGCTCGGCGATGTCGTGCACCCCGTCGCCGGTGACCGAGGCGGGTCGGCGGACCGCGGCGGCCACCACCTCGTGGTCGATGACGACCACCCGCAGGTCCTCCCCGGCGCGCATCTCCTCGATCAGCACGTCGGGGCAGAACCGAGCGGCCAGCTCGACGGCGGCGGTCAGCGCCTCTGGCGTGCGTACCCCCACCGTGATGCCGTTTCCCTGCTCGCCCCGCGCCGGCTTGACCACCACCCGGCCGACCTCGGAGAGGAAGGCGGCGTCGCCGTCGTCGCCGGTGGCGGTGCGCCCGCGCGGCACGGACAGGCCGGCCTCGGCGAGGATCCGGCGGGTCACCCGCTTGTCGTCGCAGCGGCTCATCGCCACCGCCGAGGTCAGCTCCGACAGCGACTCGCGGGTCAGGATGGTCCGCCCGCCGCTGGTCAGCCGCAGCTCGCCCCAGGCCGGGTCGGTGACCTCCACCCGGACGCCGCGCCGCATCGCCTCGTCGGCGACGATCTTCGCGTACGGGTTGAGCTGGTCGTACCCCTCCGGGGTGGCGGGCAGGAAGAGCCGCTCGTTGATCGGGTTCTTCCGCTTCACGCAGAGCGTCGACGTGCGGTAGAAGCCGAGCCGCTCGTAGAGCCGGATCGCCCCGCCGTTCTCGGCGAGCACGGACAGGTCCACGTACGCCCGGCCCCGCGCGACCAGCCGGGCGGCGAGCGCGGTGATCAGCGCCTGACCGGTGCCGGGCGGCGCGGTGTTGAAGTCGACGGTCAGGCACCACAGGCTGGCCCCGTTGTCGGGGTCGTCGAAGACCGCGACGTGGTCCACGCCGGTGATGGTGCCGACGACCTCGCCGGTGGCGTCCTCGGCGACCAGGTGCAGGAACCGGTCGGTACGCGCGTTGGCGACGAGCACGTCGACCGGTGCGGTGACCATGCCGTTGCGGGCGTAGATCCGGTTCACGGCGTCCGCGTCGGCGGCGCCGGCCAGCGGGCGGATCGTCAGCCCCGGCACGTCCTCGTCGGCCGGCCCGGCGCCGTCGAGCGGCAGCCGGTAGGTCAGCGACGGGTCGATGAAGAGCTCGTCGGGCAGCCGGGAGACCAGCACGTGCGGGTCGCGCAGGTAGATGCAGATGTCCCGGGAGCCGGCGGCCTCGGAGCGCAGCACGGCGGCGACGGCGGCCTGGTCGGTGAAGGTCTGCCCGAAGACGAGCCGCCCCCAGCCGCAGTCGAGCACGACGTCGGTGTCGCCCTCGCGCGCCGGGGCCTCCGCCGGCCCCGGTGCCACCGGGTCGCCGCCGGGGCCCACCCGCTCCCGTCGCCGGCCGTTGCGCATCCGGTCGGACCGGGCCGCGCCCGTCGCCAGGGTGTCGGTCACGGTCAGTCGATTCCGTGGCTCTGGAGCCACATTTCCAGGAGTCCGAGTTGCCACAGCTTGTTTCCGTTCAACGGGGTCAGTTCGGCGTTCGGGTCGGCGAGCAGCGCGTCGACGTAGTCGGCGCGGAACAGGTCGCGGCGGCGGGCCTCGGGCGCGGAGAGCGCGTCGCGTACCCGGTCGAGGAGCTTGCCCTCCAGGTGGGTGAGGCCCGGCACGGGGAAGTAGCCCTTCGGCCGGTCGATGACCTCGTGCGGCAGCACCCGGCGGCCGATCTCCTTGAGCACCCCCTTGCCGCCCTGCGCCAGCTTCAGCTCCGGCGGGCAGCTCGCGGCCAGCTCCACGAACTCGTGGTCGAGGAACGGCACCCGGGCCTCCAGCCCGTGCGCCATGGTCATGTTGTCCACCCGCTTGACCGGGTCGTCGGTCAGCATGACCTGGGTGTCGATCCGCAGCCCGGCGTCGACCGCCGTCTGGGCGCCGGCCCGGCCCAGGTGGGCGGCCACGAACTCCCGCGCCGGGTCGCCGTCGGCCAGCCACGCCGGGTTGAGCACCCGGGCCAGCCCGGCCGCGTCCCGGTCGAAGAACGCCCGGGCGTACGTGTCGAGCGCCTCGTCGCGGCCGACCTGGGCCAGCGGCGGATACCAGTGGTAGCCGCCGAGGATCTCGTCCGCGCCCTGGCCGGACTGCACCACCTTGACGTGCCTGGCCACCTCCTCGCTGAGCAGGTAGAACGCCACGCAGTCGTGGCTGACCATCGGCTCGGACATCGCCGCGACGGCCGCCTCCAGCGGCGGCACGAGGTCGGCGGCGGCCACCCGGATCTGGTGGTGGTCGGTGTCGAACGTCTTCGCCACGAGGTCGGAGTAGCGGAACTCGTCGCCCTCCCGGCCGCCGACGGAGTCGAAGCCGATGGAGAAGGTGGAGAGCCCGCGCTGGCCCTCGCCGGCGAGCAGGGCGACCACCAGGCTGGAGTCCAGCCCGCCGGAGAGCAGGACGCCGACCGGCACGTCGGCGACCATCCGGCGGCGCACGGCGGTGGTGAGCGACTCCAGCAGGGCGTCCTGCCAGTCCCGCTCGGACCAGCCGGCCCGCTCGGCGGAACGGGTGAAGGACGGGTCCCAGTAGACCCGCTCGGAGGTGCGCCCGTCGGCCTCGTAGACGCGTACGGTCGCCGGGGGGAGCTTGGCGACGCCGCGCAGGATGGTGCGCGGCGGCGGCACGATGCTGTGGAAGCTCAGGTAGTGCGCCAGCGCGACCGGGTCGATGGTGGTGTCGACGCCGCCGCCGGCCAGCAGCGCGGGCAGGGTGCTGGCGAACCGCACCACGCCCGGCGTCTCGGCCACGTAGAGCGGCTTGATGCCGAGCCGGTCCCGCGCCAGCACCAACCGGCCGGTGTCCCGCTCGCTGATCGCCACGGCGAACATGCCGACCAGGTGGTCGACGAAGTCGAGCCCCCACTCGGCGTACGCCTTCAGCACGACCTCGCTGTCGCCCGAGGAGAAGAACCGGTGGCCCCTGGCCTGGAGTTCCTC
Source organism: Micromonospora citrea (assembly GCF_900090315.1). Lineage (NCBI taxonomy): Bacteria > Bacillati > Actinomycetota > Actinomycetes > Micromonosporales > Micromonosporaceae > Micromonospora > Micromonospora citrea. Next base: position 2,512,570 of record NZ_FMHZ01000002.1, on the reverse strand, counting down.
GCGCAGCTCGCGGTAGTTGTAGATGCAGCCGTTGAAGACGCCCGTCAGTCCCGCCCCGGGGTCGACCAGCGGCTGCCCGCTCGCCGCGGAGAGGTCGATGATCTTCAGGCGTCGGTGCCCGAGGGCCGTCGGGCCCTGGGCCCAGACGCCGCTGTCGTCGGGCCCCCGGTCACTCATCGTGGCCGCCATGCGCTCCACCGCCGACACGTCGGCGCGCGAGCCGTCACGGCGGAACTCTCCCGCAAGTCCGCACATGCGAGGCAATGCTGCCAGAGGCCGGGGTGGTTCGCCCGTTGAGCTGATGTCGGCGGGTGTGCGCGGTTGCTAGGATGCGCGCCCGCACCCGCCGGGCCGTGCGATCCGGTGGCTTTCCGGCCCGGCCCTGCCCGGTGCCCGAATCGGAAACGGGTCTGCGGTGTGACAAACACCGCAGACCCGTTCCCGGGGCTCGGCCGGGCTCAGCCGGCGGTGCGGGCGATGCCCACCGGGCAGCTCAGCCCGTTCGGGCCGTGGTTGCAGTAGCCGTTCGGGTTCTTCGTCGGGGCGAGGTACTGCTGGTGGTGGTCCTCGGCGAAGTAGTAGTCGCCGAGGCGGTCGATCTCCGTGGTGATCTCACCCTTGCCGGCGCGCGCCACGATCGGCGCGAACGCGTCCCGCGACGCCCGCGCCGTGGCGAGCTGCTCGTCGGTGGTCGCGTAGATCGTCGACCGGTACTGGGTGCCGACGTCGTTGCCCTGGCGCATGCCCTGCGTCGGGTCGTGGTTCTCCCAGAAGACCTTCAGCAGGTCCTCGTAGCTGATCGTGCCGGGGTCGTAGACCACCTGGACCACCTCGGCGTGCCCCGTCATGCCCGAGCACACCTCCTCGTACGTCGGGTTCGGCGTGATGCCGCCCGCGTAGCCGGCGGAGGTGGTGATCACGCCCGGCAGGGTCCAGAACAGTCGCTCAGCACCCCAGAAGCAGCCCATGCCGAACACGGCCACCTGCGAGCCCTCCGGGAACGGGCCCTTGAGCGGGGTGCCCAGCACCTCGTGCCGGTCCGCGACGGGCATCGCGATCGGACGGCCGGGCAGGGCCTGGTCGGAGGTGGGCAGCTCGGCCTTCATGCGGCGCAGGAACACGGTGGGACTCCTCTCGTACCTCTCCCAGCGTGCAACACCGCCGGACCCGCCTTCCTTACCCGCTCCGCCCACACTCAGGCGGGTGCCGCCGTGACGAGGGCGGCGGCGGACCACAGGATCACGGCGTGGTTGCGCTCGGTAACGTCCGGTGCGAGCGGGCCGATCCCGCCGCACGCCCTTTGCTCTGCATACCCATACGCGCCAGTCACCGTGCGTGGCCGATCGTGCCTGCCGCCGCCGAACCTGCGTCTGGCGTCGTCGCAGGTCAGCGCCGTGGTGCGTATTCGGGTGCAGAGCAAAGGGGCGAAAGCGGGATGGAGGGCCCGCGCCCGGTCGTCACGGAAAGTAAACAGTCCCGGTTGCTACCCTGTGTCACGGCGATCGGACGCCGACGAGCGTCCACGGGCGCCGACGAGCGCCCGGAGACGCCCGCCCGCGCGTCAGAGGGCCGCGGTGATCCGGGCGGCGTGAGCCTCGGCCTCGGCGTCGTCGGCGTAGCGGGTGCGGGGCCAGAAGAAGCCGCGCAGCCCGTCTCCCTTGGTCCGGGGCACCACGTGGGTGTGCAGGTGGGGGACGGACTGGGACACCTTGTTGTTCATCGCCACGAACGTCCCGCCGGCCCCCAGACCGGTCTCCACCGCCACCGCGAGCCGCCGGACCAGGCCGAAGTAGCCGGCGAGCGCGTCGGCCGGCAGGTCGACCAGCGTGACCAGGTGGGTGCGGGGCACCACGAGCACGTGTCCCTTGAAGACCGGCCGGCTGTCCAGGAAGGCCACGCCGTCCGGCTCGTCGGCCACCCGGAACGCCGGCACGTCGCCCGCCACGATGCCGCAGAACACGCACCCGCTCATCCCGGCAGGGTAGTCCCGTCCGTCCGGCGAGCGGGGTGCACCGGCGACGGTCGGCCCACCAGCGGGAGCGGCGCGGCCGGCCGGAGGTGACCTGCCCCGGGTTCCATCGGCCGGGACGGGCTGGACGACTAACGTTCCGGGAATGAGTCACGGCTTCGAGACGCTCGCCATCCACGCCGGTCAGGACCCCGAGGCCCGCACCGGCGCGGTGATCCCACCGATCTACCAGACCAGCACCTACGCCCAGGACGCCGTCGGCGCGCCCCGGCTGGGCTACGAGTACAGCCGCTCCGGCAACCCGACCCGCGACGCGCTCCAGGAGTGCCTCGCCGCGCTGGAGGGCGGGTCGGTCGGGCTCGCCTTCGCCAGCGGCCTGGCCGCTGAGGACACCCTGCTGCGCACCGTCTGCAAGCCGGGCGACCACGTGGTGATCCCGGACGACGCGTACGGCGGCACGTACCGCCTCTTCGCCCGGGTCGCCGAGCGCTGGGGGCTGGACTTCACCCCGGCCAAGGTCTCCGACCCGGACGCGATCCGGGCCGCGATCCGCCCCGGCAGCACGAAGATCGTCTGGGTGGAGACGCCGACCAACCCGCTGCTCGGCATCGCCGACATCGCCGCGCTGGCCGCCGTCGCGCACGACGCCGGCGCCCTGCTGGTGGTCGACAACACCTTCGCCTCGCCCTACCTCCAGCAGCCGATCGCGCACGGCGCGGACGTGGTGGTGCACTCGACCACCAAGTACGTCGGCGGCCACTCCGACGTGGTCGGCGGCGCGCTGGTCGCGGCCGACGCCGGGCTCGGCGAGGAACTGCGCTACCACCAGAACGCGATGGGCGCGATCAACGGCCCCTTCGACGCGTGGCTCACCCTGCGCGGCATCAAGACCCTGGGCGTACGCATGGACCGGCACTGCGACAACGCCGAGCGGATCGCGGCCTACCTGGACGGGCACGCCAGGGTCGGCCAGGTCATCTACCCGGGGCTGCCCTCGCACCCCGGCCACGAGGTGGCCGCCAAGCAGATGCGCCGGTTCGGCGGGATGATCTCCTTCCGGGCCGCCGGCGGCGAGGAGCACGCCGTCGAGATCTGCAACCGGGCCAAGCTCTTCGTGCTCGCCGAGTCGCTCGGCGGCGTGGAATCCCTGATCGAGCACCCGGGCCGGATGACACACGCAAGTGCTGCCGGCTCGCCGCTTGAAGTTCCCGGCGATCTCGTGCGACTGTCTGTCGGCATCGAGACGGTCGACGACCTGCTCGCCGATCTGGAGCAGGCGCTGGGCTGACCGCTGGTGAGGGAGGGTGGCCGTGCAGGACATCATGCCGACCTGGGTGGGGGCGACCGCCAAGCAGATCGCCCGGGGCGTACGCCGGGGCGACGTCACAGCCACCCAGGTCGTCGCCGACCACCTGGACCACATCGCCCGGGTCGACGCCGACCTCGCCGCGTTCCGCACGGTACGCGGCGGGGAGGCGATCACCGAGGCCGAGAAGGTCGACGAGCAGGAGGATTTGGCCAACCTGCCGCTGGCCGGGGTGCCGGTGGCGGTGAAGGAGAACACCCCGGTCGCCGGCCTGCCCACCTGGAACGGGTCGGCCGCGGTGCGTACGCCGGTGGCGGAGGCCGACCACGAGGTGGTCCGCCGGCTGCGCGGCGCCGGCGCGGTGATCCTCGGGGTGACCCGGATGCCGGAGCTCGGCCTCTGGGGCATCACCGACGACGAGACCGCCGTCACCCGCAACCCCTGGGACGCCGGGCGTACTCCCGGCGGGTCGTCGGGCGGGGCGGCCGCCGCCGTCGCCGCCGGGCTGGTGCCGATCGCCCACGGCAACGACGGTCTCGGGTCGATCCGCATCCCGGCGGCCTGCTGCGGACTGGTCGGGCTCAAGCCGGGCCGGGGCGTGGTCCCCTGTCAGCTCGGCGCGGACGACTGGTTCGGCCTCACCGAGCACGGCATGCTCACCAGCACGGTCGCCGACGCGGCCGTCGGCTTCTCGGTGCTGGCCGGCCGCCGGCCGGAGAAGCTGGTCCCGCCGCAGCGGCTGCGGGTGGGCGTCTCGCTCCGCTCGCCGGTGCGGGGCGTGCACGCCGACGCCCCCAACCGGGACGCGGTGGCCGCCGCCGGCCGGCTGCTGGCCGCCGCCGGTCACGACACCGTGCCGGCCGACCCGGTCTACCCGACGGCGCTGGGCCTGCAGGGGATCGCGACCTGGCTCGCCGCGGCGGCCGCCGACGTCCGCGCCGCCGGACTGGACCGGCGCGGCCTGCAGCGGCGCAGCCGCCGGCACGTCGCCCTCGGCGAGTGGGCGCAGCGGCGCGGGTACGTCCGGGAGGCCGACCGGGCCGCCTGGCGCGAGCGCTCGATCGGGTTCTTCGCCGACCACTCGGTCGACCTGCTGCTCACCCCCGCCCTGGCCACCGTGCCGCCGGCGGCCGAGAGCTGGTCCGGCCGGTCCTGGCGGGCCAACATGCTGACCAACATCCGGTACGCCCCGTTCGCCGCGCCCTGGAACATCGCCGGCCTGCCCGCCCTGGTGGTGCCGGTCGGCCGTCGCCCGGACGGGCTGCCGGTCGGTGTGCAGCTGATCGGCCCGCCCGGCTCGGAGCTGCTGCTGCTCGGCGTCGCCGGGCAGTTCGAGATGCAGGCCCCCTGGTCCCGCCACGCCCCCGGCTACCCGCGCATTCCCGCCACCGTCTGAGCGGTGGCGTGCGCGCGTCGGCGGGGGCGGCGGGTGGCACGATCAGGGCATGACGGAACTGGTCGGTCTCGCCGACGTACGGGCCGCGCGGGAACTGCTCGCCGGCGTCGTCCGCACCACCCCGCTGGAGCCCTCCCGCCCGCTGAGCGCGGCGCTGGGCGGGCCGACGTGGCTCAAGTGCGAGAACCTGCAACGCGCCGGCTCCTACAAGGTGCGCGGCGCGTACGTGCGGATCTCCCGGCTGTCGGAGGCGGAGCGGGCCAACGGCGTGGTCGCGGCGAGCGCGGGCAACCACGCCCAGGGGGTGGCGCTCGCCGCCGGCCTGGTCGGCACGCACGCGACGGTCTTCATGCCGGTGAACGCGCCGCTGCCGAAGGTCGCCGCCACGAAGGGCTACGGCGCCCAGGTCGAACTGGTCGGCAACACCGTCGACGAGTCCCTGGTGGCGGCGCAGACCTTCGCCGAGCGAACCGGGGCGACGCTGATCCACCCGTTCGACCACCGGGACGTGATCGCCGGCCAGGGCACGGTGGCCCTGGAGATCCTCGAACAGTGCCCCGAGGTCAGGACGATCATCACCGGGGTGGGCGGCGGCGGCCTGGTCTCCGGCATGGCGGTGGCCGCCAAGGCGCTGCGGCCGGACGTGCGGATCGTCGGCGTGCAGGCGGCCAGCGCGGCGGCCTTCCCGCCGAGCCTGGTGGCCGGCGAGCCGGTGCGCCTGCCGTCGTTCAGCACGATCGCGGACGGCATCGCCGTCGGCCGGCCGGGGGAGCTGACCTTCACCCACGTCCGGAAGCTCGTCGACGAGATCGTCACGGTCTCCGAGGAGGACATCTCCCGGGCGCTGCTGATGCTGCTGGAGCGCGGCAAGCAGGTGGTGGAGCCGGCGGGCGCGGTGGGCGTGGCGGCGCTGCTCGCGGGCGCTGTCGAGGTGCAGGCGCCCGTGGTGGCGGTGCTCTCCGGCGGCAACATCGACCCGCTGCTGATGCTACGGGTGATCGAGCACGGCCTCGCCGCGGCGGGGCGCTACCTGCGGGTCACCGTGCGCTGCTCGGACCGCCCGGGGCAGCTCGCCTCCCTGCTCAGCGAGATCGCCGAGCACCGCGCGAACGTGGTGGACGTGGAGCACCAGCGGGCCAACCCGCACCTGCGCCTGGGCGAGGTGGAGGTGGCGCTGTCGGTGGAGACGCGTGGCGTCGAGCACTCCGACACGCTGATCAGCGCGCTGCGGGCCAGCGGCTACCAGGTGGTCTTCGCGGCTGAGGCGTGACACCGGTGGGTGCCACGCCTCAGCGGGGTCGTGCGGGTGGTCGCCCGGGCTCGGCCCGGGCGGCGCGGGTCAGCCGGAGAACGGCTCGAAGCTGACCACGGTCACCTTGATGTCGGCGCCGCTGGGGGCGGTGTAGGTGCAGGTCTGACCGGCCCGCCCACCCAGGATCGCCTTGCCCAGCGCCGACTCGGGGCTGTAGACCGTCAGCTCGGTGGTCGAGGCGATCTCCCGGGAGCCGAGCAGGAACGTCTCGGTGTCGTCCTTGTCGTCGTCGAAGTAGATCGTGACGACCATGCCGGGGGACACCACGTCGGCGGTCGGCGCCTCGCCGACCTGCGCGGTGCGGAGCAGTTCCTTGAGGTAGAGGATGCGCCCCTCGGCCTTGCCCTGCTCCTCGCGGGCAGCGTGGTAGCCACCGTTCTCCCGCAGGTCGCCCTCCTCGCGCCGGGCGTTGATCTCGGCGGCGATGACCGGCCGGTTGGCGATCAGCTCGTCGAGCTCGGCCTGGAGCCGGTCGTACGCGTCCTGGGACAGCCAGGTGGCGGGCGCCTCGTTGCCAGTGGACACAGGCGATCTCCTCAGATGTGCGTGCTGGCTGACAGGTGAAACTCCAAGTTACCAGTGCGGTACGACACGGGGGTGTGGACGATCACCGGCGGGGCCGCGTTCCGCGCCGCCGGCTCGTCGTGCCGGCGCGCCCGGCCCGCGTCGTGGCCGCTCAGGCCGGCGGCCGGCAGCGCACCACCTCGCCGACGAAGGGCCGGGCGCTGGTGGCCAGCCGGTGCTGGGTCGTCACCTGCCGCTGGTCGGGCCGGGCGGCCACCGTGACCTCTTCCCGGCCCACCTCCGCGCCGGCCCGGTCGCGGGCGCGCAGCAGGCACACCGCCGACCCGCCCTCGGGCACGGTCACCCGGAAGTCGACGAGCACCTGGCTGTCGGTGATCCCGGTGTAGGTGATCACCTGGGCGTCGTAGTTCGGGTCGCCGTACTGCCGGTAGAGCCGGACCGCGATCAGGCTGAGGACCGCGACGAGGGCGACCGCCAGCAGCGCCACCAGCAGCGGGCGGCGGCGGCCGGGCTCCCGGCGGCGGCCGTAGCGGCCGGGCGGGAAGACCGGCGCGCCGGTGGCGGGTGTGGCGTGCGTCTCGGTCACCGGCGGGTATCTCCTGGCGTTGTTGTCGGCGGCATCGGCAAGAATGGCAGAGTTCCATCCTCCCAGCCCGTCCCGTCGTCAAGAATGACACGTCGGCACCGGCAGGTCTCGGCGCGGGGGGAGGATTCCGGCAGGTCAGCCGGGCGGTCCCGCGGGGGGATCCGCCGGGAGGCAGAGACGAGGAGCGCCGACGTTGGCAGAGCGACTGCGCCTGATGGCCGTTCACGCGCACCCAGACGACGAGTCGAGCAAGGGTGCCGCGACCACCGCGAAATACGTGGCCGAGGGCGTGGACGTCCTGGTGGTCACGTGCACCGGCGGTGAGCGCGGCAGCGTGCTCAACCCCAAGATGGACCGCCCCGACGTGTGGGCCAACATCGCCGAGATCCGGCGCGCCGAGATGGACGCCGCGCGGGCCATCCTCGGCGTCGAGCAGGCGTGGCTCGGCTTCGTCGACTCCGGCCTGCCCGAGGGCGACCCGCTGCCGCCGCTGCCGGAGGGCTGCTTCGCCCTGCAGGACGTCGAGGTGGCGGCCGGGCCGCTGGTGCGGCTGATGCGCCAGTTCCGCCCGCACGTCGTCACCACCTACGACGAGGAGGGCGGCTACCCGCACCCCGACCACATCATGACCCACAAGATCAGCGTGGCCGCCTTCGACGCGGCCGGCGACCCCGGGCGCTACCCGGAGCTGGGCGAGCCGTGGCAGCCGCTCAAGCTCTACTACGACATCGGCTTCTCCAAGGGCAAGATCACCGCACTGCACGAGGCGATGCTCGCCGTCGGCCTGGAGTCGCCCTACGAGGACTGGCTCAAGCGCTGGGACGACCGGCCCGACAAGGGCCCCCGGATCACCACCCGGGTCGAGTGCGCCGACTACTTCCCGGTCCGCGACGACGCGCTGCGCGCCCACGCCACCCAGATCGACCCGGACGGCTTCTGGTTCCACGTGCCGATGGAGGTGCAGCGGCGGGCCTGGCCCACGGAGGACTTCGAGCTCGTCCGCTCGCTGGTCGACAGCCCGCTGCCCGAGTCCGACCTCTTCGCCGGCGTGCGCGAGGCGGTCCGTGCCCGCTGATCCGGCCGCGGGCTACCCTGGTCACCAACCGCACACCGGAGGAACGCCATGCTGACCGCTGCACAGGTGCTCGCCCAGAACAACTTCGGGGACACCCGCTCGGGTGGCCTGGCCGGGCCGATGGGCCTCTTCCTCATCCTGATCCTGGCGACCGCCACCGTCCTGCTGATCCGCAACATGAACGCCCGGCTGCGGCGGCTGCCCGATCGGTTCCCGCCGCAGGGGTCGCCCGTCGACCGGGCCGACGCGACAGTCGTCGATCCGACAGACGGGACCGGGCCGCAGGATTCATCCGCCGGCGCTCCCAACGGGCGCCAGCAGCGCCGCAACGGCTAGTCCACGCATGATTCACGTCGAACCCGGTTGCCGCCCCCTGTTGCGGCCACCGGGTTTGCCTTAGCCTTCCGCCGGGGGACCAAGAGTTCCCGAGCCGTGCGCGGGAGGGGGCGCCGATGACCACCACAGCAGCGGCCATCCGGCGTACCGGCGACCGGCCCGCGGGCGGAGGGGGTCGGTGACCTCCGGCAGGGCCGGCGAGTCGTCCGACCGGCTCGAAAGCCGCGGCACCCCGCCACGGCTGCTCCTGCTCACCGCCGCCGTCGCGCTGACCGCCCTGGTCGTCGCCGCGGTCGGCTGGACCCTGCCGACGCGCCTGCCCGCCGACGACCCGCTCGGTGGGCCGGCCCGCTTCGGCGTCGCCGTGGTCGTGATCGCCGTCGCCCAGCTCGCCCGGCTGCGGTTCCGCGCCGCCGCCGGCATGGTGAGCATCACCTGGGGCGAGGCCGCACTGATCGTCTGCCTCCACCTCGCGCCCGGCGGCTGGCTGCCCTCCGCCACGCTGCTCGGCGCCGGGCTCGCCTGGACGGCGATGTCGCTGCTGGGCGACCGCCGGCCGGTGCTCGAGGTCGTCCGGATCGCCGGCTCGCTGACCGCCGCCACCGCGCTGGCCGTCGCGGTCACCACCGCGCTCGGCGAGCCGCTGCTCGCCGCGCCGACGCCGGGGCTCGCCCTGGCCGTGGTCGCCGGGTCGGTGACCTACCTGCTCGCCACCGCCTGGCTGGGCGGGGCCAACCTGGCGCTGCGCCACGGCATCCCGATCCTCCCGCCGCTGTTCGCCGCGCTCCGCGGCAAGCTGCTGATGTTCGTCGGCAACGTCGGCGTCGGGCTGGCCGTGGTGGCGCTGCTCGAACTCGACGCGCGCTGGCTGCTGCTGCTCCCGCCGGCGCTCTGGCTGCTCCAGCAGACCTACCGGCACCGGCTCCGCGCCGACCAGGAGCGCCGCACCTGGCGGGCCTTCGCCGAGGCCACCGCCGCCCTCAACCAGCTCGACGAGCGGGGGGTCGCCACCGCGGCGGTGGCCGGCGCGCTGACGTTGTTCAACGCCGAACTCGTCGACGTCGACGTCGCCCGGGGCGACGGCCGGTGGCGGCGCTACCGGGGCGACCCGGGCGGTCACCTGGTCGACCGGGAGGTCGCGCCGCCGGGCCCGCCCGATCCCGAGGAGCAGGAGCTGGTCCGCACCCTGACCGTGGGCGCCGCGCGGGTCGGTGAGCTGCGGGTCCGCTTCCCGCGCTCGGCGCCGCCGAGCGCCCGCGAACGCGACGCGGTGGCCGCGTACGGCGACGCCCTCGCCGCCGCCCTGCACGACGCCGCCACCCACCGGGAGCTGCGGCTGGTCACCGCCCGCTCGTCGTACGAGGCGGTGCACGACCAGCTCACCGGGCTGGTGAACCGGTCGGCCCTGCTCAGCAAAGGCGACCAGGCGCTGCGGCAGCTCGCCCACGACCATCCGGTGGCGCTGCTGCTGCTCGACATCGACCAGTTCAAGGAGGTCAACGACACCCTCGGGCACGCCGCGGGCGACCAGCTGCTGCGGCTGACCGCGAACCGGCTCGGCACCCTCGCCCGCCCCGGGGACCTGCTCGCCCGGCTCGGCGGCGACGAGTTCGCGCTGCTGCTGACGTCGGTCCCGGTGCTCGGTGACCGGACCGCCCCGATGGCGTACGCGCTGCGGCAGGCCCGGGAGATCGCCGAGCGGCTGGCCGCGCCGACCGAGGTGGCCGGGGTGCGGATGTCCGTCGAGGTCTCCGTCGGGGTGGTGGTCGCCGACGCCGGCACCGCCGACCTGACCGAGCTGCTGCGCCGGGCCGACATCGCGATGTACCAGGCCAAGGAGGGCGGCGGCAGCGTCGCCGCGTACGACGCCACCCGGGACGCCGCGAGCACCGACCAGCTGGCCCTGCTGGCCGAGCTGCGCGAGGCGCTGAAGACCGACGACCAGCTGGTGTTGGCGTTGCAGCCGGCGGTCGACCTGGCCACCGGCGCGCCGACCGGGGTGGAGGCGCTGATCCGCTGGCGTCACCCGCGCCGGGGCTGGCTCGGCCCGCACGACTTCATCCGCCCGGTGGAGAACAGCGAGCAGCTCGGCACGTTCACCCGCTACGTGCTGGACAAGGCGCTCGCCGTGGCCGCCGGCTGGGCCAGGGACGGGCTCGACGTGCCGATCTCGGTCAACCTGTCGGCGCGCAGCCTGCTCGACCCCCGCCTGCCGACCGAGATCTCCGACGCCCTGCGGCGGCACCAGGTGCCGCCGGAACGGCTGGTCCTGGAGATCACCGAGACGGTGGTGATGAGCGAGCTGGAGATCATCGACGAGGTGCTCGCCACCCTGCGGTCGATGGGCGTGCAGCTCGCCGTCGACGACTTCGGCACCGGCTTCTCCTCGCTGACGTTCCTCACCCGGATCGCCGTGGACGAGCTCAAGGTGGACCGCTCCTTCGTGATCCGGATGGCCGACTCGCCGGAGGCGGCGGCGATCGTGCGTACCACCGTCGGGCTGGCCCACGAGCTGGGGCTGCGGGTGGTCGCCGAGGGCGTGGAGACCGCCGAGCAGCGCTCGGCCCTGGCCGAGCTGGGCTGCACCGCCGCCCAGGGATACCACTTCTTCAAGCCGATGCCGGCCGACAAGATCGGCGCGGTGCTCGGCACCCTGCTCGACGAGGCCCGCCCCAACGTCCTGCCGCTGCGCGCCGACGGCGCCTCCTGACCGCCCGGCGGGCGCGCCCCGGGGTGGTTATGGTCGTCGGGTGAACCGACTCGCGGACGCCACCTCGCCCTACCTGCTCCAGCACGCCGACAACCCGGTCGACTGGTGGCCGTGGTGCGACGAGGCGTTCGCCGAGGCGAAGCGGCGCGACGTGCCGGTGATCATCTCGGTCGGCTACGCCGCCTGCCACTGGTGCCACGTGATGGCCCACGAGTCGTTCGAGAACGAGCAGGTCGGCGCCCTGATGAACGACGACTTCGTGTCGATCAAGGTGGACCGCGAGGAGCGCCCCGACGTCGACGCCGTCTACATGACCGCCACCCAGGCGATGACCGGGCAGGGTGGCTGGCCGATGACCGTCTTCGCCACCCCCGACGGCACACCGTTCTTCTGCGGCACCTACTTCCCCCGGCCGAACTTCGTCCGCCTGCTCCAGTCGGTGGCCGCCGCCTGGCGAAACCAGCGCGACGCCGTGGTCAAGCAGGGCGCCGCCGTGGTCGAGGCGATCGGCGGCGCCCAGGCCGTGGGCGGCCCCACCGCCCCGCTGGACGCCGCGCTGCTCGACGCCGCGGCCGATCGGCTCGCCGAGGAGTACGACGAGACGCACGGCGGCTTCGGCGGCGCGCCCAAGTTCCCGCCGCACATGAACCTGCTCTTCCTGCTCCGCCACCACCAGCGCACCGGCTCGGCGCGCAGCCTGGAGATCGCCCGGCACACCTGCGAGGCGATGGCCCGCGGCGGCATCTACGACCAGCTCGCCGGCGGCTTCGCCCGCTACTCCGTCGACGAGCACTGGACCGTTCCGCACTTCGAGAAGATGCTCTACGACAACGCGCTGCTGCTGCGGGCGTACACCCAGCTCTGGCGGCTGACCGGCGACCCGCTCGCCGCCCGGGTCGCCGCCGAGACCGCCGCCTTCATGATCGACGACCTGGGCACGCCCGAGGGCGGCCTCGCGTCCGCGCTGGACGCGGACACCGACGGCGTCGAGGGTCTCACCTACGCCTGGACGCCGGCCCAGCTCGTCGAGGCGCTGGGGGAGGAGGACGGCCGCTTCGCCGCCGACCTGTTCGCGGTCACCGAGGCCGGCAACTTCGAATCCGGCACCAGCGTGCTGCGGCTGGCCCGGGACGTCGACGACGTCGCCCCCGACGTGGCCGCCCGCTGGGAGCGGGTCCGGGCCCGGCTGCGCGAGGTCCGCGACACCCGGCCCCAACCCGCCCGCGACGACAAGGTGGTCGCCTCCTGGAACGGGCTCGCGGTCACCGCGCTGGTCGAGCACAGCGCGCTCACCGGCGACCCGGTCACCGCCGCCGCGGCCGTCCGCGTCGGCGAGGTGCTCGCCGACCGGCACGTCGTCGACGGGCGGCTGCGCCGGGTCTCCCGGGCGGGCGTGGTCGGCGAGCCCGCCGGCGTGCTGGAGGATCACGGCTGCGTGGCCGAGGCGTTCTGCGCGCTGCACCAGCTCACCGGGGAGGGGCGCTGGCTGGCGCTGGCCGGCCGGCTGCTCGACGTCGCGCTGGAGCGGTTCGCCGCCCCCGGCGGCGGGTTCTACGACACCGCCGACGACGCCGAGCGCCTCGTCACCCGCCCCGCCGACCCCACCGACAACGCCACCCCGTCCGGGCGCTCCGCGCTCGTCGCGGCGCTCGTCGCGTACGCGGCGCTGACCGGCGAGACCCGCTACCGCGAGGCCGCCGAGGCGGCGCTGTCGACCGTGGCGCCGATCGTCGGCCGGCACGCCCGGTTCACCGGCTACGCGGCGGCCGTCGGCGAGGCGCTGCTCTCCGGGCCGTACGAGATCGCCGTGGTCACCGACGAGCCGACCGGCGACCCGCTGGTCGCGGCGGCGCACCGGCACGCCCCGCCCGGCGCGGTGATCGTGGCGGGCCGGCCGGGCCAGGACGGCGTGCCCCTGCTCGCCGACCGGCCGATGGTCGACGGGCGGCCCACCGCGTACGCCTGCCGGGGTTTCGTCTGCGAACGCCCGGTGACGACGGTGGACGACCTGGTCAACCAGCTCGGCCGGCGCTGACGCTCAGGGCCAGAGCAGCTCGCGGTCCCAGCCGGCGTCGGCGCGGTGGTAGCGCAGCCGGACGTGCCGGCGCTGCGCGTCCGCCTGCCAGAACTCGACGCTGTGGGGCGCGACGGCGTAGACGGTGTGCGTCCCGGCGACCAGATCCGGGTCGGCGGCCAGCCGTTCCCGGACCCGGGCCAGCTCGCGGTCCAGCTCGGCGGGGTCGGCGAGCACGTCGCTCTGGCGGCCGGCCAGGCTGGCCACCCGGGACCCCTCGGGCCGGGCCAGGAAGTCGGCCCGCGACAGGTCGGGGTCCGCCGCGGTGGCGACGCCCCGCACCCGGACCTGGCGGCCCTGCTCCCGCCAGTGGAAGCTGAGCGCGGTCCGCGGGTTGGCGGCGATCTGGCGGCCCTTGGCGCTGGCCGAGCTGGTGGCGAAGTGCCAGCCCGCCTCGTCGAGGTCCTTCAGGATCAGCACCCGGGCGTCCGGCATGCCGTCGGCGTCGACCGTGGCGACGGTCATCGCGTGCGGCTCGTCGACGCCGGCGTCGATCGCGCCGGCCATCCACTCGACGAAGAGGGCCAGCGGATCCGCCGGGGCGGCGGCGGGATCGAACGACGGCATGTCGTGCGCGAGCACCGGCAGGCCTCGGAGCAGGGTGCGAATCGTCATGCCATGATCCTTTCAGAGCGGGCGCCGGGCGCTCGACGGGCCATCCGGCGGCGCGGCCGGTCAGCCGCCCCGATAGGCTGACGCCGCTATGGATTCCCGTACCGGTCTGCCCGTTGTCGGCATGGTGGGCGGCGGCCAGTTGGCCCGGATGACCCACCAGTCCGCGATCGCCCTCGGCCAGTCGCTGCGCGTGCTCGCGCTGGCCCCCGACGACGGCGCCGCGCTGGTCGCCGCCGACGTCCAGTACGGCGACCACACCGACCTCGCCGCGCTACGCACCTTCGCCAAGGGCTGCGACGTGGTGACGTTCGACCACGAACACGTCCCCAACAAGCACATCCGCACGCTGGCGGCCGAGGGCGTGAAGCTCTTCCCGCCGGCCGACGCGCTGCTCCACGCCCAGGACAAGCGGGCCATGCGGGAGCGGCTCGGCGAGCTGGGCGCGCCCAACCCGGCGTGGCGGCCGGTGGCCGAGCCGGCCGATCTGGTGGCCTTCGGCGACGAGGCCGGCTGGCCGGTGGTGCTCAAGGCGGCCAGCGGCGGCTACGACGGCCGGGGCGTGTGGTTGGTCGACGACGCGGCGCAGGCCGCCGAGCTGGCCGCGACGCTGCTCGCCGGCGGCACCCGGCTGATCGTCGAGGAGCGGGTGCCGCTGCGCCGGGAACTCGCCGTACAGGTGGCCCGCTCGCCGTTCGGGCAGGTCGCCGCGTACCCGGTGGTCGAGACGGTGCAGCGGGACGGCATCTGCGTCGAGGTGCTCGCCCCCGCGCCGGGCCTGTCCGAGGAGCTGGCGCTCGGCGCCCAGCAGCTCGCCATCGACCTGGCCACCGCGCTCGGCGTGGTCGGCCTGCTCGCGGTGGAGCTGTTCGAGGTCGCCGACCCGGCCGCGCCCGGCGGCAGCCGGGTCGTGGTCAACGAGCTGGCGATGCGGCCGCACAACTCCGGGCACTGGACCATCGAGGGCGCCCGCACGTCGCAGTTCGAGCAGCACCTGCGGGCGGTCCTCGACTACCCGATGGGGGACACCTCGCTGGCCGCGCCGGTCGTGGTGATGGCGAACGTGCTGGGCGGCGAGCCGGGCGGGATGTCGATCGACGAGCGGCTGCACCACCTCTTCGCGGCCGAGCCGGGCGCCAAGGTGCACCTCTACGGCAAGCAGGTGCGACCCGGCCGCAAGATCGGGCACGTGACGGTGCTCGGCGACGACCTGGACGACGTACGGACGCGGGCCGCCCGGGCAGCCCGCTGGCTGCGGGAGGGGCGCCAGTGAGCGCGAACGGGGAGCGGGCGGGTGCCGTCGTCGGCCTGATCATGGGCAGCGACTCGGACTGGCCGACGATGAAGGCCGCCGCCGAGGTGCTGGACGAGTTCGAGGTGCCGTACGAGGTCGAGGTGGTCTCGGCGCACCGGACCCCGGTCAAGATGATCGACTACGGCCGGGCCGCCGCCGACCGGGGCCTGAAGGTGGTCATCGCCGGTGCGGGGGGCGCCGCCGCACTGCCGGGCATGATCGCCTCGGTCACCCCGCTGCCGGTGATCGGCGTGCCGGTGCCGCTGAAGCATCTCGACGGGATGGACTCGCTGCTCTCCATCGTGCAGATGCCGGCTGGCGTGCCGGTGGCCACGGTGTCCATCGGCAACGCCCGCAACGCCGGGCTGCTCGCCGTCCGCATCCTGGCGGCCGCCGACCGCGCCCTGCTCGACCGCATGTCGGCCTACCAGGCGGACCTTGAGCAGTTGGTGGCCGAGAAGGACGCCGCCCTCCGCGCCTCCCTCGCCTGACGCCGCCCTCCGCGCCTCGCCCGCCTGACGACTTCCGGAAACGCGCCGCCGCGCGCCGGCCACGCCCGGAGGGAGCCGGGCGACCGGCGCGCCGGGGTGTGGATTTCCGCACCCGGGCCGTTGGGGTCGGCCCGCCGCGCTCGGCGGTCGGCCTCATGGTCCGGGCCGCCGTGGATCCATAGCGTCGTCGGCATGATCCATCTGTGGCATGCGTCGACGCACGCTGGCTCGTGCGTCCAGGAGTTTGACCCGCTGTCGGGCGGACCGGTCGGGTCGGTGACCGACCTCGTGGAGCGGGAGGACGGCCGATGACGCCGGGCGGCGGTCACGCGCCGGCGCACCGCGGGCGACGAGGCGGTCGTGCGCCCCTCACCACGCGGATCGGCCGGTGGAGCGCCAACCATCCCTGGCTCGCCATCACGGCCTGGCTGTGCTTCGTGCTGGCCGGCGTGGTCGGCGGCAGCCTCGTCGGCACGGTCGAGGCCACCACGCAGGACAGCCTGCACGGGGAACTGGCCCGTGCGGACCGCATCGAGCAGGCCGGGAAGTTCCCGGAACCCCCGGCGGCGGAGAGCGTCCTGATCACGGCGCGGGCCGGCGAACTCGATCTCGACCGTGCGCGGGCCGTGGCCACCGACCTGTCGGCACGCATGCGCGCCCTGACCGACGTGGCGAAGGTGGCGGACCCGGTCGTCTCCCCCAGCCGTCAGGCGGTGCTGGTCGAGGTGAAGATGGCCGGTTCGGCGGACGACGCCGACGCGCGGGTCGGGCCGCTGCTGGAGGCGACCGCGCAGGCGCAGCAGCAGCATCCCGACCTGCGGGTGGAACAGGTGGGATCGGGTTCGCTGTCGAAGGCGCTGACCGAGACGCTGGCGGCCGACTTCGTCAAGGCGGAACTCATCAGCGTGCCCGTGGCGCTGGTGATCCTGCTGTTCAGCTTCGGCGCCCTGATCGCCGCCGGCGTGCCCGTCGTGCTGGCGCTGTCGGCCGTGGCCGGCGCGATGGGCCTGGCCCAGTTCGCCTCGCACATCTTCCCGGCGGGGGAGATGGTCAACAGCATCATCCTGCTGATCGGCATGGCGGTCGGCGTCGACTACTCGCTGTTCTACCTGCGCCGCGAGCGCGAGGAACGGGCCCGCGGGCGCGACCACCGCAGCGCGGTCGAGATCGCGGCCCGCACCTCGGGGCACGCAGTGCTGGTCTCCGGCGTGGCCGTCATGGTCGCCATGGCCAGCCTGTTCCTGGTCGGCGACAACACGTTCAGCTCGATGGCGACCGGCTCGATCCTGGTCGTCGGGGTGGCCATGATCGGATCCCTCACCGTCCTGCCCGCGATCCTGGTCGTCCTCGGGCGGTGGGTGGACCGGCCCCGGGTGCCCTTCCTCGGCCGGCGGATCCAGCGGGCGGAGCGCAGCCGCTTCTGGGCGGCGGTCCTGCGGCCGGCGCTGCGCGCGCCGCTGGCGACGTTCGTGGTCTCCGTCGGAGTGCTGGTCGTCGTCGCCGTCCCGGCGCTGGGGATGAACCTCAAGCGGCCCACCCTCACCGACCTGCCCCGTTCGATCCCGATCCTGCACACCTACGACCGCCTGGCCCAGGCGTTCCCCGGCAACGAACTCGGCACCAGCCACCTCGTCGCGATCCGCACCGGCGGCGCGGGCGGGCCGGCGGTGGAGCGCGAGATCACCGATCTCGCCGCGCTCATCAAGGGGGACGGCCGGTTCGCCCAGGACCGCCCCCCGACCGTACGCAGGTCCGCCGACGGCACCGTCTTCCTGGCGACCGTCCGGGTGACGGGCACCAGCGACAGCCACGCGGCGGCCGAGTCGCTGCACCGACTGCGCGCCGAGTTGCTGCCGCAGACGGTCGGCACGGTCCCGGACACGGAGTGGGCGGTGGCCGGCCGCACCGCCAACGACGCCGACTTCCGCGACCGCATGGCCGACGCGCTGCCGGGGGTCGTCGCGTTCGTGCTCGCCATGACCTTCCTGGTCATGCTCATCACGTTCCGCTCGGTCGTGGTGGCGATGACCTCGATCCTGCTCAACGCGATCTCCGTGGCCGCCTCGTACGGGCTGCTGGTGCTGGTCTTCCAGCACACCTGGGCGGAGGACCTGCTCGGGTTCACCTCCAACGGCGCGATCGTGTCCTGGCTGCCGCTGATGCTGTTCGTCATCCTCTTCGGACTCTCGATGGACTACCACGTGTTCGTCGTGAGCCGCATCCGCGAGGCGGTCCAGCAGGGCCTGTCGACCCGCGAGGCGATCGAGCAGGGCATCGTCTCGTCGGCGTCCACGGTGAGCAGCGCCGCGATCATCATGGTCGCCGTGTTCTGCATCTTCGCCACCCTGTCGGTCGTCGAGTTCAAGCAACTCGGCGTGGGGCTGGCCGCCGCGATCCTGATCGACGCCACCATCATCCGCGCGGTCGTCCTGCCGTCGCTCATGCGACTGCTCGGCGAGGCCAACTGGTGGGCCCCGCGGTTCATCGCCGGCCCCCGTCGGACCGCGGTCGCGGACGCCGACCGTGACGCCGACACTCAGGTCTTCGTGGCGGCCGTCGACCGGTAACCGGGTCGGCGGCGCGGCGCGCCGTGCGTGACGGGCCGCCGGCCCCGCTGACCATTGCCCGGAAACACACACCGAACCGGAAGGAGGACGGGCACACCGGCCCGCGAGGGCACGGGGCCCTGACGACAGATGACCACTTCATGGGACCCCACTGCGCCGGGCGTGCTCCGGCTGCCGTCCGGCCGACTCGTCCGCGGCCGGGGACTTCGACGCCCGCTCCCGGAAGGGACGGAACCCACCTTCGCGCTCTATCTCCTCGGTAAGCCGCCGGCCCCGACGGCCTGGGAGCACCGCTGGGTGCGCTGGCCCGACTTCTGGCTGCCGTCCGACCGCGTCGCGGCCGCCGCCGCGTTGCGCGAGGCGTGGACCCGCGCCGAGGACGGCCGCGTCGAGGTCGCCTGCGGCGGCGGCAAGGGACGCACCGGCACCGCCCTCGCCTGCCTCGCGGTGATCGACGGGGTGCCGAACGACCGGGCGGTCGCCTACGTCCGGCAGCACTACTCGCCACAGGCCGTCGAGACCCCCTGGCAGCGCCGTTACATCGCCCGGTTCCAGTAGCCGGCCGCGACAGTCCGGCGCCGCGGCGGGGGCGATGGTCCCGCCCGTCGTGCGCCCCCGACACGCGCGGAGGCCGCCGACGAGCAGCAGGGCCGCTCGTCGGCGGCGCTCTCGTATGCCGAGGTCCGGCTCCTCACGGGGCGGTGCCCCGCACCCTCTCGACGCCAGGCGCCCGCAGTTCGTCGCGCCGGTGTGACGGGTTGGCAGGTGTCCGGGCGAGCCCGCGCCCCAGCCCACCGCCCAGCCTCGGCGTCCCGCCGCGCCCCGGTGCCGCGCGCCGGGCCCGAGCCCTCAGTCCAGCCTTGGCGTCCCGCCCCACCCCGGTGCCGCCCGCCGGGCCCTGCGGCTCACCGCATGCCGCGTAGGGCCGTCTGGAGGCGTTCCTGGGCGCGGCGGCGGCGCTCGTTGCTCGCGCCGAGCACCAGGAGCAGGAGCCCGACCGGGATCAGCGCCAGCCAGGGCCCGAAGCTGAACAGCGCGTGCACCGCCGCGATCGCGGTGACGCCGGCGCCGACGATCACCGGTGCCTGCTGCTGGCTCATGGACCCGAAGACGAGCACCGCCACCGCACCGAGCAGCAGCAGCACCTGACGCAGCGTGCTGGAGTCGGTGGCCAGCACGATCGCCAGGGTCGGCACGAACGCGGCGACCAGCGCCGGGCCGTACGCGACCCAGCTGCTCAGGTCGGGCCGGTGCCGCAGCTCCAGCACCCCGACGAGCAGGGCGAGTGCGGCGAACGGCAGCGTGTACGCCTCCGGCAGCGCCACGTCGGCCACCCGCATCAGGATCCACCAGGCGGCGATCTCGCAGACCACGACCGCCCAGAACAGGATGCGCCGCTCCACCGGCCGGCGGCCGGGTCGGGCGGCCGCCACCCCGAGGACCGCGCCCCAGGCGGCCAGCAGCGCGGCGATGTGTCGCGGCGAGTCGAAGGCCAGCGCCAGGGCGATCAGCGCGGCCGCGTGCCCGCTCCACTCCACGGTGGCGGCCTCGCGCTGGGCCTCGGGGCGGCGCAGGCGGGGCAGGGTCGCGGCGAACACCTGCAGGGCCGCGCCGACCGCCAGCACGCCGAACGCGGACCAGACGGCGGCCAGCCCGGCCACCAGCCCGGCGGTGAGCACGAACAGCTGCGCCATCAGCGAGGCGAAGAGCCAGCCGAGGATGCGCGCCCGCTGGGTGCTGCCGAACAGGGCCGCCACCGTGCCGACGCCGACGGCGCCGCCGAGCGTGAACAGCGTCAGCTCCCGGGTGGCGAGGCTGCCGGCCAGCCCCGCGCCCCCGGCGGCCAGCCCGATGGCGAAGACCAGCACGCGGGTCAGCCGCAGCGAGCGGGCCCGCTCGGCCAGCGGGGGCGGCGGGGTCAGGGCCAGACCCAGCATCGAGATCGTGAACACGGCAAGCGCGGCGAGGGTGCTCGCCGGCCAGCCGTTGCCCAGCGCGACGGGGGTGATCAGCAGCGTCACGGCCGCGCCGGGCAGCACCACCGGCACCGCCCGGGAACGCCGGCCGCCGCTGAACCCGGTGGCCGCCAGCGCGGCGGTCGCGGTGAGCAGCAGCGCGGTCAGCACGTGGGTCGCGTCGACCGCGTCCGGCGGCGGGGTGAGCAGGTCCGGCGGCGGCCCCTGCCAGACCCGGGCGAGGCTGCGGTGCGGCTCGACCAGGGCGACGACCAGGGCAGGCGCGATCGACACCAGCGCCAGGACGGTGGGCAGCGCGGCGACGGCGAGCGCGCCGGCGGCCGGACTCACCCGCCAGCGTCGCCGCGTGCCGTCGTCCGGCAGCCGGCGCAGCGCCCCGTCGAGCAGCACCGACCAGCGCCGCACCGGCTGGGCCGCGTCGGCAGGCGGCTCGGTCGCCCCGCGGATCAGCTCGGCGAGCACCCCGAGCAGGGCAGCCGCGGCGGCGTAGACACCGACGGGCAGCCCGGTGGGGATGGCGGCCAGCGCGCTGACCGTCGCGCCGCCGGCCACGGCCGCGCTCGCCCAGGGCAGGTACTGCGGAACCTGCCGCCGGACGGCCGCGACCGCCGCCAGGCCCAGGCTGGACGCGGCCAGCGCGGCGGTGAGGACCACCTCCGACGAGTGACCGAACTCGGCCGCCAGCGCCGCGACCGCGCCCGGGGCGGCGAGCAGGGCCGCCCCGGCGGCCGCGCCCCCGATCTGGGCCAGGTGCGGCGGCATCCCCTCGGCCTCGATGTCGTCGACCAGCGGAATGGCCAGCGACCGGGCCAGGGCCGCCACCACCACACCGATGAGCGCGATGCTGCCCAGCGCCAGCGCGGTCGTCCACGGCCGGACCAGGCCGGCCCCGGCGGCGTGCAGGGCGACCACGCCGGCCACGACCGCCCGGGACAGTCCGGCGCGCGGGTCGACCGCGGCCACGGCGGCCATCCCGAAGACGGTGGCGACCATGCCGCCGACCAGGACCGGCGACCACCACGGCAGGTCGAACGCGGCCGGCGCGCCGATCGTGGCGAGCACGGCCGCGCCGCCGGACACGTCGTACTTCCACGGTGGCGGCAGCAGGACCGCGGCGGCGACCCCGAGCAGGGCCAGCGCGACGGGAGCCTGCCACGTGGACCCGCCGGTCGGGGCGGCCGGCCAGCCGGTCAGGTCGCCGGCCCAGATGGGGCCCGGGGTGGCGAGGACGCCCCACCCACCCCGCAGGGCGCTCCAGCCGGCCAGCAGCCCGATCAGCACGCCGCCGACGGCGATGCCGAGGATCGGCCCGCGCCGCCACTCCTCGGGCATCGCCCGGGCGGCCACGGCGACCACCAGCACCAGCCCGGCGGCGACGGCGAGCTGCCCGCCGGGGGTGAGCACGGCCGCGATCCGGGCCAGGGTGGCGATCAGGGCGGCGGTGACCGCCGCGGCGGCGAGGTCGGAGCCGTCCAGGGTGAGGTCGGAGCGTCGGCCCGCGTCGATGGGGCCGGCGAAGACCACCATCGCGGCGGCGACGAGCAGCAGCCCGCCGACCCAGGCGTCGGCGGCGGTGGCGCCCGGGGCGCCGAACGCGGCGGCGGTGACCACGACCGCGCCGAGGGCGGTGCCCACGGCCAGCGGCGCCGCGATGCGCCGCTGGGAGACCTGCACGATGGCGGCGTAGCCGAGGGTGACGCAGACCGCCAGGAAGGTGGCGGCCAGCACCGGCACGGTGGCCTCGCGCAGGCTCGCCGGGGTGGGCGTCGGATCGGTCGGCACGGTGGCCGCGACGAAGGCCGCGACCGCGCCCGGCAGCGCGAACGCCGCGCCGCCGGCGGCCCAGGCCGAGACGGTGTCGGCGGCGGCCGGGGCGAGCCGCATCCGGGGCGCCACGGCGACCAGCACCCCGGCGGCGAAGAGGGCGAGCAGGACCGCGCTGGTCAGCGCGGGGCGGGCCAGGGCGGCGCCCGCGCCGAACAGGCCGACGCCGGCCGCGGCGGCGGCGTGCGCCACGGCGGCCCGCCCGGTCCGCGCGGAGAGCCCGACCACCCCGATGCCGATCGCGGTCAGCACCATCGGCCAGGGCGCCACCGCCCACCCGAGACCGAACGACGCCGGCACGGCGAGCGCCGTCAGCGCCGCGCCCACCACCGCGAACTCCCGGCGGATCTCCGGCGGCAGGGCCAGCACGGCGGCCACGGTCAGCAGGAAGGCGCTCGCGGCGAGCTGCCAGGCGGCCGGGCCGACCGCCGCGGACAGCTCGGCGGGGTGGTGGCCCAGGTCGGCCGCCCACGCCGGCAGGGCGGCGCGGACGGGGGCGACCCCGGCGCGCAGCGCGCCGCCGGCGACCACCACGCCGCTCACCGTGAGCGCCACCGCCGAGGCGAGCTGCGGCCCGCGCCGGGCGGCCTCCGGGACCGCCCGGACCGCCAGCCCGGTGACCGTGATGACCGCCGCGATCAGCAGCAGCGCCCGGCCGGGCAGCGCCACCGAGGCGACCCGGCTCAGGGCGCCGATCACGGCGAGGGTGAAGATCCCGGCGCCGAGGTCGGGCAGGGGCGGCCGACGCAGCGCCAGCGTCCCGGCCAGGCCCACGGCGGCGGCCAGCAGCAGCACCAGCCCCGCGCCCGCCGCGGCCGGCACGGTCGTCGCGCGCAGCAGGGCGGTGACGGCGTACGCGAGGGCGACGGCGACCGCCACGCCGTGCAGCGCCCAGGTCAGCTCGCGCAGCCACGGCACCGGACGGGCGGCCGGGGCCGGCTCCTGCTCCGGCAGCGCGCCGTCGAGCACCTCGCCGGTCTCCTCCGGCGCCCCCTCCGGCCGGCCCTCGGCACGGCGCTGCCGGGGCGCCGTCGGCGCGGCCGGGGCGGGGGGCGGCTCGGGCAGGTCTTGGCGCACCGCCCGCTCCACGGTCACCGGGGAGCGGGCCAGCCAGAGGTCGAGCACGGCCACCGCGGTCAGCACCAGCGCCCAGCCACCCGGGCCGGTGATCCGGTCGTACGCCAGCAGTGGCAGCACCGGCTGGGCGGCCAGCACGGTGGCGAACCGGGGCGCGCGCAGGCCCGTCCAGCCGGCGTAGCCGAAGGAGACGCCGGCGGTGACGGCGAAGATGACGCCGGCGAAGATCGCGCCCGAGGTGCCGCCGTTGCCGATCCGGTCCACCGCCCACAGCGCGTAGCCGGCGAGCGGCACCAGCAGCAGGCCGACCGCGGAGATGGTCTCGGCGGTGGAGGTGAGACCGCGCCGCGCCAGCACCGGCGGGGCGAGCAGCATCAGCACGGTGGCGAGCAGCAGGATGCCCAGCCGGGCCAGCGCGTCCATCGAGCTGGTGGCCACCGCGGCGAAGACGACGGCGGCGACGCCGAGCAGCAGCGCGCCGAGCCCGAGGGGGATGTTCTGCACCTCGCGGGAGGACGCCTCCGGCGGGTTCTCGGGGTCGTCGGCGTCCAGCCAGGTGGCCTCCGGCGGCGGGGGCGGGTCGTCGGGGGCGGACGGGGTGCCCTGCCGGGGGACCCGGGGTGGGGCGCCGGTGGCGGCGGTGGGCGGCCGGCGGCCGGGCCGGCGGCGCAGCACCCTACGCGGACGGGTGGCCTGCTTGAGGCGTTCCTCGCCGGCGTGGGCGAGGATGTCGCGCTGGAAGAGCGCGGCCTGCATCTTGGCGGCGATCTGGCGCTGCTCGCTGGCGATGGCGGCCTCGCGGGCCTTCATCTCCGCTATGGACCGCTCGATCTCCGCCAGGTGCTCGACCCACTGTGGCTGGTGCGCGCCGCAGTGCGGGCAGCTGACGGCCGGCTTGATCTCCCGGCCGCACGAGGAGCACTGAAAGCTCGCCACGACACCCCTCCACCCGCACTGTGGACTCCCACCATCGCAGCATGCCCAATGCGGGCGCGGATTTCGACAGTTGTCGGCGGGTCCGGGGCAGAGATCGTCCACGCGGACGGCGAACGGCCGGTCGCGGAGCGTGCTCCACGGCCGGCCGTCCGGTCGTCGTCGGTCAGGGGCGGCCCATGCCCCGGTATTCCCAGCCGGCCTGCGTCCACAGTGCCGAATCCAGGCAGTTGCGCCCGTCGACCACCTTGCGGCCGGCGGCCAGCTCGCCGAGGGCGACGGGGTCGGCGTTGCGGAAGTCGGCCCACTCGGTGAGCACGCAGACCAGGTCGGCGTCGGTCACGGCCTCGTTGATGCCGGGCTCGTAGACCAGCTCGGGAGCCACCGCGCGGGCCCGCTCCATGCCCTGCGGGTCGTAGACGTGCACGTCCGCGCCGGCCTTGCGCAGCAGCGAGGCGACGGCGAGCGCGGGCGCGTCGCGTACGTCGTCGGTGTTGGGCTTGAACGTCGCGCCGAGCACGGCGACCCGGGTGCCGGAGAGGTCCGGCCCGGCCGGCCCGGACCGGCGGCCGAGCAGCTCGGCGGCGAGCTGGACGACCCGGGTCCGGCGGCGCATGTTGATCAGGTCGACCTCGTGCAGGAAGCGCAGCGCCTCACCGGCGCCGAGCTCCTGGGCGCGGGCCTGGAAGGCCCGGATGTCCTTCGGCAGGCAGGCCCCGCCGAAGCCGAGCCCGGCCTGGAGGAAGCGGTTGCCGATGCGCGGGTCGAAGCCGATGGCCCGGGCGAGGTGGGTGACGTCGCCGCCGGCGGCCTCGCAGACCTCGGCCATCGCGTTGATGAAGGAGATCTTGGTGGCGAGGAACGCGTTCGCGGCGACCTTGACCAGCTCGGCGGTGGCGAAGTCGGTGACCACCAGGGGCACCTCGCGGTCCTCCGTGGCGGCCAGGTCGAAGACGCCCTTGTGGGCGGCGTAGAGCATGCCGTTGGCCCACTCGCTCTTGACGCCCACGACGATCCGGTTGGGCCGCAGCACGTCGTCGACGGCGAAGCCCTCCTGGAGGAACTCGGGGCTCCACGCCACCTCGACGCCCAGGTCGGCGGGGGTGTGCTTGCTGACCAGCTGCTCGACCCACTCGGCGGTGCCGACCGGGACGGTCGACTTGCCGACGATCAGCGCCTTGCGGGTCAGGTGCTGGGCCAGGCTGGTGACCGACGCCTCGACGTACGACAGGTCGGCGCCCATGCCGTCGGCGCGCTGCGGCGTGCCGACGCAGATGAAGTGCACGTCGCCGAAGTCGGCCGTCTCGGCGATGTCCGTGCTGAACCGCAGCCGTCCGGCCGTCAGGTTGCGCTTGAGCAGCTCGTCCAGGCCGGGCTCGTGGATCGGCACCTCGCCGGCGTTCAGCATGGCGATCTTGTCGGCGTCGACGTCGAAGCCGAGAACCTCGTAGCCCAGTTCGGCATAGCAGATGGCGTAGGTCGCACCGAGGTAGCCGGTGCCCAGGAATGTCACCCGCGGTCGCTGCGCGCCCGAGGGGGGCGTCACCGCGGCGATGGCGGGCATCGGCTGGGTGTTCGGGTACGGGATCGTCACGCCTGTCTTCTCCGCTCGCGCTGGCGTCGCGTCGTCGCGTCGCGTTCTGCTGCGGCGCCTGGGCGGGCACCGGAGGGACTCTATGCCTGTCACTTCCATCATCGCCGGGCGGCGTCGACGCGCGTCGTGGCCTAGCCTACGCGGCGGTAACATCACCTGAGGTGGTCGCTATCCTTCAGTCTGCGCCGTCGGCGGTCAGGAGACGCTACAGACTGCGCATGATAGCGGTGAAGGGGAGGGGCCGACATGGCCGCAGAGCAGTCGTTCGACGTCTACCGGTTGCCCGAGGAGCACGAGGCGATCCGGGAGGCGGTCCGTGAGGTCTGTGCGGCCAAGGTGGCGCCGCACGCCGCCGAGGCGGACGAGACCGGTGAGTTCCCGAAGGCGTCCTACGACGCGCTGCGCGCCGCGGACTTCCACGCCCCGCACATCCTCGCCGAGTACGGCGGCGCGGGGGCGGACGCCCTGGCCACGGCCATCGTGATCGAGGAGGTCGCGCGCGCCTGCGCCTCGTCCTCGCTGATCCCGGCGGTCAACAAGCTCGGCACCATGCCGCTGCTGCTGGCGGGCTCCGAGGAGCTCAAGCGGAAGTACCTGACCCCGGTCGCGGCCGGCGACGCGATGTTCTCGTACTGCCTCTCCGAGCCGGAGGCGGGCAGCGACGCGGCCTCGATGACCACGCGCGCCGTACGTGACGGCGATCACTGGGTGCTCAACGGCGTCAAGCGCTGGATCACCAACGCGGGGGTCTCGGAGTTCTACACCGTCTTCGCGGTGACCGACCCGTCCGCCCGGTCCCGGGGCATCTCCGCCTTCGTGGTCGAGAAGTCCGACGCCGGGGTCAGCTTCGGCGCGCCGGAGAAGAAGCTCGGCATCAAGGGCTCGCCGACCCGCGAGGTCTACCTGGACAACGTCCGGATTCCGGCGGACCGCATGATCGGCGCCGAGGGCACCGGCTTCGCCACCGCCATGAAGACCCTCGACCACACCCGGGTCACCATCGCGGCGCAGGCCGTCGGCATCGCCCAGGGGGCGCTGGACTACGCCAAGGGCTACGTGCAGGAGCGCAAGCAGTTCGGCAAGGCGGTCGCCGAGTTCCAGGGCGTCCAGTTCATGCTGGCCGACATGGGCATGAAGCTGGAGGCGGCCCGGCAGTTGACGTACGCGGCGGCCGGCAGGTCCGAGCGCGGCGACGCCGATCTCACCTACTTCGGCGCGGCGGCCAAGTGCTTCGCCTCGGACGCGGCCATGGAGATCACCACCGACGCCGTCCAGCTGCTCGGCGGCTACGGCTACACCCGCGACTACCCGGTCGAGCGGATGATGCGGGACGCCAAGATCACCCAGATCTACGAGGGCACCAACCAGGTGCAGCGCATCGTGATGGCCCGCCAGCTCCTCAAGGGCTGAGCCGGTCGGCGGGCGGGCCGGGAGTTCCGGCCCGCCCGGCGTGCGTCACCGGATCTCGGTCGTGTCCTCCGGTCGGTTGCCCGTACGCGGCGGCGCCGACCACGGCGACTCGCCGCCGGTGCGGCGGGGCAGCGGCTCGGTCGGCGTCGGGTCCGGGTAGCCGAGGGTCAGCGGGGCGGTGTCCCGGTCGGTCGAGGGCCAGTCGGTCAGCGTGAAGTCGTCCCGCTCCGGGCCGGACGCGGTGGCCGGCGTCGGCTCGGTCACCGGCCGGGGCCAGCGGCGCCAGCGCTGCCCGCTGAACGTCGCCATGACCAGGAGCAGGCCGATCAGGAACAGGGTGCCGTTCTCCACCGGCCGGTGCAGCGGCAGGGGGTCGCCGAAGACCTTCCAGCCGTCCGGGATGCGGTCGCGCACCTCGAAGGGCGCGGCGAACATCCCCACGTACGGGGCGGCGAGCAGCAGCCCGGCCACCAGCGGGCCGAGCGGTGAGATGCGCAGCGTGCCGAGCAGGCCGAGCAGGATCCCGCCGACGGCGAGGTAGACGGCAGGCTCGATGAGATTGGCCGAGTTGGACGTGCCGATCTCGACCCAACGGTCGACGGTGCCCGCCGACCCGTCCTGCCCGAGCGTGACCAGCACCCACGTGACGGGTGCCACCACCAACCCGGCGAGGAAGCTCCAGAGATGTCGCATCCGCGCACCGTACCGTTTCCGACATGACCGAGCACCCCTCCGCCGCCCCGGCCGGCAAGCCGACCTCGTACTCCCGGGTCACCCTGAGCCGGATCATGACCGCCGTCGACGTCAATCTCTACGGCACGGTGCACGGCGGCGTGCTGATGAAGTTCGTCGACGACGTGGCGGGCGCGGCGGCCGCCAGGCACAGCGGCGGCACGGCGGTCACGGCGGCCATCGACGAGATCGTCTTCGCCGAGGCGGTCCGCGTCGGTGACCTGGTGCACGCGCACGCCCAGGTGAACTGGACGGGGCAGACCTCGATGGAGGTGGGCGTCCGGGTGGTGGCCGAGCGGTGGGACTCGGCCGAGGACGAGCCGGTGCTGGTGGCCACCGCGTACCTCGTCTTCGTGGGCGTCGACGTCGGCGGCGCGCCGCGGCCGGTCCGGCCGGTGCTGCCGGAGACCCCGGAGGACGAGCGGCGGTTCCGGGAGGCGGAGATCCGCCGCGCCCACCGGTTGGCCCGCCGCCGCGCCATCCAGGCCCACCGCGCCGGCTGACCGCGCGAGGATGGGTGCCTGCCCTGCACGAAACGATGCGAAGGCGCCCCGACCGCGCGGGATGTGCGCCGGAAACGATGGGGAAGGCGCCCTTCCGTGCGCCCCGGCCACACAGGTGGGCGGCGGGGCATGTGGGCTCCGCACGTGCGCCGCCGGGGGCCGGGTGCGGAGAATGGCGCTGCGAGGTAGGGCAAGATGGCGCCACGGCCCATTTCACAGTGTCGTGCGGGGCCAGGGGAGGGTGGAGCAGTGGGTGACGTGCTGTGGACGCCGCCGGCGGACGTAAGCGAGCGGTCCCGGATCGGGAGCTACCTGCGCTGGCTGCGGGAGCACCGGGGGCTGGACTTCGCCGACTACGACGCGCTGTGGCGCTGGTCGGTCACCGACCTGGAGGCGTTCTGGCGGTCGGTCTGGGACCACTTCGAGGTCGTCGCGCACACCCCGCCGACCGTCACGCTGACCGACCGGGGAATGCCCGGCGCCCGCTGGTTCCCCGGCGCCACCCTCAACTACGCCGAGAACGTGCTGCGGATGCCCGGCCGGGCCGACGACGACCCGGTGGTGATCGCGCACGGCCAGACCCGCGCGCCGGTCACCCTCACCGCCGCCGAGCTGCGCGAGCAGGTGCGCCGGGTGGCGGCCGGGCTGCGCCGGCTCGGCGTCGCCGCCGGGGACCGGGTGGCCGCGTACGCGCCGAACATCCCCGAGACGTACGTGCTGCTGCTCGCCGCCAGCAGCCTGGGCGCGATCTTCTCCTCCTGCGCGCCCGAGTTCGGCACCCGCAGCGTCACCGACCGCTGGCAGCAGATCGAGCCCAAGGTGCTCGTCGCGGTGGACGGCTACCGCTACGGCGAGAAGGCGGTGGACCGGCGGGGCGAGGTGGCGGCGATCCGGGCCGCCCTGCCGTCGCTGGAGCACACCGTCGGCATCGCCTACCTCGACCCGGCCGGCGCTGCGCCCGAGGGCGCGCTGGCCTGGTCGGAGCTGGCCGCCGACACCGACGAGCCGCTGACGTTCACCCCGGTCGCCTTCGACCACCCGCTCTACGTGCTCTACTCCTCCGGCACCACGGGCCTGCCCAAGCCGATCGTGCACGGCCACGGCGGCATCCTGCTGGAGCACCTGAAGATGCTGGCCCTGCACCACGACCTGGGCCCGGCGGACCGGTTCTTCTGGTTCACCACCACCGGCTGGATGATGTGGAACTTCCTGGTCTCCGGGCCGGCGGTGGGCGCGGCGATCGTGCTCTTCGACGGCAACCCGGGCCACCCCGACCTGGGCGCGCTGTGGCGGCTGGCCGAGGAGACCGGCACGACGTACTTCGGCACCTCCGCGCCGTTCCTGCTGGCCTGCCGCAAGGCCGGGCTGGTGCCGCGGGAGGTCGCCGACCTGTCCGCGCTGCGTGGCGTCGGCTCGACCGGCGCGCCGCTGCCCGCCGAGGGCTTCACCTGGGTGTACGAGACGGTCGGCGACGACCTCCAGCTCCAGTCGCTCTCCGGCGGCACGGACGTCTGCACCGGCTTCGTCGGCGGCGTGCCGCTGCTGGCGGTGCACGCCGGGGAGATCACCTGCCGGGCGCTGGGCGCCAAGGTGGAGGCCCGGTCCGCCGACGGCACCCCGGTCGTGGGCGAGCTGGGCGAGCTGGTGATCACCGAGCCGATGCCGAGCATGCCGGTGGGCTTCTGGAACGACCCGGACGGCACGCGCTACCGGGAGGCCTACTTCGACCTCTACCCGGGCGTCTGGCGGCACGGCGACTGGATCACGATCAACGAGCGGGGCGGCTGCGTGATCACGGGCCGGTCCGACGCGACCCTCAACCGGGGCGGCGTACGCCTCGGCACCGCCGAGTTCTACTCGGTCGTCGAGGGGCTCGACGAGGTCGTCGACTCGGTCGTGGTGCACCTGGAGGACGACGAGGGCGGCGCGGGTGAGCTGCTGCTCTTCGTGGTGCTCGCCGAAGGGCTGGAGCTGGACGACCCGCTGCGGAGGAAAATCTGCCGAGAGCTGCGTACCGCCCTGTCGCCGCGGCACGTGCCCGACGAGATCCACCAGGTGCGGGCCGTCCCGCGCACCCTGTCGGCCAAGAAGCTGGAGGTGCCGGTGAAGAAGATCCTCACCGGCACGCCGGTGGACTCGGCGGCGGCCAAGGGCGCCCTGGCCAACCCGGAGTCGCTGTCGGCCTTCGCCACCCTCGCCCAGCGCCGCGCCACCCACACCACCCCCGCCTGACCCACCCGCCCTCCGCCCCACCCGCGCCCCCCGCCCTACCCGCCCCGCCGCGTCGATCTTGCACTTCCTGCCCCGGCACATGGGGCGAATCGCCCGTATCGAGGGCAGTAACTGCAAGATCGCGGGGTGGAAGGCGGCGGTGGAAGGCGGCGTGGGGCGGTGGAGGCGGGGTGGGTGGTCAGGGGTTTGGGTCAGGGGGGCCTGGGGTCAGCGGGGCAGGGTTCGGGTGACCTTTTCCGTCGCGGCTCGGGGCTCCACCCGGGACGGGTCGAGGTTGGCGCAGAGGACCGCGCTGGCACCGACCGCCAGCGGGGCGAGCAGCCAGTCGACCGGGTCGGGATACGCGGCCGTGTCGACCAGCACCCGGTCGCCGGCCGTGATGCCGAGCGCGCCCGCGCGGGCGCTCGCCCGGGCCAGCAGTTCCGCGTCGTCCGGGCCGGCGGCGTACGGGGTGAAGTGGTCCCCGTGCGCGCGCACCACCGAGACGTAGTCGGCGAAGCCGGGCGGGACCTGCCGCATCGGCAGCGCGAACGGGTCGAGGGCGAGGACGTACCGTTCGCCGGCCGGCCACGCGCCCGCCTCGTCGATCCGCGCGACGGCGGTGAAGAGCACCTCCACGTCGCCCGGCGCGGCGGCCACCCGCAGCCCGGCCGACCAGCACCCCAGCAGCACCGCCGCGGTCTGCCAGTGCGGCGGGAGCAGCACGCCGACGGTGTCGCCGGGACCGACGGCCGCCTCGTCGACGAGCAGGTTGGCCGTCTTGGCCACCCAGTTCGCCAGCGTGGCGCCGGAAAGCTCGGTCCGCTCGCCGGTGGCGTCGTCGTACCAGGTCAGCAGCGGTCGGGTCGGGTCGGTCGCGATCGCGTCGGCGAAGACCCGGGCAATGTTGTCGGCCATCGGCGCGAACGATACGCCCCCGCCGGCCGTACTCGAAGACAACGACAAGTCGGCGTACCGTCGGGTCGCAGTCAGCGTCCGCCCCGGGCTCCGGCGTAGGCTTGCCCGGAGTGTTGTTCCCCACAGACCCGCCAGTTCAAGGAGTCGCCCCGTGACCGCCGGTCGCCCGCCCCGCGTGCTCATCGACGCCACGAGTGTCCCCGCCGATCGCGGCGGTGTCGGTCGATACGTCGACGGCCTGCTCGGCGCCCTCGGCAAGGTGTGCGGGTCGGGGGTGGAGCTGGCCGTCGTCAGCCTCCGCACCGACCTGGAGCGCTACGCCCGGATGCTGCCCGGCGCGGAGATCATCCCCGCCCCGGCCGCCGTCGCGCACCGTCCCGCCCGGCTCGCCTGGGAGCAGACCGGCCTGCCGCTGCTCGCCCAGCAGGTCGGCGCGCAGGTGCTGCACTCGCCGTTCTACACCTGCCCGCTGCGCGCCGGCTGCCCGGTCACGGTGACCGTGCACGACGCGACGTTCTTCACCGAGCCGGAGCACTACGACAAGTCCCGGCGCACCTTCTTCCGCAGCGCGATCAAGACCTCCCTGCGCCGGGCCGACCGGGTGATCGTGCCGAGCAAGGCCACCCGCGACGAGCTGATCCGGCTCCTCGACGCCGACCCGACCCGGATCGACGTCGCCTACCACGGGGTCGACCACGCCGCCTTCCACGCGCCCAGCGAGGAGGAGAAGGCTCGGGTCCGGGCCCGGCTCGGGCTCGGCGGCACCAGCTACGTCGCGTTCCTCGGCGCGAAGGAGCCCCGCAAGAACGTGCCCAACCTGATCCGCGGCTGGGCCCGGGCAGTCGCCGACCGGGAAGACCCGCCGGCCCTGGTGATCGCCGGCGGCCAGGGGCACGACGACGACATCGACCGCGCGGTGGCGGAGGTGCCGTCGCACCTTCGCCTGCTGCGCCCGGGCTACCTCCGCTACGCGGACCTGCCCGGCTTCCTCGGCGGGGCGCTGGTGGCCGCCTACCCGTCCTACGGGGAGGGTTTCGGCCTGCCGATCCTGGAGGCGATGGCGTGCGCCGCGCCGGTGCTCACCACGCCCCGGCTGTCGCTGCCCGAGGTGGGCGGCGACGCGGTGGCGTACACCAGCGAGGCCCCCGACCAGATCGCCACCGACCTGGCCGCGCTGCTCGACGACGAGCAGCGGCGGTTGTCCCTGGCCAAGGCCGGCTTCGACCGGGCCAAGGAGTTCACGTGGGAGTCCAGCGCCGAGGTGCACATCGCGGCCTGGAGCCGGGCCCGCGCCTGACGTCGGAGCGGCGCGGCGGCAACCCGGCGTCCGGGCGTGCGGGGTTCGGGCATGATGTGCTGATGCTCTACGCCGTCATCCCGGCGGGTGGCAGCGGCACGAGGTTGTGGCCGCTGTCCCGCGCCGGCCACCCCAAGTTCCTCCACCCGCTGACCGGCTCCGCCGCCTCGCTGCTCCAGGCCACGGTCGAGCGGCTGGGCCCGCTGACCACGGCCGAGCGGACCCTGGTGGTCACGGGGACCGCCCACGCCGCCGCGGTGGCGCGCCAGCTGACCGGGCTGCCGGAGGAGAACATCCTGGTCGAGCCCTCGCCCAGGGACTCCTGCGCGGCGATCGCCCTGGCCGCCGCCGTCATCGCGCGGCGCGACCCGGAGGCGGTGATGGGCTCCTTCGCGGCCGACCACCTCATCGGCGACCCGCAGCGGTGGCGGGAGGTCGTCCAGGAGGCGGTACGCGGCGCCGAGCGGGGCCTGCTGATGACGGTCGGGATCACGCCGACCCGGGCGGAGACCGGCTACGGCTACCTCCAGACCGGCGACCCGGTCGACGGCGGCCCGCTGCGCCCGGTCGCCGAGTTCAAGGAGAAGCCGAGCGCGGACGTCGCCGAGGCGTACCTGCGCTCCGGCCGGCACCTCTGGAACGCCAGCATGTTCGTCTGGCGGGTCGACGTGTTCCTCGCCGAGCTGGCCCGCCAGCAGCCCGCCCTGCACGCCGGGATCGCCGCGATCGCCGAGGCGTGGGGCACCGAGGCGCAGGACGACGTGCTCGGCACGGTCTGGCCGACGCTGCCGAAGATCTCCGTCGACTACGCGGTGATGGAGGGCGCGGCGACCGCCGGGCGGGTGGCGACCGTGCCGGGCGACTTCGGCTGGAACGACGTCGGCGACTTCCACACCCTGGGCGAGGTGCTGCCCGCCGACGCCGACGGCAACGTGGTGCTCGGCGCCGACGCCAAGCCGGGCGTGCTGCTGCGGGACAGCTCGGGGCTGGTGGTGGTGCCGCACTCCGGGCGGCTGGTGGCCGCCGTCGGCGTGCACGACCTCATCGTCGTCGACACCCCGGACGCGCTGCTGGTCTGCCCGCGCGACCGGGCGCAGGACGTCAAGAAGATCGTCGACGAACTCAAGGAGCGGGGCGAAGAGGGGCTCGTCTGAGCGTCGCCAGGGCCGGGGTGACCAACCGCGCCGTCCCGCCGGCCAGCGGCTCCGGCAGCCGGTCCGGCGGGAACCAGCCCAGCGCCTCGGACTCGTCGCTGACCCGTTCCGCCGCGCCGGGCGGGGCCAGGACGGCGAACCGCACGTCGTAGTGCAGGGAGCCGCCCTGGCACCGCACCGGGTGGATGTCCACGTCGATCGGGACCGGGTCGATCCGCAGGCCGGCGATGCCGGACTCCTCGGCGGCCTCCCGCAGGGCGGCGCCGGCGAGGGTCCGGTCGGCGGGCTCGCAGTGCCCGCCGAGCTGCACCCACTTGCGGAACTTGCCGTGCAGGCAGAGCAGCACCCGCGACCCGGTGGCGTCGAGCACCAGCGCGCTCGCCGTGACGTGCCCGGGCCGGTGCGCCCGGCCCATCGCCACCGGCCCGGCGGCCAGCAGCGCCAGGGTGCGGTCCCGGGCCTCGGCGGCTTCCGGGCCGGTCGGCTCCCAGCGGCGCAGTGTGGCGACGGCGTCGGCGTGCAGCGCCGCGTGGACGCCGGCGTCGGCGTGCGGGGCCGCGCCGAGGTCGCCGTCGGCGTGCGGCGCCGCGTGGGCGTCGCCGTGGGTCGGGTGCGCCGCGCGAAGGTCGCCGTCGGCGTGCGGGGCCGCGCGAAGGCCGCCGTCGGCGTGCGGCGCCGCGTTGGCGTCGCCGTGGGTCGGGTGCGCCGCGTTGGCGTCGCCGTGGGTCGGGTGCGCCGCGCGAAGGTCGCCGTCGGCGTGCGGGGCCGCGTGGGCGTCGCCGTCGCCGTCGGCGGGCGGCGGCGTCGTCCGGAGCGCGGTGGCGGGGGAGTCCGGCATGCCGACACTGTACGAGCCGGCGCTTCGTACCCTGGCCCGGTGACCCTGCGACTGCTGGAATTCGTCGTGGCCGGCAACGAGGCCAGCGACCTGCTGCCGGTGCGCTCCACCGCGCTGCTGCGCGCGTACGGCGCCCGGCAGGGCTTCTGGACGGTGCTGGACGAGGGGCCGGTGGAGCAGTGCCTGGCCCTGCTGCTGGAACTCGACGACGGCGAGTGGGTCGCCCGCCACGTGACCGCCGACGCCGGGGCCGAGAACGGCCGGACGGAGGACGGCGAGGCGCTCGCCCGCCACGACGGCTGGGTGTACGTCTTCGGCTCGCACTTCGGCTCGAAGGGCGGGCCGCTGCGCCCGCGTCGCGCCTTCGTGGCCCGGTTCCGGGAGGACGACGCGGCCGGCGGGACGCTGCCGGTGCAGGTGGTGCGCAACCGCTTCCGGCTGCACCGGGCGGTCAACGACGCCCTGCTCAAGGCGGCGTTCACCCCGCTGCCCCCGGGCGAGCGGGTGCGGGCCCGGTTCATCGGGGAGACCGTCGCACGCGGCACCGCCCGGTCGAAGGGCTGGGTCAGCCGGCTCGTCCCCGACGACCTGCCGCTGAACGTCGAGGGCGCCGCCTTCACGCCGGCCGGCGGCGTCCTGCTCGGACTGCGGTTCCCGGTCACCGCCGACGGCGAGCCGATCCTCGTCGAGCTGACGGGCGTGCCGGGGATGTTCGATCCCGCGCCGAGCTGGCCGGAGGCGGCCGGCGCGTACGTCCTGACCGGGGTGACCCCGCCCGGCGCGCTGGCCGGCTTCCGCGCGATCACCCCCACCGACG
This sequence comes from Micromonospora citrea, assembly GCF_900090315.1. Taxonomy (NCBI): domain Bacteria; kingdom Bacillati; phylum Actinomycetota; class Actinomycetes; order Micromonosporales; family Micromonosporaceae; genus Micromonospora; species Micromonospora citrea. The sequence goes on along the minus strand of NZ_FMHZ01000002.1, from coordinate 2,477,033 downwards.
GCGGCGGCTACGCGGCGGTGATCGGGTCGATCGACGCGCTCGGCAAGGGTTCGGTGCTGCTCGACGACCATCCGACCGGCGGCGACGTCACCTCCCGGCACGTCCGGTTCCCCGCGCCCGGCGACGGGCACCTCGTCCCTGGCGAGCTGGTGGCCGACCTGGCGCCGTTCCACCACGTCGAGGGGGTGGCGGAGCGGGACGGGCGCAGCTTCTACGTCACCGACGAGGACCACCGCGTGGCCCTCTGGGCGGACTGAACGCCGGCGGTCCGGCCGGGGAGCCACGCTCCCTGCGGACGGCCCCTGCCGGCTGGCGGTGCCAAGGGTCGGCTCGACCGGGCGGGCCCGGACCGGCGACCGGACAGCGCCTCCGCGGAGCAGGCCCGCAGACCCTCGTGGCGCTGCCCGGTCGCCGGTCTCCCCGTCCCCCTGGGGCCCCGACTCGCGGGCGCGTCACCGACGCGCCCGCCCCGTACGGGCAGTGGAAGCATGACGAACCTGCGCGGTCGACGTCGAGGTTTTTCAGCTCAGGCTGAAAAACGGAGATAAGTGCCGCCCGGGTACGCTTCAACGGTCACCCGGCATCCCCCTGCCGAGCGACACGGGAGCGCTCCATGCTGAAGATCCATTTCTCCGCAGAGGACATCCTCCGGACCCGGGTGGCTCCGGCGGCGGACCCGGTGTGGGAACTGGTCCTCAGTCTGCACCTGCTGCCAACGCGCGACCGTGATCCGTTGCTGGCGGGCTGGCGGCACACCGTGACCCGGGGGCTGCGCCAGGGTCCGGCCTCCGCCGGGCTCCGCCTGCTCCTGGCGTTGAACCCGCCGCGCGGCTACTTTCCCGACTTCCTCACCCCGTACGAGAGCACGGACGGCTTCGAGGCCGGCCTGGAGGCCGTCCGGCGCACCCCGGTGTCGCTGCTGCGCCGCGACCTGTCCCTCCTCGCCGCCGGCAACGCGCTGCCCGCCGCCGCGACCGCGCTGGCCAGGGGCGAACCGGGCACGCTGCACGACCTGACCGGCGCCATGGAGCAGTACCGCGACCTGGCGATCGATCCGTACTGGACCCGGATCCAGGCGGCCGTGGAGGCCGACCGGGCCCGCCGCGCCCGGTCCCTGCTCGACGGCGGGGTCGAGGGGCTGCTGGCCGGCCTGCGGCCCGCCCTGCACTGGGAGTCCGGGGTGCTCCAGGTCCGCGGCTACCCGCACAGCCGCGAGCTGCACCTGGACGGGCGTGGCCTGCTGCTGGTCCCGTCGTTCTTCTGCGCGGCCACCCCGGTCGCCCTGCTCGACCCGGCGCTGCCGCCGGTCCTCGTCTATCCGGTGGACCGGCTGGGCGGGCTCGCACCCGCCCCCGGCGAGGCCGCCGGCCCGGGCACGCCGGACGCCGGGCGGGAGGCGCTGGCCGCGCTGCTCGGCCGCACCCGGGCCGCCGTGCTGGCCGTCAGCGACGACGGCTGCACCACGGGGGAGGTGGCGCGGCGGCTGAACATCTCGCCGGCCGCCGCCAGCCAGCACACCACCGTGCTGCGCAACGCCGGCCTCCTGGTCAGCCACCGGGACCGCAACACCGTCCTGCACACCCTCACCCCGCTGGGGCGGGCCATGCTCAACTCCTGACCGCCGCCCCCTCAGAGGGCCAGGCAGGCCGCAGCCGGGGTGCCGGCCGGCGGGGGCAGTGGGAGCGAGGCGACGCCCTCCGCCGCCAGGGCCGCGCGCAGGCGGTGCAGGTCGGCGCCGAAGCGGACCAGCTCGAGCGGGCCGGCCGGGTCGGCCGGAGAACCGAGCACCAGCGCCGTCGCCCCCGCCGGCCAGTCCGCGACGGCGGCGACCGTTCCGGCGCGTACGGCCTCGTCGGTGACCAGGGTGAACTCCGTGCCGGGCGCGACCACGCCGGCGACCGCGGCGATCGCCCGCCGCACCGCGTCCACGTCTGGCGGGGTCGGGTTGGTGGCGTCGGGCAGGGTGGCGGCGGCGGCCAGCCCGGCCGCCCTCGCCTCGGCGGTGCCCAGCGAGAACAGGTCCATCGAGGCGTCCCGGACCAGCGCCGCCGCGCCGGCGCCGTCGTCGGGCCGGGGCGCGGTGAGGTAGCCCCGCACCACCGCGACGGGCACCTGGTCGCACTTGCCCTTGATCAGCTCGCCCGCGCCGGCCAGCTCGTCCACGACCGCCATCTGGGTGAGCTGGAGCTCGTTGCCGTACGGGTCGACCTCGCCCCGGTGGTCGCGGATCGCGTCCATCCCGGCGACGCCGAGCGCCACGTCGGTGAGCCCGTTGCGCCAGGGCCGGCCCATCGTGTCGCTGACGATCACCGCGACGTCGACGTGGTAGCGGTCGCGCAGGGCGGCGCGCAGCGCCCGGGCCGAGGCGTCCGGGTCCTCCGGGAGCAGCACCAGCCGGGTCTTGTCGACGTTCGAGGCGTCGATGCCGGCGGAGGCCATCACGAACCCGTGGTGCGTCTGCACGATGCGGGTGGCGCCCCGGGTCGCCACCACCCGCGCCGTCTCGGCGGCCAGCACCTCGTCGCGCGCGGCGAGCCGCTCCGGGCCGTCCGCCGGGACGTCCACCAGCCGCCCCTCCGCCTTGGAGACGATCTTGCTGGTCACCACCAGCACGTCGCCGTCGCGCAGCCAGGGCGCGGCGGTGGCGATCAGGGCGGCGAGGTCGTCGCCCTCGGACACGTGGCCGATGCCCGGCACCGGCAGGATCTCCAGCCTCACGTCAGCTCCAGCGCGGCGCGGACCATGGCCGCCGTCGCCGCCTCGTCGGTCATCAGCAGGGGTGCCGAGCGCACCGTCACCTCCGGCACCAGGGCACCGGCGTCCTCCTCGGCGACCAGCCAGCCGTCGAGCAGCCCGCCCGCCGACCGGCCGCCGTAGAGGCGGCCCACGCCGGCCGCGCTGCACTCCACCCCGAGCACCGCCAGGCAGCGGTCCGCCATGCCGCGCACCGGCGCGCCGCCGACGATCGGCGACACGCCGACCACCGGGGCGGGGCCGTCGGTGACCGCCTCGCGCAGCCCGGGCACGGCCAGGATCGGGGCGATGCTCACCACCGGGTTGCTCGGCGCGATCAACACCACGTCGGCCTCCGCGATCGCCGCCACCACGCCGGGCGCGGGCTTCGCGGTCTCCGCGCCGACGAAGACGAACCGGTGGGTGGGGATGTTCCCGCGGTGGCGTACCCACCACTCCTGGAAGTGGATGGCCCGCTGACCGCCGCCGTCCGGGCCCGCCGGCTCGCCGTCGCTCACCACGACGTGCGTCTCCAGCCGGTCGTCGGTCGCCGGCAGCAGGCGTACGCCCGGCTCCCAGCGGGTGGCGAGCGCCTCGGTGACCGCGTGCAGCGGATAGCCGGCGTTGAGCATGGTCGTACGCACCAGATGGGTGGCGACGTCCTTGTCGCCAAGCCCGAACCAGGTCGGCTCGGCGCCGTAGGCGGCCAGCTCCTGCTTGACCGTCCAGCTCTCGCCGACCCGGCCCCAGCCCCGCACGGGGTCGGCGCCGCCGCCCAGCGTGTACATCACACTGTCGAGGTCGGGGCAGACCTTGAGCCCGTGCAGCAGCAGGTCGTCGCCGACGTTGACCACGGCGGTCACCTCGGCACCGACCTCGCGGGCGTACGCCCGGACGCCGAGCAGGAAGCGGGCGCCCCCGATGCCGCCCGTCAGAACCACGATGCGCATGCCGACATCCTCGCGCACGGGCCGCCTCCGATCGGCCGGTGGCCCGGGAGACTAGGCTCACGTCGGCAACTGTCCGCTTTCGCCCCGAGGGGGATTCCGTGACCAGCCCCGCCGAGCCCGCGCCCACCGAAGGGACGCAGGCCAGCCAACTGACCAAGCCGTTGCGGGAGCTCGCCGCGTTCGTGCTTCTCGGCGCGAACGCCGTGTTCCTCTTCGTCGGCCTGATCCGGTTGCTGACGCCGGCTCAGTACACCACGTTCGCCGGCCGGGCGGGCAGCGCCTTCTTCGCCTTCGTCGGCCTGGAGGCCGTGGTCCTGCCGGTGCTGGCCGTGCTGCTCGTCACGCACGTGCGTCCCGCCACCGGCAAGGCGAAACTGATCACCCAGGTGGCGCTCGTCGAGTACGCGGTCAGCGCCCTGTTCGGCGTGCTGACCATCCTCATCTGGACGGTCGACCGGCTGGCCGAGGGCGAGATCCTGGACGCCTTCCTCGGCCTGCTGACCCGGGCGGGATGGCTGGCGCTCCTCGCGCTCGCCGCGTTCGTCGTCTTCAAGATCTGGCGCACTCTGTACTACGTCCCCAAGCCGAAGCCCCAGCCCGGCGTGTACGGCCAGCCGCAGCCCGGTTGGCCGCAGCAGCAGGGCGGCTACCCGGGGCAGCCGGGTCAGCCTGGCCAGCCGGCCCCCGGCCAGCCGGGCGGCTGGGCCGCCCCCGGCACGTACGGCGCCCCGTACGGTCAGCAGCCCGGGCAGTTCGGCGGCGCGCAGCCGACTCCGCCGTTCAACCCGGCGCCGCAGTCCGGCCCGCCGGCCAACGCCGCGCCGCAGTCCGCGCCCCCGTTCGGGGCGACGCCGAGCGCCCCGCCGTTCGGGCAGCCGCCCTCGGCCGAGCCGACGCAGGCGATCCCGCGCCAGTCGGTCGAGCCCACCCAGGCGATCCCGCGCCCCACCGACGGCGATTCCGACCGCACCCAGCACATCAACCCGGGCGACAACCCCGACGCCCCCCGCTGACCGGGCGGCACCACCCGTCACCCGAGCGCCCCGCACGGTCCCGTGCGGGGCGCTCGCGCTTCCCGCCCCTCTTCGGCCGGCCGCCGGGGCCCCGGCCGGCGGGTGGTGCGCTTGTTCACGGCGCGGGCCGGGCGGGCGGGGCGGGACCGGTGAACGCTTAGGCTGGGCGGATGGTTGATCGCACCGAGCCCGGCCCGACCGACGCGAGCGTGCGGCGGGCGCTGCGTCGGGCCGCGACCGGGCGGGCGCTCGACGTCGACGAGGCCACCGCGCTGCTGGCCGCCCGGGGCGAGGCGCTGGACGAGCTGCTCGAGGTGGCGGGCGCAGTCCGCGACGCCGGGCTGCGCGAGGCCGGGCGGCCGGGCGTGGTCACGTACTCGAAGAAGGTCTTCATCCCCCTCACCCGGCTGTGCCGGGACCGCTGCCACTACTGCACCTTCGCGACGGTGCCGCACCGGCTGCCGGCTGCCTTCCTCGACCGCGACGAGGTCCTCGCCATCGCCCGGGCGGGCGCGGCCCAGGGCTGCAAGGAGGCCCTGTTCACGCTCGGCGACCGGCCCGAGGAGCGCTGGCCGGCGGCCCGACGGTGGCTGGACGAGCGCGGCTACGACTCCACTCTGGACTATCTGCGCGCGTGCGCGGTGGCGGTGCTGGAGGAGACCGGGCTGCTGCCGCACCTCAACCCGGGGGTGCTCTCCTGGTCGGAGTTGCAGCGGCTCAAGCCCGTCGCGCCCAGCATGGGGATGATGCTGGAGACCACGGCGACGCGGCTCTGGTCGGAGCCGGGCGGCCCGCACTTCGGCTCGCCCGACAAGGAGCCGGCGGTACGGCTGCGGGTGCTCGACGACGCGGGCCGGGTGGGCGTGCCGTTCACCACCGGCATCCTGATCGGCATCGGCGAGACGCCCGCCGAGCGGGTCGACGCGATCTTCGCGATCCGCCGCGCGCACCGCGAGTACGGCCACCTCCAGGAGGTGATCGTGCAGAACTTCCGCGCGAAGCCGGACACGGCGATGCGCGGCATGCCCGACGCCGAGCTGCACGACCTGGCCGCCACGGTGGCGGTGGCCCGGGTGCTGCTCGGCCCGAAGGCCCGCATCCAGGCCCCGCCGAACCTGATCGCGGGCGAGTACGACCTGCTGCTGCGCGCCGGCATCGACGACTGGGGCGGGGTCTCCCCGCTGACCCCGGACCACGTCAACCCGGAACGCCCCTGGCCGCAGATCGACGAGCTGGCCCGGCACACGGAGAAGTCCGGCTTCACGCTGCGCGAGCGGCTGACGATCTACCCCGAGTACGTGCGGGCCGGCGACCCGTGGCTCGACCCGCGCCTGTTGCCGCACGTCGGCGCGCTGGCCGACCCGGCGACCGGGCTGGCCGTCGAGGAGGCCCGGCCAGTGGGCCGCCCCTGGCAGGAACCCGACGAGACGTACGGCGGCCGGGTCGACCTGCACGCCACCATCGACACCACCGGCCGGACGGGCGACCGGCGCGGCGACTTCGACCACGTCTACGGCGACTGGTCCGAGGTGGCCGGCAAGGTCACCGCCGGCGGCGGGAGCGGGACCGGCGGCGACCTGCGGGCCGGGCTGCGGCTGGCCGCCGACGACCCGGCCGCGCTGCTGGAGCCGAGGCACGCCGACGCGGCGCTGGCGCTGTTCGCCGCCGACGGGCCGGCACTCGACGAGCTGTGCCGGCTCGCCGACGACGTCCGCCGGGCGGCGGTCGGCGACGACGTGACGTACGTGGTCAACCGCAACATCAACTTCAGCAACGTCTGCTACGTCGGCTGCCGCTTCTGCGCCTTCGCCCAGCGCGAGCGCGACGCCGACGCCTACCGGCTGTCGGTGGAGCAGGTCGCCGACCGGGCCGAGGAGGCGTGGGCGGCCGGCGCGAGCGAGGTCTGCCTCCAGGGCGGGATCGACCCGAAGCTGCCGGTGACCGTCTACGCCGACCTGGTCCGGGCGATCAAGGCACGGGTGCCGGGGATGCACGTGCACGCGTTCTCGCCGATGGAGATCGTCACCGCCGCCGCGAAGGCCGGCGTGTCGGTGCAGGAGTGGCTGACCGGGCTGCGCGAGGCCGGGCTGGACACCATCCCCGGCACCGCCGCGGAGATCCTCGACGACGACGTGCGCTGGGTGCTCACCAAGGGCAAACTGCCGGCCGCCGCCTGGGTCGACGTGGTGAGCACGGCCCACGAGCTGGGCATCCGCTCCAGCTCCACGATGATGTACGGCCACGTCGACCATCCCGGGCAGTGGCTCGCGCACTTCCGGGTGCTGGCCGGCGTGCAGGACCGCACGGGCGGGTTCACCGAGTTCGTGGCGCTGCCGTTCGTACACACCAACGCGCCGATCTACCTGGCCGGCATCGCCCGCCCGGGGCCGACCTGGCGGGAGAACCGGGTGGTGCACGCGATGGCCCGGCTGCTGCTGCACGGCCGCATCGACAACATCCAGTGCTCCTGGGTGAAGCTCGGCGACGAGGGCACGGCGGCGATGCTCCGGGGCGGCTGCAACGACCTGGGCGGCACGCTGATGGAGGAGACCATTTCCCGGATGGCCGGCTCCGGCAACGGTTCGGCGCGTACCGAGGAGCAGTTGATCGCCATTGCCGCGGCGGCGGGACGGCCAGCGCGCAGGCGCACCACCGCGTACGGTCGCCCCCGGCCCTAGGGTCGCGCCTTTTCCCGCCGCCGGCCGTACCGGTGCGAATTCACCGCCTGGTTCGTACGGCGGCCGATCGGCGTACCGGGGCCGAACACCGCGGCCGGACCGGGCCGGAAGCGAAACGGCCTCATCCACACCGGACGGGTGCGTCGGGGCCGGAGAACGGGGTCGGCCGGGACGACGAGCCGCGTACGCACCCCGGCGCCCGGGAGCGCGACGGCACCTTCCACAGTGTCGCCGGACCGGATCCGCGCATCGGCGCTGATACCGTCAGGTGGGACGAGCGGACACCGGTGAAGCGAATGCCGCGGCGGGCGGGCAGATCCCGGATCGTGCCTGGTGGAGGGAATGCGCCAGGCCTCCGTTGGGGTCGGCCGCCGCCGGTCCGCGCGGCACAGAGTCCACATCGTGGACGGGATGGCGCCGGTAGTTCATCGCTCGACGGGCGGTCGGCGCGAAGTCGCGTTAACCTGTGCCCCACCAAGATCAACGATTGTGGTGGTGGTCTTTCGGGGGTCTCCGTCGGGCGTGTCCGGTCGGGTCGGCGGAGAAGCGCCACGGGAGAAAACTCGGGCAACTCGCCGGAGAGGGCGTTACTCGGCCGGGGTCTGAATCGATATGGCAGGTTGCGAGGCCGGGCGGCCGGGTGGTCGTCCGGAGTGTTGTCGGGAGGGCGACTCCATTATCAAGTTTGGCTTGACGGCGCACGCATTACACGCGTGTAATTTGAATGGGGTTGTTCGCACGGAACGCAGCAAATCGGACCGCACGGACACGCGCGCCTTTCGCGTGGGGGGTTGCAGCGGCGATGACGCCGGTGCGCGACAAGGAGGCTTTTGATGGACGGCCAGCTTGAGGTGGCCGACCTGCTCGGAAACGCGCCGGAGTGGCAGGAGCGGGCGCTCTGCTCGCAGACCGACCCGGAGGCGTTCTTCCCCGAGAAGGGCGGCTCGACCCGCGAGGCGAAGCGAATCTGCTCGCGTTGCGAGGTCAAGACGGAATGCCTCGAATACGCTCTCGGCCACGACGAGCGGTTCGGGATCTGGGGTGGGCTCTCGGAACGGGAGCGGCGCAAGCTCAAGCGGCGGGCCGCCTGAGTGTCGCCGGGCCGGGGCGGTGGGGGCCGCCCGGCTCAGGCGCGAACGAACCGGTCGCCGTTGGCGGCGGCACCCGGCGGGCGGCTCAGGCCAACTCGTCCGGGTCGACCCCGAGCAGGTTGGCCACCTGCTCGATGATCACGTCGTGGACGAGGTCCGCGAGATCCTCGCGATCCATGGCCCGGAACTCGAGCGGGCGACGATAGAGCACGATCCGCGGCGGCACCTCCTGCCGGCCCGGCCGGCCGGGCAGCAGGCGCGCGAGCGGCACCTCGCCGTCCTCCAGCACGTCGGAGTCGTAGACGTTCAGGTCCGGCGGGACGTCCTCCACCGCGAACTCGACACCGGCCAGTTCCTTGGCGAACCGTCGTTCCAGGGTCTCGACGGTGTCCAGCACGAGGTCGTCGAAGATCTCCGCCTTCGTCCGCGCCAGCGGCACCGTCGCCGGCACCAGCCGCCCGCGCAGGCCGCGCCCGTGCCGGTCGCGGTGGGCGCGCCGGCCGGGGCCGGGGCGGCGGTGTTCCGGGCTCGTCATGAGGGACAGGTTAGCTCCCGCACCGACCTGGCCTGCGGCAGCGCCGCGGATGTGGCGCGCCGCGCCGCCGAACCGGCCGAATTGTGATCACCGCGACGGGCGTGTCGCAACGCGAAGCGGTGCGCCGGACCCGGTAATGGAGATACCCTGCCGCCGTGAGGTCACCACGGCGCTGCTCCCGTAACGGCTGCCCCCGGCAAGCGGTCGCCACGCTGACCTATGTCTACAACGAGTCGACAGCAGTGGTGGGGCCGCTGGCCGCCTTCGCCGAGCCGCACACCTACGACCTCTGCGAGCCGCACGCCCGCAGCCTCACCGCCCCACGCGGATGGGACGTCGTCCGGCACGAGGGCGAGTTCGAGCCCCCGCCGCCCACCACCGACGACCTGGTGGCCCTCGCCGAGGCCGTCCGCGAGGCCGCCCGCCCGGTGGCCCCCCGCCCGCCGGAGGACGACGAGACGCTGAACTCGGCCCCGCAGACGGGCCGCCGGGGCCACCTGCGCGTCATTCCCCCCAGCCACTGACGCACGTGGGGCGCGCGGCCACCGGCGCACGTGGGGTGCGCGGCCACTGACGCACGTGGGGCGCGCGGCCACCGGCGCATGTGAGGCGCCCGGCCGGCCCGGCCGGACGGCGGGGAGCTACAGGCGCGCCCACGCCTCGGTGAGCACCGCGCGCAGGATCTGCTCGATCTCGTCGAACTGCTGCTGCCCGGCGATCAGCGGCGGCGCGAGCTGCACCACGGGGTCGCCCCGGTCGTCGGCGCGGCAGTAGAGCCCGGCCGAGAACAGCGCCGTGGACAGGAAGCCGCGCAGCAGCCGCTCGGACTCGGCCTCGTCGAAGGTCGCCCGGGTGGCCTTGTCCTTGACCAGCTCGATGCCGTAGAAGTAGCCGTCGCCGCGCACGTCGCCGACGATCGGCAGGTCGTGCAGCTTCTCGAGGGTGGCGCGGAAGGCCGCCTCGTTGGCCCGGACGTGGCCGATCAGGTTCTCGCGGGCGAAGACCTCCAGGTTGGCCAGGGCGACCGCGCAGGAGACCGGGTGACCGCCGAAGGTCACCCCGTGGGCGAAGACTCCGGTCTCGGTCAGGAAGGGCTCCATCAGCCGCTCGCTGGCGATCATCGCGCCGAGCGGGGCGTAGCCGGAGGTGATCCCCTTCGCGGTGGTGATGATGTCGGGCTGGTACCCGTACCGGACGGCGCCGAAGTACTCGCCGAGCCGGCCCCAGGAGCAGATCACCTCGTCGGAGACGAGCAGCACGTCGTACGCGTCGCAGATCTGGCGGACCCGCTCGAAGTAGCCGGGCGGCGGCGGGAAGCAGCCGCCGGAGTTCTGCACCGGCTCCAGGAACACGGCCGCGACGGTGTCCGGCCCCTCCCGCTCGATGGCGCGGCCGATCTCGTCGGCGGCCCACCGGCCGAACGCCTCCGGGGAGTCGCCGTGCTCCGGAGCGCGGTAGAAGTTGGTGTTCGGCACCTTGATGCCGCCGGGCACGAGCGGCTCGAAGTCGCTCTTGATGCCGGGCAGGCCGGTGATCGACAGCGCCCCCATCGAGGTGCCGTGGTAGGCGACGTGGCGGCTGACCACCTTGTGCTTGTTGGGCCTGCCGGTGCGCTTGAAGTAGGCCCGGGCCAGCTTCCACGCCGCCTCGACGGCCTCCGACCCGCCGGTGGTGAAGAAGACGCGATCGAGGTCGCCGGGGGTCAGCGCCGCGATCCGCTCGGCCAGCTCGACCGCCTTGGGGTGGGCATAGGACCAGAGCGGGAAGTAGGCCAGCTCGCCCGCCTGCTTGGCGGCGGCCTCGGCCAGCTCGGCGCGCCCGTGGCCGGCGTTGACCACGAAGAGCCCCGCGAGCCCGTCCAGGTAGCGGCGGCCCTGGGCGTCCCAGACGTACGCGCCGTCGCCGCGCACGATGGTCGGCACCTCGCCGGCGGAGTAGCTCGCCATCCGCGTGAAGTGCATCCAGAGGTGGTCGGTGGCGTTCGCCATGTGAGCCCCATCGGTCCCGGGCCGGTGTGGGGTGACGCCGGCCGCTCTGCCCACGGTTATCGCACACCCTGAGCTGCAAAGGCAAGTGAAATCGGCTGTGACTTGGCACTTCTGCAACGGATTCGGAGGATGTTGAGTGTCGGAGCGACGGAATCCGCACGCTCTCGCGGTCGGTGTCCGGGCGTCCTCCGTCGCCGGCACCCGGCAACGGCCACCGCCGCCCACGTGCGGTGCCGCCCTGAGTGCGCCCGCACCCTCATCGGGCCGGGCGATCGACCCGGTCGCGAAGCTGCCGCGAGTGGGCGGGCGAGGGGTACTTGGCCGGGCCCTGTCGAGCTGAGTCGGTTACGACATCACGACACCGGGACACCGGGACACCGGGACGCCGGGACACCGGGACACCGGGACACCGGGACACCGGGACACCGGGACGCCGGGACGCCGGGACGCCGCGACGCCGGGGTGCTGGGGCGCCGGGGTGCGGCGGGCGTTTGGTTGAGTCGTTTGTGACATCAGCTCGACAGGGTGGGCGAGGTTCGGTTGCCGGCGTCATGACAGGGTGGCGTCGGGGTGCGGCGGGCGTTTGGTTGAGTCGTTTGTGACATCAGCTCGACAGGGTGGGCGAGGTTCGGTTGCCGGCGTCATGACAGGGTGGCGTCGGGGTGCGGCGGGCGTTTGGTTGAGTCGTTTGTGACATCAGCTCGACAGGGTGGGCGAGGTCAGGTCGGCGCCGTCGGCCGGGAACTTCCGGTCCCTCCCGGAGCCCGGTTCCGCCGAGACGGGGCCGCCCCGGGGAGTCGCCCGGCGTCGGCGGGCTGCTCCGGATGACGGCGGGGGTCGGCCCGCCCGGACAGCGACTCGGGCACGGTCGGGTCGGCGAGGTTGCGCAACGAGGGCCGGCGGGGCGTCAAGCGTCGCCCGCGTCCGGCGGCCGGGTGCCGGCGGCATGTCCAGGGCCTTTTCCGGGCAGCGGTCGGCCACCCGGAACGCGCGAAACAAGTCCCCGCGCGACACGGCGGTTCGGCGGCGACGCGAGCACGCAGCGTCGCTACGGTGCGCCCGAGTGTGACGTCGGCGTGGGAGGTCGGGTGTGAACGAGGTGCTGCGGGTGGCGATGGCCGAGAAGGGGGAGACGGTCGAGTCGCTGGCGGAGAAGGTGGGTGTGGACCCGAAGACGGCGGGCCGGTGGCTCGCGTCGGGTCGGATACCGCACCCCAGGACCCGGCTCGCCGTCGCCGAGGTGCTCGGCCGCGACGCCGCCGAGCTGTGGCCCGAGCCGTTCCGACGCCGTGACCTGCCCTGGTTCCGGCCGTGGGCCGAGCTCGAACAGGACGCCGTCTCGATCCGCACCTACCAGCCGCTGCTGGTGCCGGGGCTGTTGCAGACGGAAGGGTACGCCCGCGCGGTGCTGGGGACGGGCGGCCTGCTCCCGCCGGCCGAGGTGGACGAGATCGTCGCCGGTCGGGTGGCCCGGCAGGCGCTCCTGGCGCGGGAGGCTCCGCCGCAGCTCGTCGCCGTGATCGACGAGGTGGTGTTGCGGCGGCTGGTCGGCGACCGGGCGGTGATGGCCGGCCAGTTGGCCCATCTGCTGACGGTCGCCGAGCAGGAGCACGTGCAGGTGCGGGTGATCCCGGCCGAGGTGCCCTGGCACACCGGGCTCGCCGGGCCGTTCGTCCTGATCCGCCTGCCCGACGGCGCCGAGGCGGCCTATGTGGACAACCAGCTTCGCGGTCAGGTGGTGACCGAGAGTGCCGACATTGCTAGCCTGGGCGGCAGATGGGAGAGCGTGGCGGGCGAGGCGCTGCCGCGACGCCGGTCGATCGAGCTGATCAGGGAAGTGGCGACGACATGGACATGACCGACGCCCGCTGGCGCACCGCCACCCGCAGCAGCAACAACGGCGGCGACTGCGTCGAGGTGGCCGACAACCTGCCCGGCCGGGTGCTGGTCCGGGACAGCAAGGACCGCGACGGCGGCACCCTCAGCTTCGCACCCGACGCCTGGCGGGCGTTCGTCGCCTCCGTCGGGCGCGCCGGCTGATCCCGACCGGCAACCCGGTGGCCTCCGACCGGGCCGGCGGCCGGATCAGGCGGTGCCCCAGGAGTACGTCTGCTTGCGCAGCTTGAGATAGACGAACGCCTCCGTCGACAGCACGCCCTCGACCGCCCGCAGCCGCTGGAGGATCTCCAGCAGGTGGTCGTCGTTGCGGCACACCACCTCCGTCAGCAGGTCGAACGAGCCCGCCGTGATCACCACGTAGGCGACCTCGTCCAGCTCGGCGAGGCGGTCGGCCACCGCCTCCATGTCGCCGTCGGTACGCAGGCCGATCATGGCCTGGCGGGGGAAGCCGAGCTGGAGCGGGTCGGTCACGGCCACGATCTGCATCACCCCGGCGTCGAGCAGCCGCTGCACGCGCTGGCGTACCGCCGCCTCCGACAGCCCGACCGCCTTGCCGATGGTCGCGTACGGCCGGCGGCCGTCCTCCTGGAGCTGCTCGATGATCTGCTTCGCCACGTCGTCGAGCAGGGCGTGGCCGGCGCCCTCGCGGACGGTGACCCTTCGCCCGCCGTTGCCGTTGTCGTGCTGCCGGTTCGTCATCGACCGCTCCCCATGTCGGTTCCCGGGCCGCGCCGGGTGGCCTCGCACAGTTTGGCGTAATTCGTCGTCTGGAGCTATCGCCGCAACGGAATCACTTGTAAGGGAGGGGGCCTCATGTCAGGATCATTCGTCCTTTGCACCCTCCCGCCGGCGCGCCACCCTCCCCCGTCCCGCCGACGTCGACCCCCAGGAGTCGTCACATGCGCACTCGCGCTCGGTCCCTCACCCGGCGTGGACTGCTCACCGGCGCCCTCGGCTCGGCCACGCTGCTGGCCGCGGGCGGCGCGCTGGCCGGCTGCGGCACCGAGGCGGCCACCCGGAGCGGGGCCGGCTGCGTCAGCGAGGACCTGTCGGGCACCGAGAAGAAGCTGACGTTCTCCAACTGGCCGCAGTACATGGACGTCGACGAGTCCGACGGTGCGAAGCGGCCGACCCTCGACGCGTTCGTCGCGAAGACGGGCATCCAGGTGACCTACACGGAGGACGTGAACGACAACAACGAGTTCTTCGGCAAGGTGCGCAACCAGCTCGCGGGCTGCCAGAGCATCGGGCGCGACGTCGTGGTCCTCTCCGACTGGATGGCGGCGCGGCTGATCCGCCTCGGCTGGGTGCAGCAGCTCGACCGGTCGAAGCTGCCCAACGTCGCGGCCAACCTGCTGCCGTCGCTGCGCAACCGGTCCTTCGACCCGCAGGACCAGCTCGCCATTCCCTGGCAGTCCGGGCTGGCGGGCCTGGCCTACAACGGCAGGGTGACCAAGGAGATCCGTACGGTCGACGAGCTGCTCACCCGCCCCGACCTCAAGGGCAGGGTGACCGCGCTGGCCGAGATGCGCGACACCATGGGCCTGCTGCTCCAGTCGAACGGCCACGACCCGGCGAAATTCACCGCCGCGCAGTTCGACGACGCGCTGAACAAGCTCAGGAAGGCCGTGGACTCCGGCCAGATCCGCCGGTTCACCGGCAACGACTACGCGCCCGAGCTCGCCAGGGGCGACGTCGCCGCGTGCATCGGCTGGTCCGGCGACGCCATCCAGCTCGGCTTCGACGACGACAAGATCAGGTTTGTGGTGCCCGAGTCCGGGGCGATGATCTGGTCGGACAACGTGGTCGTGCCGAACAAGGCCACCCACCGGGGCAACGCCGAGCGGCTCGTCGACCACTACTACGACCCGGCGATCGCCGCGAAGCTCGCCGCGTTCGTGAACTACATCTGCCCGGTCCAGGGCGCCCAGGCCGAGATGGAGAAGATCGACCCGGAGCTGGCCGCCAACCCGCTGATCTTCCCGGACGAGGCCATCCTGGCGAGGTCCAAGGTCTTCATGGCGCTGGACGAGCAGCAGGAGCGCGAGTACGAGGGCAAGTTCCAGCGGGTCATCGGGGCGTGATCAGCATGGGCAGGGCGACCTCGGAACGCGAGACCCCGGCCGGTGACCTGCGGCTGGCCGGCCTCACCAAGCGGTACGGCGCCGCCACCGCCGTCGACGACCTCAGCCTGACCGTCCCGCAGGGCGCGTTCTTCGCCCTGCTCGGGCCGTCCGGCTGCGGCAAGACCACCACGCTGCGGATGATCGCCGGCCTGGAGGAGCCGACCAGCGGGCGGGTGCTGCTCGGCGACCGGGACGTCACCCGGCTGCGGCCGTACAAGCGGCCGGTGAACACGGTGTTCCAGAGCTACGCGCTCTTCCCGCACCTGAACGTCTTCGAGAACGTGGCCTTCGGCCTGCGCCGGCGCGGCATCCGGTCCGTCGACGACCAGGTCATGGCCATGCTCGCGCTGGTGCGGCTCGACGACCTCGGCCACCGCCGCCCAGCCCAGCTCTCCGGCGGCCAGCAACAGCGGGTCGCCCTGGCCCGCGCCCTGGTCAACCGCCCCCGGGTGCTGTTGCTGGACGAGCCGCTCGGCGCCCTCGACCTCACGCTGCGCCGGCGGATGCAGGCCGAGCTGAAGCGGATCCAGACCGAGGTCGGCGTCACGTTCGTGCACGTCACCCACGACCAGGAGGAGGCCATGACGATGGCCGACACGGTCGCGGTGATGAACGCCGGCAGGATCGAGCAACTCGGCACGCCCGCCGACCTCTACGAGTTCCCGGCCACCGGGTTCGTGGCAAACTTCCTCGGCCAGTCCAACCTGCTCGCCGGCGAGGCCACCGGCCCGGCCGGGGGCGAGGTCGCGGTCTCGGTGCACGGCGGTCGCTTCTCGGTGCCCGCCGACCGGGCCCGCGCCGACCGAGGGCCGGTCCACCTGGGCGTACGCCCGGAGAAGCTGCACCTGGTCGACTCCGCCGACCAGGTTCCCGCCGGCTGTCAGCACGTCACCGGGGTGGTCACCGACGCCTCCTACACAGGAGCCAGCACCCAGTACCTGCTGCGTACCGGCTGGGGCAGCGAGCTGTCGGTCTTCGTGGCCAACAGCGGCGCGACCGGCCCGCGCGCGGTGGGCGCGGCGGCCGTGGCGTACTGGCACCCCCGGCACGCCTTCCTGCTGGCCCGGGAGCCCGGCGAGAGAGAGGGCACGCCGGTGTGGGACGAGCCGGTCGGGGTGCCCTCGTGAGCGTGCTCACCCGCGCCGCCACGGGGTCGGGACACCCGCCGCCGCCCCGCCGCGCGCACCGGCTGCGGCCGTACCTGCTCCTGCTGCCGGGCGCGGCGTGGCTGCTCCTCTTCTTCGGGGTGCCGCTGGTGCAGCTCGCCGCCGCCAGCCTCTACGACCCCGCCGGCTCGCTCGCCACCGGGTACGCGCTGACCTGGGCGGTCGGCAACTACCCGGACGCGCTCGCGGCGTACTGGCCGCAGTTCGCCCGGTCCTTCGGCTACGCCGGCCTCGCGCTGGTGCTGGCGCTGCTGATGGGCTACCCGCTGGCGTACGCGATCGCGCAGAAGGCCGGGCGGTGGAAGAACCTGCTGCTGGTCTGCGTGGTCGCGCCGATGTTCACCAGTTTCCTGGTGCGCACGCTGGCCTGGAAGACCATCCTGTCCGACAACGGCTGGGTCGTCGGGCTGCTGCGCGACGTGCACCTGCTCGCCCCCGACGGCCGGCTGCTGGCCACCCCGGTCGCGGTGGTGCTCGGCCTGACGTACAACTTCATGCCCTTCCTGGTGCTGCCGCTGTACGCGAGCCTGGAGCGGCTCGACCCCCGGCTGCTGGAGGCGGCGAGCGACCTCTACGCCAGCCCGCTGCGGGCCTTCCGCCGGGTGACGCTGCCGCTGTCCATGCCGGGCCTGGTCGCCGGCGCGCTGCTCTTCTTCATCCCGGCCAGCGGCGACTACATCAACGCCGAACTGCTCGGCACCCCCAACGAATACATGATCGGCAACGTCATCGACTCGGCGTTCCTGGTCCGGCTGGACTATCCGCAGGGCGCGGCGCTGTCGTTCCTGCTGATGGCGGCGATCCTCGCGGTCGTCTTCGGCTGCCTGC
Source organism: Micromonospora citrea (assembly GCF_900090315.1). NCBI lineage: Bacteria > Bacillati > Actinomycetota > Actinomycetes > Micromonosporales > Micromonosporaceae > Micromonospora > Micromonospora citrea. Next base: position 2,460,026 of record NZ_FMHZ01000002.1, on the reverse strand, counting down.
GCCGGGCCGGTACGGACGAGGTGCCGTGATGGCCCGGATCCTCCGCCGGCTGGCCGACCGCTGGGTGACGGGCGTGGCGCTGCTGGTGCTCGGCTACCTCCTCCTGCCGGTCGCCGTCGTTGCCGCCCTGTCCTTCAACCGCCCGTCCAGCCGCCTGTCGTACGACTTCCACGAGTTCACGCTCGACAACTGGCGCAACCCGTGCGCCACCTCCGACATGTGCGACGCGGTGGTGCGCAGCGTCCAGATCGGCTTCGTCGCCACCGTGGTCGCCACGGTGCTCGGCACCCTGATGGCGTTCGCGCTGGTGCGGCACCGGTTCCGCGGCAGGTCCGGGGTCGACGTGCTGGTCCTCCTGCCGATGGCCACCCCCGAACTGGTGATGGGCACCTCGCTGCTCGCCCTCTTCGTCGCCGCCGGGGTGCCGCAGGGCTTCTGGACCGTCGTCATCGCGCACGTCATGTTCTGCCTGTCGTTCGTGGTGGTCACCGTCAGGGCGCGGCTGGCCGGGATGGACTCCCGGCTGGAGGAGGCCGCGATGGACCTCTACGCCAGCGAGTGGCAGACCTTCCGGCTGGTCACGCTGCCGTTGGTGCGGCCCGGCATCGTGGCCGCCGCGCTGCTGGCGTTCTCGCTGTCGTTCGACGACTTCATCGTCACGAACTTCAACGCGGGCACCACCGTCACGTTCCCGATGTATGTCTGGGGCGCCGCCCAGCGGGGCATCCCGCCGCAGGTCAACGTCGTCGGCACGGCCATGTTCGTGGTAGCCCTGCTGCTGGTGCTCGCCAGCACCCTGCGCGGCGGCCGGGGCCGCCGGCTCCGACCCACCCTGGAGGAACGGCAGCGATGACCCGCTACGGCCCGATGTTCGGCCCCGACGTCACCTTCCTCGGCGTCGACCGCTGCGCGCTCGACGACCCGTCGTCCTTCGCCGACGCCGACGTCGTGATCGTCGGCGCGCCCTTCGACGGCGGCACCTCGCACCGGCCGGGCACCCGGTTCGGCCCCTCCGCCATCCGCCAGGCCTGCTACCTTCCGCACGACGGCTCCCGCCCGTCCCTCGCGCTGCGCGTCGACGCGCTGCGCGACCTGCGGGTGTACGACGCCGGCGACGTCGAGATGTTCTCCGGCGACATCGAACGCTCCCTGGCCGCCCTGGAGTCGGCGGTCTTCGCGGTGTCGCGCGCCGGCGCGATCCCGGTGGTGCTCGGCGGCGACCACTCCATCGCGCTGCCCGACGCCACCGGCGTCGCCCGCCACCACGGGCCGGGCCGGGTGTCGCTGGTGCACTTCGACGCGCACGCCGACACGGGGGACATCGAGTTCGGCAGCCTGCACGGGCACGGCCAGCCGATGCGCCGGCTCATCGAGTCCGGCGCCGTACGCGGTGACCGGTTCCTCCAGCTCGGCCTGCGCGGCTACTGGCCCGGCCCGGAGACGCTGTCGTGGATGGCGGAGCAGCGGATGCGGTCGTACGAGATGACCGAGCTGGTGTCGCGCGGCCTGGACGAGTGCCTCACGGAGGCGTTCGGGATCGCGGTGGACGAGTGCGAGGGCGTCTTCCTCTCCGTGGACGTGGACGTGGTGGACCCCGGCATGGCGCCCGGCACCGGCACCCCGGAGCCCGGCGGGCTGACCTCCCGCCAGCTGCTCGACGCGGTCCGGCGCTGCTGCTACGAGCTGCCCGTCGTCGGCGTCGACGTGGTCGAGGTCGCCCCGCCGTACGACCACGCGGACATCACCGCGTACCTGGGTAACCGCGTGGTGCTGGAGGCGTTGTCGGCGATCGCCCGCCGCCGCCGCGACGCCGCCGGCGGCCCACCCTGGAACCCCCGCCAACCTGTCCTCGACGCCCGCTGACCGTAGTTGGAGTCGCCCGCCCTCGGCGGGTTCAGTCCGGGCTGCAGTTGGTCGGTGTCGCGCTGCTCTCCGGCGCCAGGGGTGCGCCACCACCTCCCGCAGCCACCGGTCGGTACGCCGGGCCGCCTCCGGCCCAGCGGTCAGGAACGCCTCGTGGGCGGCGCCGACCTGGCCCGGCTCGGGATCGCTTGTCCCAGGAACGCCGCCGTGGAGGATGGCTCCTGCCGGTGTTTACAGAACCCTTAACTCCGGCCTGAGACGGTGTCCCGGACAGCGAGGAACCACGGGGAGAACAGGCGTGCGGGTGTTGGTGGCGGACGACGAGCGGTTGCTGGCGGACACGGTCGCCGAGGGGCTGCGCCGCTTCTCGATGGCGGTCGACGTCTGCTACGACGGCGACGGCGCGCTGGAGCGGGTCGGGGTGAACCGGTACGACGTGGCCGTGCTGGACCGGGACATGCCCGGGCACACCGGCGACGAGGTGTGCCGCAGCATCACCGACTCGGGCGCGGGCACCCGGGTGCTCCTGCTCACCGCGGCGGCCGGCATTCGGGACCGGGTGGAGGGGCTCGGGCTGGGCGCCGACGACTACCTGACCAAGCCGTTCGCCTTCGCCGAGCTGGTCGCCCGGGTGCAGGCGCTCGGCCGGCGCTCCGCCCCCGCGCTGCCGCCGGTGCTGGCCCGGCACGGGGTGGTGCTCGACGTGGCCCGGCACGTCGCCACCCGGGACGGCCACCCGCTGAACCTGAGCCCGAAGGAGTTCGCCGTGCTGCACGTGCTGATGCGCGCGGGCGGCCGGGTGGTCAGCGCGGAGGAACTGCTGGAGCAGGCCTGGGACGAGTTCGCCGACCCGTTCACCAACGCCGTCCGGGTCACCGTGATGACGCTGCGCAAGAAGCTCGGCCAGCCGGCCGTCATCCACACCGTGCCGAAGGCCGGCTACCGGATCGGCGGCCCGGAGTGACCCCGCGCCGCCGCATCCTGCTGGTGGGGGTGCTCGCCCTGCTCGTCGGCTACCTCCGGCCCAGCCTGGAAAAGTGGCTGCTGACCACGGCGTGGCTGCGCGGCCGGGAGTTCTGCGACCCGCCGCTGCCCGGGTCAGGGCTGGTGTGCCAGCCGGCGCGCGACCTCGACGTGGCCCTGTACCCGCTGATCATGCTCGCGGTGCTGGTCGGCGCGGTGGTGGCGATCTGGGCCGGCGCGGTGTGGTGCCTGCGCCCGGTGCGCGACCTCGCCGAGCCCATCGCCCACGTCGGCCCGCAGAACCTCGGACACCGGATCCGCCGGCCGGGCCGGGACGAGCTGGCCCGGCTGACCGGGGCCATCGACGAGATGATGGAGCGGATCTCCGCCGGGTACGAGGGGCAGCGGCGGTTCGCCGCGAACGCCTCACACGAACTGCGCACCCCGCTGGCGGTGCAGCGGACGCTGATCGAGATCGGGATGGCCCGGACGCTCACCGGTGAGCAGATGGAACTGCTGACCGCCCAACTGCTGCAGACCAACGAGCGCAACGAGCGGCTGATCGAAGGGCTGCTCACGCTCAGCGAGAGCGACCAGGGCCTGCGCTCCCGTACGCCGCAGCGGCTCGACGAGATCGTTGCCGGGGTGCTGGCCAGCTACCAGGACCGGGCCCGGGAGGCGGGCGTGACGATCGACAGCCACCTCACGCCCCGGGTAGCGGCCGGGGAGCGGGTGCTGCTGGAGCGCCTGGTCAGCAACCTGGTGGAGAACGCGATCAAGTACAACCGGCCCGGCGGCACCCTCACCGTCGCGGTCGGCGGCACCCCGGCGCTGACCGTGGTCAACACCGGCCAGGTGGTGCCGGCCGAGGCGGTCGCCGGCCTCTTCGAGCCGTTCCGGCGGCTGGCCGCGGACCGTACCGGCCACGGCGGCGGCGCGGGCCTCGGCCTGGCCATCGCCCGCTCGATCACCCAGGCGCACGACGGCATCATCGCCGCCCGACCCGCCGAGTACGGCGGCCTGCGGGTCGAGGTCCGACTGCCGCACTGACCCGGCCGACCGGCCGGCACACAACCAGCGACGCCCCGCGCGGGGGCCGCATGAGCGGCGCCCCTTCCTCCGGCGTGCCCGGAAACCGGCGCCGCCCCGACCTACGACCCGGTACGGTCCGGCGCCCAGCCGGGCCCGCCGACCACGAAGACGAAAGGAGACGAGATGTCCCGCATCGACGAGCCTGGCCCGGCCGGCCCGGTCCGGGCCGACGTCGAGGAGGCCGCCCGCCGGCTGGCCGGCCAGGTGGTGCGCACCCCGGTGTTGCGCTCACCGGCGATCGACCGGCTGGCCGGCGTCCGGGTGCTGATCAAGGCGGAGAACCTCCAGCACGGCGGCTCGTACAAGATGCGCGGCGCGTCGCTGGCGGTCGGCCGGCTCGCGGCCGGCGGGCACGGCGGCGTCGTCGCGCAGAGCACCGGCAACCACGCGGTGGCGGTGGCGCTGGCGGCGCGCTGGCGCGGGCTGGCCGCCACCGTGGTGCTGCCGGCGGACGCGGCGCCGACCAAGGTCGCCCGGGCGCGGGCGGCGGGGGCCCGGATCGTGCTGGCCGACACCGCCGCGGAGCGGCTCGCGCTGACCCGCGAACTCAGCGCCGCCACCGGTCACCCGGTCGTCGACGCGTACGACCACCCGGACGTGATCGCCGGGCAGGGCAGCGCCAGCCTGGAGCTGATCGAGGACGCCGAGCGGGCCGGCACCCCGCTGGACGCGCTGGTGCTGCCGGTCGGCGGCGGCGGTGGGGCGGCCGGCGCCTGCCTCGCCGCCACCGGCCGGCCGATTGAGGTGTACGGCGTGGAGCCGGTCGGCTGCGACTCGCTGGCCCGGAGCCTGGCCGCCGGCCGGCCGACCCCGGTCCCGCCGGCGCCGACGATCGCCGACGGGCTGCGGCCGGCCTGTGTGGGCAAGCTGCCGTTCGCCATCCTGCGCACCGCGCTGCGCGGGGTGGTCCGGGTCGACGACGAGCAGATCGCTGCGGCGTTCCGGCTGCTGCTGCTGGAGCTGAAGGTGCTGGCCGAGCCGTCCGGGGCGGCCGGCCTGGCCGGCGCGCTGCGGATTGCGGCGGACGGCCGGCACCACACCGTCGGCGTGGTGCTGACCGGTGGAAACGTCGAGGCAGAACTGGTGGCCCGGTTGGCGGCCGACCGGTTCGCCCAGGTCACGAGTGTGGAAGGGGCGGCGGCATGAGTGCGCCGGTTCGGATCGGAATCCTGTTCGGCGGCCCGTCCGCGGAGCACGAAGTGTCCTGCGCTTCGGCCCTCGGGGTGGCCCGGGCACTGGCCGGCGGCGGCTACCGCACGGTCGCCATCGGGGTGACCCGAACCGGGGGCCTGCGGCTGGTGCCGGACGTCGTGCTTGCGGAGTTGCGCGACGGCGCCGGGACGGACCGGGCCATCGACGACCGGCTGACGGTCACCGGGCCGCCGGTCGAGCTGCGGGCGGGCCGCCGGCCCGGAACGGCCGTGGTGACCGCAGCGAACGCGTCCGGCGCGGTGCACGCCGAGCTGGACGTGGTCTTCCCGGTGCTGCACGGCCCGTTCGGCGAGGACGGGGTGGTCCAGGGGCTGCTCGAGTCGCTGGGCGTGCCGTACGTCGGGTGCGGCATCCTCGCCGCCGCGGTTGGCATGAACAAGGTGGCGATGAAGCGGGCACTGCGCGCCGAGGGAGTACCGATCACCCCGCACGTGGCGTTCGACGCGCAGGCCTACCGGGCCGCCGACGACCCGGAGAAGCTGGTGGTGGGGCTGCGGCGGCCGCTGTTCGTCAAGCCGGCCAGCATGGGCTCGTCGATCGGCATCTCCCAAGTGGCCGAGGGCGACGACCTGGCGGCCGCGATCGAGGAGGCGTTGCGCCACGACCAGGTGGTGGTGGTCGAGCAGGGCGTCACCGGCCGGGAACTGGAGTGCGCGGTGCTCGGCGGGTGGCGGCCCGAGGCGTCGGCGGTGGGCGAGGTCCGGGTCTCCGGCGGCTGGTTCGACTACCGGCAGAAGTACTTCGGCGACGCCGACCCGATGGTCGTCCCGGCGGTGCTGCCCAGGGAGGTGACCGACCGGATCCAGGAGCTGTCGCTGCGGGCGTTCGCCGCGATCGGCGGCTGGGGGCTGGCCCGGGTCGACTTCCTCTACGACGAGGCGGCCGGCGAGCTCTACGTCAACGAGCTGAACACCATGCCCGGCTTCACCGCGCACTCGATGTATCCGAAGGTGTGGGCGGCGGTCGGCGTCGGCTACCGGGAGATCGTGGACCGGTTGGTGCGGCTGGCCTTCGCTCGCCACGCTGAACGCGCGGCCACCGCCAGTGCCGCCACCGGGGAGCCGCGATGATCCTGCTCGCCGATCCCCGGGTGGCGGCCGTGCCCAGCGCCGACGACGGCGACCCGCTGGTGGACCTGCGCGACCTGCCGGAGCTGCGGCTGGACTCCCGGGCGGCGGACCCGGCCGGCGCGTACGCCCGGGTGCGGCGGGGGGTCGCGGACCGGCTGTTGGCGGCGCAGCGCGCGCTGCCGGCCGGCCTGCGCCTGCTGGTCGTCGAGGGCTACCGGCCGTACCGGGCCCAGTTGGAGATCTTCACCGGCTACCGGGAGGAACTGCGCCGGGCGCACCCGGACTGGTCGCCGGATCGGCTGCACCGGGAGACCACCAAGTTCGTCTCGCCGGTCGAGGTGGCGCCGCACAGCACCGGCGGGGCGGTAGACCTGACCCTGTGCACCGAGGACGGGGTCGAGCTGGATCTCGGCACCGAGATCGACGCCACCCCGGAGGCCAGTGCCGACGCCTGCTTCACCGACTCGGCGGCCGTCTCGGCGACCGCCCGGCGACACCGGCAGATCATGGGTGCCGCCCTGCGCGGGGCGGGCCTGGTGAACTACCCGACCGAGTGGTGGCACTGGTCCTACGGCGACCGGTACTGGGCGTTGCTGACCGGTGCCCCGCACACCCGTTACGGCCCGGTGTGACCGGGCGGGGCGCTCAGCGGAAGGCGTCGGCGTGTGCGCGGACCCGGTCGGCGAGGGTACGCGGCGGCCGGCCGAGCAGCCGCTGCACGGTGTCGGTGACGGCGGGCCGGCGGCGGGACAGGCGGCCGGGTCTAGGCTGCTTCGCGTGGAGTCCGCAGCGTTCTACGTCGCCTCCCGCCCCGCCCACGGCGAGGGCGAGCTGACCGTCCACCACCCGTACGACGGGCGCGCCGTCGGGCGTACCACCCTGGCCACGACCGACCAGGTCGAGGCGGCCGTCGCGGCAGCCGCCGGGGTGGCGGCGGAGGCCGCGGCCCTGCCCGCGCACGCCCGCGCGGCGGCCCTCGACCACGTGTCCCGGCGGCTCGCCGAGCGGGCCGACGAGGTCGCACTGCTCATCACCGCCGAAGGTGGCAAGCCGCTGAAGTGGGCGCGGGCCGAGGTAGGCCGGGCCATCTCCACCTTTCGCTGGGCCGCCGAGGAGGCCCGGCGGTTCTCCGGCGAACTGCAACGCCTCGACACCGACCCGACCGCCACCGGGCGGATCGCGCTGGTCCGGCGGGCGCCCAAGGGCCCGGTGCTCGGCATCACCCCGTTCAACTTCCCGCTCAACCTGGTCGCGCACAAGGTCGCCCCGGCCGTCGCGGTGGGCGCGCCGATCGTCGTGAAACCCGCCCCGGCCACCCCGCTGTCGGCGCTGCTGCTCGGCGAACTGCTCGCCGAGACCGACCTGCCGGAGGGAATGTTCTCGGTGCTGCCGCTGCCCAACGAGCGCGCCGCCGAACTGGTCGCCGACCCCCGGCTGCCGGTGGTGTCGTTCACCGGCTCCGGCCCGGTCGGCGCGGCGATCCGGCGCGCCGTGCCCGACAAGCACGTCACCCTGGAGCTGGGCGGCAACGCCGCCGCCGTGATCTGCGAGGACTGGAACACCGACGAGGACCTGACGTACGCGGCGCACCGCATCGCGACGTTCGCCAACTACCAGGCCGGGCAGTCCTGCATCGCCGTGCAGCGGGTCTACGTGCACGAATGGCTCTACGACGCGTTCCTGCCCCGACTGGTCGCGGCCGTGCAGGAGCTGCGCACCGGCGACCCGTCCGACGAGCTGACCGACGTGGGCCCGCTGGTGTCGGAGGAGGCCGCCCGACGGGTCGAGGCCTGGGTGGACGAGGCGGTCACCGCCGGCGCCACCATCGAGGTGGGCGGCCGGCGCGAGGGTGCCACCTACCCGCCGACGGTGCTCACCGGGGTGCCGGCCGACGCGAGGGTCAGCGCCGAGGAGGTCTTCGGGCCGGTGCTGGTGGTCGCCCGCGTCGAGCACGACCGGGCCGCGTTCGCCGCAGTCAACGACTCGGCGTACGGGCTCCAGGCCGGCGTCTTCACGCACCGGCTGGACGTCGCCTTCGCCGCGCACCGCGCCTTGGAGGTCGGCGGGGTGGTCGTCGGGGACGTGCCGTCCTACCGGGCCGACCAGATGCCGTACGGCGGGGTGAAGGGCAGCGGGGTCGGGCGCGAGGGCCTGCGCAGCGCCATGGAGGACTACACCGACCCGCGCGTCATGGTGCTGACCGGGGTGACGTTGTAGGTCACCAGGTGCCGTCGTCGCGGACCCGGGCCGGGGCCCGGCCGAGCAGCAGGGTGGTCAGGGCGGCGTCGATGTCGTCGCCGAGGAACCACTCGCCGGCCTGGTCCAACGCGAACACCCGCCCCCGCTCGTCGACGGCGAGGATGCTCTCCTGCCGTTCTGTGCCGATGGGAAAGAGGCGCGTCCCGAGGACACTGGCGAAATCGGCCAGGGTGTCGGCGCTGTGGGCGACCTGACGTGGGCGGATGTCGAACCGCGAGATCCACACCTGCTCGCCGGGCCCGCGTCGGGCGCCGACCAGGCTGGGGAAGGCAGTGAGCGTCGCCAGGGCCGCCGGGAAGCCCGTGTGGGTGGACGTCCTGCCCCGGACCGCACTCACATCCCGGATGGCGGAGATTGCGACGATCTCGTCCCCGAAGTGGGGTCGCCAGCCGGCCGCGACGAGCGCCTGCGCAACCTCGTGCGGGAAGCGGCCGGGATCGGGGTCCGGCTGCGGATCCGGCTGCCACGGCAACGTGAAGGCCCGGTCGGACCAGGGCAGCAGGTTGAACTCCACGAGCAGGTCCACACACGAGTCGCACGGACGGTCGGCCGGGCCGCCATGCGGATCCCCCGGCTCGCGCACGCGGAAGACCTCGAACCGCGCGCTCTGGAGAAGATCCTTCGCGTCGGCCATGCTGAGCGGGGCGACGCCCTCGGCGGCGCGACGCTGGTCGTAGTCGTGCAGGACGTCGGAGACGACGATCAACTCGGCGTGCCGGTCGCCGCCGCGCACCAGGTGCCCGGTGGGCAGGTCGTCCAGATAGGCGCGCACCAGCGGGTGGTGGTGCAGCTCGATGTCGCCCTTGGCTCCCCGCGCGCGGAACAGCCGGCCCTCGACGGTCAGATGCGCCGCCGTGCCGGGGGTGGGCAGCCGGTGGATCTCGCGGAGCAGTTGGCCCGCGGGATCGACCGTGCGTGGCGCGGCGACGCCCTCCGGCCGACTCCGGCGGTACATCTGCTCGACGACCTCGACCGGCACGCGCGGCCAGGTGGTCACCTCGCCGGTCCGCTTGTCCACCACGGTGGTCGGCAGATCGCCCGGCACCGCCCGCGCCTCCACGGGCACAGTGGACGTGATCACGTAGCCGAGGTCGAACTCGTCGACCGTCGGCCTGCACTCGTGACCCAGGCGCTGCGAGTCGCGGCGGGCCCACACGGCGGCGATCTGCTCGGCCTGCTGGCGATCGATCACGGGCTTGAAACTACCGGACCCCACGGAATCGTGGCGCCCGGTATGGTTCGCCCTACCGACGGTGACCGGGGAGGGTGGCGTTGGCCGAGAGCGTGGACCGGGACGCCAATCGCGCGCTGCGGGCGCGGTTCGACGAGGTGTACGGGAACTACCAGCGACTACGGTCCGGTCTGGACGAGTTGCAGGCCCGGCTCGCCGAGCTGCGGGTGACGGAGCGCTCCGAGGACGGCCAGGTGACCGCCACCGTCGGGGCTCGGGGCGACCTCATCTCGGTGGAGATCCACCCCTCCGTCTACCACGACCGGGACGCGAAGGCGTTGAGCCGGAAGATCACCACCACGGTGCACAGGGCCGGTGCGGCGGCGGTGTCCGCCACGCAGGAGCTGGTGGCCGGATATCTGCCCGCCGGTTCCGGTGCGGTCGACTTTCTGCGTACGGGTGACTTCGGGTCGTTGCTGGGCCGGGCGGACTCGGCGCTGCGCCGGGGCGAGTGATGGACGGGCAGCTCTGGCTCGACCCCCAGCGTGCCCGGCGCGGCGGGGCCGACCTCTCGCTCGCCGGCGAGGCCGTCGTCGCCCGTCGCCGCGAGGTGGGCGGCGCGATCGCGGCGGCGAGCGCGTCCCGCCCCTGGGGGAAGGACGACATCGGGGCCGCCTTCGAGCAGAAGTACCGGGGCATAGAGGAGTTGGTGCTGCGCGTGTGGGAGGGCGTCGGCCGGCACCTCGACGGGCTGGGCGCGGACGTGGTCCGCTCCGTCGACGCCAACCTGCGCACCGACGCCGCGAGCGCCGGTCGGTTCGACCGCGCCGGCGACCGGCACCAGCAGCGCTGATCCGCGGAGGAGACTCGGATGAGCCTGTTGCCGAGCCCCATCCCGCACCCGCTCGACTATTCGCCCTGGGATCTGCCGGGCTGGGTCTACGAGGCCCTCGACTGGGTGATCGGCGTCGAGTGGCCGGAGGGCAACGAGCGCGCGGTCTGGGAGCTGGCCGACCAGTGGTATTCGGTGGCCACCGCACTGGCCGGGCCGCGCGCCGACGCGGTCGCCGCCGCCGGTGAGGTGCGCGGCGGGTACGGCGGCGTCGGGGCGGTCACCGCGGCGTTCGACACCGCCTGGCGTCGGGTCGCCGAGGGCGACGAGGCGCCGCTGCCCGTGCTGCTCGCCGTCAGCACCGAGCTGGGCAGGCTGGTCGAGGAGTGCGGCTGCGACATCGAGGGCGCCAAGCTCGAGGTCTGGATCGAGCTGGGCATCCTGGTGATCGAACTGTTGTCGCTGGCGGTCGCCACCGTGCTCACCGCCGGCGCGGCCTCGCCCGCCGCCGGGGCCGCGATCACCGCCACCCGGCTGATCGTGCAACAGATCTTCAAGCGACTCATGGCGCAGCTGGCCCGCAAGTCGCTCAAGCAAGGGCTCAAGGAGGCCGGCGAGCGAGCGGCGAAGGAGGTCACCAAGGGCGGTGTGCGGGGCATGGGCCGGCGGGTCGCACTCGGCGGCCTCTCCGAGGCGGCTGAGGAGAGCGGGGTCAACCTCGCCACCCAGGCATACCAGAACTCGACCGGCCGACGACACGGGCTGGACCTGACGGAACTGGGCACGACGGCGGTCGGCGGCCTGGCCGGCGGGGCGGTGGCGCCGCTCGCCGGCCTCGGCCGGCACGCCACCGGGCGGGGTGCCCGGATCGGGGAGCACGTCGGTCGCGAGATGACCGGTGAGGTGATGGCCGAACAGGCCGCCAGCCTCGCCACCGGACAGGGGCTGACCTCCGTGGAGGACGCGGCTCGCGCGGCCGTGTCCGGCGCCCGGGGCTCGGCCACCGCCCAGGCCGACGCGGCGCTACAGGCCCGGCTCGACGGTCAGCTCAGCGCCCTGGCCGGAATTTCGCTGCCGTCGACGGCGGGAACTGGCGGGATTTCGGTTCCTCCCGACGCGCCGACGGACGCCGCCTCGGTTGCCGTGCCAGGGGCGGGAGCGGGGTCGACTGCGCACGGCTCAGGGGTATCGGCCGGCGGGACAGGGGAGGGCCACCGGGGTGCCGAGGCGGTGCCGCCGCCCCGGCAGTCGCCAGAGAGCCAGACGGCGTCACCCGAGCCCTCGACGACGCCCACCGTCCGGGTTGGCGACACGACCGAGGGTGTGACTGCCGCCGGGGTCGAACGGGCCAGTGCGACGGTTCCCGTCCCGTCCGCGCTACCGGAACCTGCCACAAGCCCGACGCTCTCCTCGGTCACGACGACGCCCGTGGCTGCCAACGCCGCCGTCTCCACCGGTACCGACGTTCAGACGACCGCCTCCGGAGGCGTCCCGAGCAGTGTCGGCTCCGGAAACGCCGCAGGCGGCGCTGGCGTTCCGGCCGCGCCGGTGGCGGCGTCGGCAGTCGGGGCCGGGGCGACCGTGGGGACCCCGGCGGGCGGGCAGACCCCCGTCACGCACCCCGAGCCGAGAACTGCGGGCGCGTCCGTCCCGGTTGCCGGCCACGCGCCGCCGGTTCCCAGCCCCGAGACCGCCGGACGAGGAGCCGCCGGAGCGGGATCGGCGCATCCACCGCAGGCACCGCCCACCCGACTGCCTCCACTCGACGCGCCAGCACCCACGCCGAACCCGCACGTCCGCTCCGACTCGACGGCGGCCGGCCAAGACGGATCATCCGTTCTCCAGATCAGGACTCCGGAGTGGTACGCGGCCAGGTGGGCGGTCGACCGGGATGCGTTCGAGAGACGACGCTATCGCGGCTACTTCGAGTCGCAACGGGCGTGGTTCGAGGACAAGCGCCGCTTCGACGAGGTCACCCGGCTCAGGGCACGCGCGGAGGAATACGACCAGAGAGCGCGGGATTTCGCGGCCCACGCGTCCTACCTGCGCCAGACAGGTCAGGCGCGCCAGGCTGCCAGGTGGCAGTTGGCGGCGGACGACGAGATGCGGGCGTACGGGGAGTGCCTCGACTACGCGGAAGCGGTGCTGGCCGGCAGCGCCGTGCCGTCAGTGGTGGGCGTCGTCGACCCCGCCGATTTCCGCCGGATCAACGACGACGTCGGCGACCTGGCGCTCGGCGCGGTGGAGACCGGGGACCGTTCGGCGTTGACGGGTGACGACCATCCGCCGCCCGTGGACCGGTCGCGGAGCTACGGCCAGCCCGGAGGTCTGCGTCCGCCGCTCGCACTGCACCAGACCGACATCGAACGGCGGATGCCCCGCGAGCCCGACGGGAGCGTCAAGCGGACCGCCGACCCGCGACTGGGCGGCTGGTTCCGGCTGGTGAACGACGGTGGGCCGGAAGCCGATCCGACCCGCGCCATCAACTGCATCGACTGCACCCTGTCGATGTTCGACACGTGGATGCACGGCCGGCCCCGGGTGGCCGCGCCCCGCACCTTCGACGCCTACCTGGCCGGCGACGTCACGCGCCCCATCAACGGAGAACAGGGCGGCATCGGGCGGGTTGAGGACGTCACCGGGGGGCGCTTCCAGCGACTCTGCCAGCCGACCGACGACGTGCAGGGTGCCGAACGGCAGCGGGCCATCGACGCCGGCTACCGCAACCTGCACGATCAGCTCCGCATCGGCGGCCACGGCAGCTTCGCGTTCATCGTCAACAGTTGGGAGGGCGGCGGGTCGCACATCTGGGTCGCCCTCAACCAGCACGGCACGGTGCTCTACCTCGATCCGCAGACCAGGGTCCTGTCGGATGCGCCTCTCTACCGGCACCGGGGCACCCCGCACCCGTACAACGCGGTCGACACCGAGGTGCTCGTGCTGGGCCCGGACGCACGGCCCATGCCGCTGGGCGGGCTGCGGCGCGGCCGGTTCAGCGAGCGACCGGACCTGCCGGAACACCCGCCTGTCGAGACAGATCAGGGGTACGGCGAGCCGTACCTGAACCGCATGCACCTGCTCGACGGTCCCGGATCAGTAGGTCCCGGTGCCGCCCAGGCGGAGGATGGACCCGATCAGGGCAGGCGAGGAGGGCCTGCTGGTCTTGCTAGCCAACTGTCCTCCGAGGAATTGGCTGCCCTGACCGACCTGCACGCCAAAGCGGCGGCTGCTGCTGACGGGGTTGAGAGTGCGCTTACGCAAGTGGGTAGGCGAGTGACAGACACTCTGCAACTAGACCGCTCGGTAGCTCTACGAGACCGGGAATTCCGGTTGAAGAGCCTTGACTCCCTTGTTCGGAAGTACCTCGACGAAGCGCAAGCTGTGGGGGTTTCAATCGAGGACTTCGCGGCCGAGGTGAACGACGTTCTCAGGTTCACCTTCTCTATGCCCTCTAAAGATCGATATGGGCAAGCTGTGCGGGCTGTAATTGCTGAGTTGATCGAGGCGGGTTATACTGTTCATCCTGAGGCGTGCAAGAATTTCTGGCGCGCCGGAAATCGTTTTTATGGATTTAACTGCACGGTGGTCTCGCCGCAAGGGCAGACGTTCGAGCTTCAACTCCACAGCGATCAGTCGAGGAACGCGTGGCTGTCCACGCATCAATCATACGAGGTGCTTCGCCGTTCCTCGGAGCCGCCGGAGCGGCGCGTCCGAGCTCTTCTCAAGATGCTCGCGACGAACCGCGAGCTTGGTATGCCAGGTCAGGTACCGCGCGACTTGCACGAGGATTTTCCGACCAAGGACAGTACGTTTGCCAAGTGGATACTCGCGAACCGTCGCGTGTGGGGGGATTACTTGCATTGGCTGCGCCGCCAAGGGCGATCGTTCTCCGAGGCGGTCGGGGAGTTTGGCCTGACTGTCGACGATTTCCCGATTGCCCCTGAGTTGCTAACGAGGCTGGACGAGGGCGATGTTGACCTATTACGTGATCTATAGAGACGAAGAAAAGGCCAAGCCGGCAGGGATATTTGTCCTGGATACGGCCAGCGAGGCTGCTGTGCTTTGGAATCACCGTCAAGGTTCTTGGACCTACAACTCTGAACTGGTTGCGCGATTTCTGGATGACCACCGGAACCTTGATCGATACGAGAATGTCGACAGGTCGACGGTCGAAGGGCTGGCGGTGTTGGTGACCGGCAGGGAGTTGCCTGAGGAGGCCGCGCTCCTCTCGATGTTGGAAAGAGGGTCAGGGCGAACTCAATAAACTGCCCAGATGCGCGACGTGAGGATGACGGCCGTGTGTTCGGGAGCAGGCCACCGAACAGCCATGACGACGGACGGGCCGGAAAGGGTGCCTGACGTGGTGGGAGCGCGGGTGGATCCGCCGGGCAGCGTGGCGGAGGCGTTGGCCGTACAGGAGCGGTTGCGTCCGTTGGTCGACCTGGTCGGGCCGGGGCCGGCCGAGCCCGCGACGGTGGCCGGCCTGGATGTCGCGTACGCGGAGAGCGGTGACCGCCTCGCGGCGGCCGTGACGGTGCTGGACGCCCGGACCCTCGCGGTCGTCGACTCGGCGGTCAGCGTGGGCCGGCCTGCCTTCGACTACGTCCCGGGGCTCTTCGCGTTCCGGGAGCTGCCCGCGTTGCTCGACGCGCTCGACCGGCTGACCGTACGCCCGGAGGTGCTGGTCTGCGACGGGCACGGGCTGGCCCATCCGCGCCGGTTCGGGCTGGCCTGCCACCTGGGCGTGGTGACCGGCCTGCCGGCGATCGGGGTCGGCAAGACGCCGTTGCTCGGGGCGTGGGCGCCGCCGGCCGACCGGCGCGGTGCGTGGACGCCGCTGCGCGACGGGGACGAGGTCGTCGGTCGGGTGCTGCGCACCCGCGACGGTGTGAAGCCGGTCTTCGTCAGTGTCGGCCACCGGGTGAGCCTCGACAACGCGACCGCCCGGGTGCTCGCCCTGACGCCGCGCTACCGGCTGCCGGAGACCACCCGCACCGCCGACCGGCTCTGCCGGGACGCGTTGGCCGCCGCCGCACCGGGCTGAGGCGCCGGGCGCCTGCGCCGGGGATGGGGGCGGATCCGCCGCCGCACCGGACTGAGGCGAGCCGGGGCGGGCGCCGCGCCGAGGCCGGGAGCGGATCCGCCGCCTCGGTCGGGACGGGTGCCGGGCCGTGGGCGGGGTCAGGATCGACGGGTCGGGACGGGTGCCGGGCCGTGGGCGGGGTCAGGATCGACGGGTCGGGACGGGTGCCGGGCCGTGGGGGCGGGGCCAGGAGCGCCGGGTCGGGACGGGTGCCGGGCGGTGGCCGTCGGGGTAATCCGGAGCACATCCGGAACGTTCGATGACCCGGGCCCACCCGGGCACGGTAGTAGCCTACCGGCGGACCCCCGTCGGGGGAGGAACGGCGAGGTGATCATGGCGGTACGTCGGCACGTGGCGCGGCTCGCGACGGTCTGTGCGCTGCTGGGTGGCCTGGTGGCGCTCGGCGCGACGCCGGCGCTCGCCGATGACGACTCGGTCCGGGTGCGGTCGGCCGGCAGCTTCACGGCCGGTGGTTCGGCCGAGGGCGTCTCGATCGAGGTGCGCAAGCGCAGCGGCGGCTGCGTGCTGCTGCGCACCGCCCTTGGCCTGCGCCTGGGCGGCCTACGCGCCGACCAGGTCCGGGCGCAGGTCAACGTGGGTGGCCGGTGGTTCCCCGTCTCGCTCTCGGGCGGCGGCGGCAGCGTGGCGACCCCGGCGACCTCGCCGGCGAACCCGCGGCTGTGCAAGGGCAAGAGCGCGACGGTGCGCTACCGGGTGGCGTTCGTGGCGGGTGCGCCGGACGGTCGGCTGACGGTCGCCGGCGAGGCCACCAGCGCCCTCGGGCGGCTGCTCGGCCGGGGCGCCGAGACTTCCCGGGTGGTCGGCGGCCGGGCCTCGGCCTCGCCGACGCCGTCGAAGAAGCCGTCGCCCACCCCGAGCGCGGTCACCACCGAACCGGCGAGCGCCGATGCGGACGTTACCGCGGCGGCCCTCGCCGGCCAGGGCGCCGGTGCGACCGTCAACGCCGCCGAGGAAGAGTCCGGCGGCGGCTCGATGATCATGTTCTTCGGCATCGCCATGGTCGCCGTCGGGATCCTGCTCATCGTCCTGCTGTTCCGCCGTTCGCGGGCGGACAAGGAGCCGGCCGACGACCTGTCGCACCTCCCGCTGCCGCGCAACCCCGGCGGCACCACCTACCGCTCCGCGCAGGGCCCGACCGCCGCCCCCACCCCGCCCGGCCAGGTGTACGGCCAGCAGCCCGCCCCGGGCGTGTACGGGGGAACGCCCGCGCCGCGTCCGGCCGGCGGCGTGTACGGCAGCCGCCCCGGCCCGGAGGCGCCCGGCCCGGCCACCCCGCCGCCGGCGCCCGCCCCGCCCGGGGCCCCGATGTCGGCGCCGCCCGCCCCTGGCCAGTACGGCCGGCCGACGTCGGCTCCGCCCGCCTCGTCTCCGCCCGCCTCGGGGCGGCCCGGTGACCCTCCCCCGGAGGCCGGCGGCGGCGACCACACGGTGTTCATGCCCCGGCTCCCCGGCTGAGCCGGGCCGCCCGGCGCCCCTCCGATACGCTCAGGCCGTTGACGACCTGCGGCGCGAGGAGCGAGACCGGTGTCTGATCTGTCCCAGATCGTGAAGGCCTACGACGTCCGTGGGACGGTGCCGGACCAGTGGGACGAGCGCACCGCCGAGGCGCTCGGCGCGGCCTTCACGCAGGTGCTGGACGCGTACGACGAGCCCGGCGACGCGGTGCTCGTCGCGCACGACATGCGCGCCACCGGCCCCGGCCTGGCCGCCGCCTTCGCCGCCGGCGTGCGCGCCGAGGGGCGCTCGGTGATCGAGCTGGGGCTCGCCTCGACGGACATGCTCTACTACGCCTCCGGTTCGCTCGGCCTGCCCGGCGCGATGTTCACCGCGAGCCACAACCCGGCGCAGTACAACGGCATCAAGATGTGCCGCTCCGGCGCCCGCCCGATCGGGCAGGACAGCGGCCTGGCCGAGATCCGTGACCGGGCGCAGGCCCTGCTGGACAAGGGCGAGGCGCGTCCGGCCGGCGGGCCGGCCGCGCCCGCCGAACGGCGTGACCTGCTGGCCGACTACGCGGCGTACCTGCGTGAGCTGGTCGACCTGTCGGGCATCCGCCCGCTGAAGGTGGTCGTGGACGCCGGCAACGGCATGGGTGGCTACACGGTCCCGACGGTGCTGGGCGACGCCGCCCTGCCGGCGCTGCCGCTGGAGATCGTGCCGCTCTACTTCGAGCTGGACGGCACGTTCCCCAACCACGAGGCCAACCCGCTCGACCCGGCCAACCTGGTCGACCTGCAGCGCGCGGTCGTCGAGCACGGGGCCGAGATCGGCCTGGCGTTCGACGGCGACGCCGACCGCTGCTTCGTCGTGGACGAGCGGGGCGAGCCGGTCTCGCCGTCGGCGATCACCGCCCTGGTCGCCGCCCGCGAGCTGGCGAAGCACCCCGGCTCGACGGTGATCCACAACCTGATCACCTCCACCGCCGTGCCGGAGATCATCCGCGAGCACGGCGGCGAGCCGGTCGTCGCCCGGGTGGGGCACTCCTTCATCAAGGCGGAGATGGCCCGGACCAACGCCATCTTCGGCGGCGAGCACTCCGCCCACTACTACTTCCGGGACTTCTGGTTCGCCGACACCGGCATGCTCGCCGCGATGCACACCCTGGCGGCCCTCGGCGAGCAGTCGCTGCCGCTGTCCGTGCTGGCCGGCGAGTACGAGCGGTACGTCGCGTCCGGCGAGATCAACTCGACGGTGGCCGACCAGGCCGCGAAGGTGGCCGAGGTGCGGGCCGCGTACCCGCAGGCCGAGGCCGACGAGTTGGACGGCCTCACGCTGCGCTTCCCGGACGGCGCGTGGTTCAACCTGCGCGCCTCCAACACCGAGCCGCTGCTGCGACTCAACGTCGAGGCGCCGACGCGGGAGCGGATGACCGCCCTCCGCGACGAGGTGCTCGACCGGGTTCGCCGATAAGATCGCCTGCGCCGGTCGGCACCGTCGATCGGTGAAACCGCATACGTGGAAGGAGCCGCGCCGTGGCCCTGGACCCGCAGTTGCTGGAAATCCTCGCCTGTCCGGACACGCATCACGCCCCGCTCGACTACGACGCGGAGGCGCAGACGCTGACCTGCACCGAGTGCGGCCGGATCTTCGAGGTCCGCGACGACGTGCCGGTGCTGCTGCTGGACGAGGCACGCGGCCCCGCGGAGCGGTCGTGATCGACGGTACGGCCGGAGTCAGCGGCCGGCGGGAGCCCGACGAGGCACTGCTCGACGACCAGGACGCGCTCGTCGCGCACGACCCGGGCGACATGCTGCGTCACACCGCCTCCGCCGGCGCGCAGGTCCGCGAGTCGGCCGCCCTGGCCGCCGAGGCCAACCTCCAGGTGCTCGCCGACGAGGGCCGGCCCCGCGCCGTGGTCATCGCCGGCATCGGCACCGCCGGGCGTACGGGCGACGTGCTGGCGACCGTCGCCGGGCCGCGCTGCCCGGTGCCGGTCATCCCGCACCGCAGCGCCGGCGTGCCGGGCTGGGTGGGCGCCGCCGACGTGGTCATCGCCGTCAGCGCCTCCGGCCGCAGCCCCGAGGCGCTGGGCGCCGCCGAGGCCGCGCACCGGCGGGGTGCCCGGCTCGTCGCCGTCGGCGCGCCCGACTCGCAGCTGCAGTCGGTGGCCGAACGCGCCCGGGCGCCGTTCATCCCGGTGCCCCGGCGCGCCCCGGCCCGGGCCAGCCTGTGGGCGCTCACCGTGCCGGTCCTGCTCGCCGCCCGTACGCTCGGCCTGGTGAAGGTCAACGAGGCGGATCTGGCGGAGACCGCGGCCCGGCTCGACGCCGACGCCGACCGGTGCCGCCCGACGGCGGAGTCCTTCGTCAACCCGGCGAAGTCGCTCGCCCTGGGCCTGGCCGGCTCGGTGCCGATCGTCTGGGGCTCGTCGCCGCTGGCCACCGTCGCGGCCCGCCGGTTCGGCGACACCCTGTCCGCCAACGCCCGCTATCCCGTGGTCAGCGGGGCGCTGGGCGAGGCGGGGCGTGGGCGGGTCGGCCTGCTCGACGGCGTCTTCGGTGGCCTCGCCGAGGGGGAGCGGGACATCTTCGCCGACCCCGACGACGAGGCGCCGGCCGGCACCCGGCTGCGGCTGGTGCTGCTGCGCGACGGCGGGCTGAACCCGGAGGACGACGCCGACGAGCCGCTCGACGTCGAGGAGCGCCGCGCCGACGCGGTGCAGACCCTCGCCGAGCGGCGCGGCGTCCGTTGCGACGTGGTGACCGCCGAGGGCGGCTCCGCGCTGGAGCGGCTCGCCTCGCTGGTCGCCGTGCCGGACTTCGCCTCGGTCTACCTCGCCCTGGCACACGGACTGGACCCGATGGCCGTACCGGCCATCACCGAGATGAAGGAGCTGGCAAACCAGTGAGCGATAGCAGGGAACGGGCCGAGCGGCGCACCGCGCCGACGCCCGGCGGGGCCGCGCGACGCGTCGGAGCGACCGCGTGAGCGCCAACGGTGGTACGAAGGCGATCGTCGCCGCCCTGCTGGCCAACGCCGGCATCGCCGTCACCAAGTTCGTCGCGTTCCTGCTGACCGGGTCGTCGTCGATGCTGGCGGAGTCGATCCACTCGGTGGCCGACTCCGGCAACCAGGGGCTGCTGCTCCTCGGTGGGCGGCGGGCCAAGCGCGCGGCCACCCCGCAGCACCCCTTCGGCTACGGCCGCGAGCGCTACATCTACGCGTTCATCGTGTCGATCGTGCTGTTCAGCGTCGGTGGCCTGTTCGCCCTCTACGAGGCCTACCACAAGTTCTCCCACCCCGAGCCGATCGACGAATGGCAGTGGGTGCCGGTCACCGTGCTGGTGGTCGCGATCATCATGGAGTCGTTCTCCTTCCGCACCGCCATCAAGGAGTCCAACCTCGTCCGGGGCAACCAGTCCTGGGTGAAGTTCGTGCGGCGGGCCAAGGCCCCCGAGCTGCCGGTGGTGCTGCTGGAGGACCTGGGCGCGCTGGTCGGTCTGGTCTTCGCGCTCTTCGGCGTCGGCATGACGCTGATCACCGGTAACGGCGAGTGGGACGCGATCGGCACCGCGATGATCGGCGTGCTGCTGGTGGCCATCGCGATCATCCTCGCCATCGAGACCAAGAGCCTGCTGCTCGGCGAGGGCGCCGAGGCGCACGACGTCGCCGCCATCGAGAAGGCGGTCACCGACGGGCCTGAGTTCGAGCGGATCATCCACATGAAGACGCTCTACCTCGGCCCGGAGGAGCTGATGGTTGCCGCGAAGGTCGCCGCGCCGGCCTGCGAGAGCGCCGAGGTGCTGGCCCGGAGCATCAACACCGTCGAGGCCCGGATCCGCGCCGCCGTGCCGACCGCCCGGGTGATCTACCTGGAGCCGGACATCTACAGCGCCGCCGCCGAGCGCGCCGGCACGGGAAGCGCGGCGCACACCGCCGTGCCGGGGTCCGAGCCGGGTGAGGCCGCCGGGCGGCCCGGGAGCTGACCGGTGGAACTGCTGTACGGACCGATCCGGGACTACGCCTGGGGGTCCCGCTCGGCGATCGCCCGGTTGCAGGGCAGGCCGGTGCCGAGCGACGGACCGGAGGCCGAACTGTGGCTGGGCGCCCACCCGGGCGCCCCGGCCATGGTCGACCGCGACGGTCACCGGGTCAGTCTGACCGACCTGCTGCTCGCCGAGCCGGACCACTGGCTCGGCGAGCGGGTCGTCGGCCGGTTCGGCACCCGGCTGCCGTTCCTGCTCAAGGTGCTCGCCGCGGACGCCCCGCTGAGCCTCCAGGCGCACCCGGACGCCGAGCAGGCCCGCGCCGGGCACGCCGCCGACGCCGACCGCCCCGACGGGCAGCGCAACTACGTCGACCCGTACCACAAGCCCGAACTGCTGGTCGCGCTCTCGCCGATGGAGGCGCTCTGCGGGTTCCGCGACCCGGTCGAGTCGGCGGAGGCGCTCACCCGCTTCGGCGTACCCGGGCTGGAGCCGGTGCTGGCGGCGCTGCGCACCGGCCCGGCGGGGCTGCGGGACGCCGTACGGCTGCTGCTGACCTGGCCCGCCGACGAGCGGGACGCGCTGGTGGCGGCAGTGGTGGCGGCCCCGGTCGCGGGGCCCGAAGGGGACCTGGCGCGGGAGTTGGCCGCCGCCTACCCGGGTGACCCGGGGGTGCTGGTGGCGATGCTGCTCAACCGGGTGCGGCTCGCCCCCGGGGAGGCGATCTGGATGCCGGCCGGCAACCTGCACGCCTACCTGCGGGGCACCGGCGTGGAGATCATGGCGGCCAGCGACAACGTGCTGCGCGGCGGGCTGACCCCGAAGCGGGTCGACGTCGACGAGTTGCTGCGGGTGCTGCGCTTCGAGGTGCTGCGCGACCCGGTGGTGCCGCCGCTGGAGGTCGCTCCCGGGGTGGTCGCCTGGCCGGTGCCGGTGGAGGATTTCGCGCTGCACCGGGTGACGGTGGGCGCGGCGCTGCCGGAGGTGACGCTGCCGGTGCCCGGGCCCCGGGTGGTGCTGTGCTGCTCCGGGGAGGTCTCGGTCGACGACGGCGGCGGCGCGGTGACGCTGGGGTCGGGGCGGGCAGCGGTCGGGACGGCGGCTGCCGGGCCGCTGCGCGTGGCGGGCACGGGCGAGGCGTACGTCGCGAGCTGCGGCCTGCGCTGAGCCGGCCGGGCAAGTCCGACTTTCCCGGAATAGCTTGACGCGGCGTCAGCGGAGTGTGACTCTATGGGTACGCAGCGTTATCGCGACGACGGTCCGAGAACGCGCGCGAGGGATCCAAACCGGGGGGATGCACGGGGCGGGCGGCAGGTGGACGGTAACTCCGTTCCCGACCGACCGCCCCGTGCGCTGTCCGCTTCTGTCTTCCTGCGCTCTTCACCGGCCGGTCCCTTCGAGGGCGGCGCGCGCGCGTAAGGTGGAGGGTCGCGCAGCACATCGTCCGACAGGAGATTCCATGACCAGCACCCTCCCGGCGTCCGCCAGCGGCACGCCGTCCGAGGCCCGGCCGAGCACTCTCGCCGAGGGCGACTACAAGGTGGCGGATCTGTCGCTCGCCGAGTTCGGGCGCAAGGAGATCCAGCTCGCCGAGCACGAGATGCCCGGCCTGATGGCGATCCGTCGTGAGTTCGCCGACGCCCAGCCGCTCGCCGGCGCCCGGATCACCGGGTCGCTGCACATGACCATCCAGACCGCCGTCCTGATCGAGACCCTGGTCGCGCTCGGCGCGCAGGTCCGCTGGGCGTCCTGCAACATCTTCTCCACCCAGGACCACGCCGCCGCCGCGATCGTGGTCGGCCCGGACGGCACCCCCGAGGCCCCGGCCGGCGTCCCGGTCTACGCCTGGAAGGGCGAGAGCCTCGAGGAGTACTGGTGGTGCACCGAGCAGGTGCTCACCTGGCCCGACGGGCAGGGCCCGAACATGATCCTCGACGACGGCGGCGACGCCACCCTGCTGGTGCACAAGGGCGTCGAGTTCGAGAAGGCCGGGGTCGTCCCGCCGGTCGAGTCCGCCGACTCCGAGGAGTACGCGGTCATCCTCGGCGTGCTGCACCGCTCGCTCGCGGCCGACGGTCAGCGGTGGACCCGCATCGCCTCCGGCATCAAGGGCGTGACCGAGGAGACCACCACCGGCGTGCACCGGCTCTACGAGATGCACCGCGCCGGCACCCTGCTCTTCCCGGCCATCAACGTCAACGACTCGGTGACGAAGAGCAAGTTCGACAACAAGTACGGCTGCCGCCACTCGCTGATCGACGGCATCAACCGGGCCACCGACGTGCTGATCGGCGGCAAGATGGCGGTCGTGCTCGGCTACGGCGACGTCGGCAAGGGCTGCGCCGAGTCGCTGCGCGGCCAGGGCGCCCGGGTCGTGGTGACCGAGGTCGACCCGATCTGCGCCCTCCAGGCGGCGATGGACGGCTACCAGGTCGCCACCCTGGACGACGTGGTCGAGCAGGCGGACATCTTCATCACCGCCACCGGCTGCTTCAACGTCATCACCAACGAGCACATGGCCCGGATGAAGCACCAGGCCATCGTCGGCAACATCGGCCACTTCGACAACGAGATCGACATGGCCGGCCTGGCGAAGCGCTCCGACGTGGAGCGGGTCAACATCAAGCCGCAGGTCGACCTCTGGAAGTTCGCCGACGGGCACGCGATCATCGTGCTGTCCGAGGGCCGCCTGCTGAACCTGGGCAACGCCACCGGCCACCCGAGCTTCGTGATGTCGAACTCGTTCGCCAACCAGACGATCGCCCAGATCGAGCTGTACACGAAGACCGAGGACTACCCGACCGGCGTCTACGTGCTGCCGAAGCACCTGGACGAGAAGGTCGCGCGGCTGCACCTGGACGCGCTCGGCGCCAAGCTGAGCACCCTGACCAAGGAGCAGGCCGCCTACCTCGGCATCCCCGTGGAGGGCCCGTTCAAGCCGGAGCACTACCGGTACTGAACCGACCGCACCGGACGGGCCGGCCCGCGTCAGCGGGCCGGCCCGTCGGCGTCTGCCGGGACCGCCCCGCGTGGTCCCGGCCCGGCCGGGCTCCGACCCTGGACGCGATCCGGCGGTGGCCGGTCGTGACGCGATCCGGCGGTGGCCGGTCGTGGCGCGCGTCGTGGCGGGTGGGGTCGTCAGTCGTGACGTGAGCGGCGGCGGGCGGGGCGTACCCAGGTCCACACGCACCAGGCCAGCCAGGCCAGCGAGACCACCGCCGCCAGGGCGCGCAGGCGCAGGGCGCTGAGCAGCAGCACCAGCGCCAGGACGGCCAGCCACGGCCCGAACCCCCTCACGACCGCCGCCGCCGTTGCGCCATCGCGTGCCCGGGCCCGTTCACGACCGCCACCGGCCGAGGACCAGCCGGCGGACCAGCGCCGGGGCGATCCACGACCAGACGCAGAAGAGCATCCACGCCAGGCCGAACAGGCCGGCGAGCAGGTCCAGCCCGACGAGGTTGAGCAGCACGACCACGCCGATCGCGAGCAGCCAGGTGCGGAGGATCCCCAGCCGGTAGAGGGGCCGCAGCGGCACCAGCAGCGGGTGGGCGTACACCCGGGTCTCCCAGGCCGCCTCCGCGTAGTCCGCGTCGGTGGGGTCCTGCGCCACCGCCTCACCGAAGGCGCGGTGCGCGGCGCCCACCCGGCCACGCCGGGCGGCGGCGACGCCGTGCAGGGCGAGCGCCGCCGGACTGCCCGGCCACGCCCCGAGGAACTCCCGGGCGATCCGCTCGGCGGCCCGGTCGTCGCCCCGGGCGTACGCGAGCTGGAAGCGGGAGGCGAAGACGGCCGGCGCGTCCGGGACGATCGCGGCGGCGCGGGCGACCAGGCGTTCCGCCTTGTCGGTCTGGCCCACCGCCGAGCAGAGGTCGGCGTACTGGCAGAGCAGCCACGGGTTCTCCGGCTCGATGGCGAGCGCGTCGAGCAGTGCCCGCTCGGCCGGGGCGAACTCGCGGCGGTGGCGCAGGGCGAGACCCAGCCGGCCGAGCAGCTCCGCGTCCGGGCCCGTCTCGGCCAGCCCCTGGCGGGCGACCGCGACGACGTCGTCCCAGCGGTCCAGCCCGGTCAGCGCCGCCGCCCGCAGCCGGAACGCGGCCGGGTCGACGGCCAGCGCGGCGGGGAGCCGGTTCAACTCGTCCAGCGCCTGGTCCAGCCGGTTCAGCTCCAGCAGGTGGGCCACCCGGGCGAGCGCGATCTCCGGGGCGGTCACGCGGCGGTCACCAGCACGAGGAGCAGGGCCTCGGCGAAGCCCAGCAGGAACACCGCCCCGACGCCGGCCAGCCACAGCGACGCCGGCTCGCCCCCGCGCAGCTCGTACGCCCGGAACCGGCGCTTCTGGGCGGTGGAGGCCGCCAGCCAGACCAGCGCGCCCGCCAGCGCCCCGACCAGCCGGGCCGGACGGTCGGCCTCGTCGTCGAAGATCGTCAGCGTGACCACCAGCCGGGCCGCCAGCGCGGCCAGCCCGACGCCGAGCACCGCCAGGTTCGCCCGGCGGGGCAGGCCCAGCCGGTGCCCGTTGACCAGGGCCAGCACGGTGGCCGCCGTGGGCCCGCCGAACACGGCGGGGAAGATCAGCGACTGCGGGCGCCACGGCGGGCGTCGGGCCTCGTACGCCGCCGGCGCGATGGTGGGGGTGAACAGGTCGTCGGCCACGGTCTTCCCGTCTCGGTAGGGGCGAGCGAGCCGGATCCTGCCACAGCCGGTCGACGGTCGGCACCCCGCTGACGCTCAGGCGTCGGGGCCGGACGCGGGCGCACCGCCCGCCGGGGCCTGTGCGGCGACCGCGGGCCGTACCGCCGCCGGGGCCTGTGCGGCGACCGCGGGCCGTACCGTCGGAGGAGCCTGTGCGGCGACCGCCGGTGGGGCCTGCGTCGGCGCCGTGGCCGGGGTGTTCCCGGTGAGGTCCGCGCCGGGCGTCGCCGAGCGGATGGTGCCGGGCGGTGCGGCGATCGCGGCCGTGGCGGCGGGCAGGGGCGCGCCGGACGCGGCCGGGGTGGGCGTCAGCTCCGGCCAGAGCGTCGCGGCGACCGCGCGGCCCCGACCCAGCCGGTGCCACGCCCGCCGGTGCCGCTCGCCGAGGACCGCCGCCAGGTAGACCGACTCCGGCATGCCCGGCGGCGGGGGCGGCGTCGTCACCGCCGAGACCTCGGCCCACAGGCCGCGGCCGAGCCGCCCCCGGGCCGGCTCCGCGAGGTGGTGCACCCGGGCGAGGTACTGCCGGGCCGCCAGCGCCAGGCCGTCGTCGAGCCGGCTCAGGTCCAGCGTGTACGCCCAGCCGACCAGCATCGGCACCGCCGTCGGGACCGGCCGCCAGGCGGTCGCCGTCCGGGTGTGCACGACGAGCGTGCCCGCCACCAGGTCGCCCAGCCGGCGCCCGCGTCGGTCGCTCAGCATCACCGCGACCCCGGCCACCCAGCTCAGCAGCGGCAGCACCAGGCCGGGCCACTCCACCGCCACGCCGACCAGCGCCCGGGTCAGCGACTGCCGCAGCCCGACGGGGGCGCCGTCGGCGCTGACCACGCGCAGCCCGACCGCCATCTTGCCCAGCGTCCGGCCGTGGTTGAGCCGCTCACAGAGCACCGGGTAGCCGACCAGCACCAGGATGAGGCCCACCGTCGCGGCGCCACCGGCGAGGGCGTCGTCGACCAGCCCGGTCGGCAGATTGGCGAACACGACGGCGGCGGTCAGGGACAGCACCAGCGCCAGCGCCAGCTGGACCAGGATGTCGATCATCAGCGCGAGCACCCGGGAGCCGATCCGGGCGGCCCGGACGTCCAGCTCCACGGCCTCCCCGCTGACCAGCCCGGCGTCGGCCCACGGGGCAAGTCGGGCCGGCGGTCGTGGTTGCGCTCTCACCCCGACAGTGAACACTATGATCGCCGGACGGGGGTGACGGTGGATCTCGACGCGTACGTCGCGGAACACGGCGGGGAGTGGCGGCGGCTGGAGGAGCTCTCCCGGCGCGGTCGGCTCGACGCCGCCGAGGTCGACGAGCTGGTCACTCTCTACCAGCGGGCGGCCACCCAGCTCTCGGTGCTGCGCAGCCGCTCACCCGACCCGGCACTGGTCAGCCAGCTCTCCCAGGTGGTGCTGCGCGCCCGTGCCCGGCTCACCGACCGCCCGCGGCCGTCCTGGGCGGCGGTCGGCCGATTCCTGCTGGTCAACTTCCCCGGCGCGGTCTACCGCGCCTGGCCCTGGTGGTGCGGGGTGGCGACCGGCTTCACGCTGCTCAGCTTCTTCCTCATCTGGTTCGTGGCGGGCAATCCCGAGACGGCCGGCGCCTTCATCGGCGACGAGGCCGCCGGCGACCTCGTCGAGTCCGGCTTCGCCGGCTACTACACCGAGTTCGCCGCGCCGACCTTCGCGTTCCACCTGTGGACGCACAACGCCTGGCTCGCCGCCCAGTGCCTCGCCGCCGGGGTGCTGATCGTCCCCGTCTTCTACCTGCTCTGGCAGAACGCGCTCAACATCGGCGTGGTCGGCGGGGTGATGGTCGCCTACGGCCGGGCGGACGTCTTCTTCGGACTGATCACCCCGCACGGGCTGCTGGAGCTGACCGGCGTCTTCGTGGCCGCCGGGCTGGGCCTGCGTACCGGCTGGGCGTGGATCGCGCCGCCCGCGCAGCTCACCCGGGGGCAGGCGGTCGCCCGGGCGGGCCGCGAGGGAATCGTCGTCGCCGTCGGTCTGGTGGGGCTCTTCGCGGTCTCCGCGCTCATCGAGGCGTTCGTGACACCCGCGCCCGTGCCGGTCCCGCTCCGCGTCGCGCTGGGCGCCGCCGTCTGGCTCGCCTTCCTGGCGTACGTCGTCCTCCTCGGCCGCCGCGCTCCCGTCCCTGTCGATCATTAAGTTGTTGCCGTGACACGCCGGGCGGGCGATGACCTCATGATCGACGGAGTGGGGGGTTTCGGGAGGTCGGTTTGTCAGAGTTGGCCGAGGGACTTGAGGCGTAGGTAGGTGTCGGCGAGGGTGGGGGCCAGGTGGCCCGCCGGGGCGTCGACGACCGTCACGCCGTGCCGGGCCAGGGCGGCGCGGACCCGGTCGCGTTCGGCCAGCGCCCGCCAGGCCGCCGCCGCCGCGTAGGCGTCCCCGGGACGCTGCGGGACGGTGGTGGTGAGCGCGGTCAGCACCGGGTCGTGCGTCGCGGCGATCACCACCTTGTGCCGGGCGGCGAGCCGGGGGAGCACGGGCAGCAGCCCTTCGCCGAGGGCCCCGGCCTCCAGGGCGGTGAAGAGCACCACCAGGCTCCGCTGGCTCCGCCGGCGCAGCAACTCGCCGGCGATCAGGTCGAAGTCGGTCTCGACCAGCGCGGGTTGGAGCGGGGCGAGGGCGTGCACCAGCCGGGAGAGCAGGGCGGGCCGGCCGGTGCCGGTCACCGTCGCCCGGACCGCCGCGTCGGCGGCGAGCAGGTCGACCCGGTCACCGGCACGGGCGGCCAGGGCGGTGAGCAGCAGCGCGGCGTCGATCGCGGTGTCCAGCCGGGGCTCGTCGCCGACCCGCACCGCCGACGTCCGGCCCGTGTCCAGCACGCACACCAGCCGGCGGTCCCGCTCGGGCCGCCAGGTGCGGACCAGCACGTCGGCCCGGCGCGCGCTCGCCCGCCAGTCGATCGACCGCACGTCGTCGCCCACCACGTACTCGCGGAGGGTGTCGAACTCGGTGCCCTGGCCCCGGCCGCGGCTGACCTGCGTGCCGTCGATGACGCGCAGCCGCGCCAGTTTCTCCGGCAGGTGCCGGCGGGAGTCGAAGCGGGGCAGCACGCGCAGCGTCCACGGTGGCGTGGCGGGGCGGCCGGAACGCTGGCGGAAGCCCAGCCCCAACGGCCCGTACGAGCGCACGGTCAGCGCCACCGCCGGCCGGTCGCCGCGCCGCAGTGGGGTCAGCCGGCTGGGCAGCGTCACCGTTGCGCCCGGCTCGACGTGCACGGTCCGGGACGGCGGCACGTCCGGGCGGGCGCCGGCCGAGGGCACCCAGGCGTCGCGGACCCGGGCGCGCAGCGTACGGGGGGTGGGATTGTGCAGCAGCAGCGCGACGGTGGCGGTGCCGCCGAGGCGGACCGCGCGGTCGCCCTCCCGGGCCGCCGTGAGCGTCCCCGGCGGCACGGCCAGCGCCCGGTCGACCAGCACGAGCAGCAGCACCGCGCCGGTCATCACCAGCAGGCCGACGAACGGCGCCGGCCACGCCGGCAGGGTCAGCGCGCCGACCGCCAGCAGGAGCGCCGCCCGCCAGGTCATCGCGGCGTCGGCACGGTGGCGAGCACCGTGTCCAGCACCGCGTCCACGCTGACGCCCTCCAGCTCGACCTCGGGCCGCAGGCGCAGCCGGTGCCGCAGCGTCGGCCGGGCGACAGCCTTCACGTCGTCGGGGACGACGTGGTCCCGGCCGGCCAGCCAGGCCCACGCCTTGGCGGTGGTGAGCAGCGCGGTCGCGCCCCGGGGCGAGGCGCCCAGCTCCAGCGCCGGGGTGCTGCGGGTGGCCCGGCAGAGGTCGACGATGTAGCCGAACAGGGGCTCGGCCATGTGTACGCGGCCGACCGCAGCCCGCGCCGCCGCCAGGTCCGCCGCCGTGGCCACCGGCCGTACGCCGGCAGCGGTCAGGTCGCGCGGGTCGAAGCCGGCGTGGTGCGCGCGGAGCACCCCCAGCTCCTCGTCCCGGGTGGGCAGCGGCACGGTGAGCTTGAGCAGGAACCTGTCGAGCTGCGCCTCCGGCAGGGGATAGGTGCCCTCGTACTCGATGGGATTCTGGGTGGCGGCGACGATGAACGGGTCCGGCAGCGGCCGTCGGTCGCCCTCGACCGAGACCTGCCGCTCCTCCATGACCTCCAGCAGCGCCGACTGGGTCTTCGGCGGCGTCCGGTTGATCTCGTCGGCGAGCAGCAGGTTGGTGAACACCGGCCCCTCGCGGAAGGTGAAGGCGGCGGTGTGCGGGTCGAAGATCAGCGAGCCGGTCACGTCGCCCGGCATCAGGTCCGGCGTGAACTGCACCCGCTTGGAGCGTAGGTCGAGCGCGGTGGCGACGGTGCGGATCAACAGGGTCTTGGCCACGCCCGGCACGCCCTCCAGCAGCACGTGCCCGCGGCAGAGCAGGGCGATCACCAGGCCGGTGACGACCGCGTCCTGGCCGACGACCGCCTTGGCGACCTCGGCGCGCAGCCGGTGCAGGGCGGCGCGGGGGTCGGCGGCGCCGGCGGTCAGCGGCTCGGCGGTTCCGGCGGGTCGGGTCACCGGTGGTCTCCTTCGGATCGGTGCGGGTGCGGTCCGGCGGCCGGCGGCGCGGGGTAGGGGTGGGACCCGGCAGGTGGCGGCGCGTCGGGTGGGAGCGCGGGTGGCGGCGCGTCGGGTGGGAGCGCGGGTGGCGGCGCGTCGGATGGGAGCGCGGGTGGCGGCGCGTCGGGCGGGAGCGCGGGTGGCGGGGCGACGGTGCGGGTCACCCGGTCGAGCTCGCGGGCCAGCTCCAGCAGGTCCTGGTCGGTCTCGGGCCCGTCGCCGTGGAGCAGGTCGGCGATCCGCCCGGGGTCGTCGCCGGTGCGGGCCGCGACCGCGGCGGCCACCTCGGCGGGTGGGGCGGTCGGCGGCAGGTTCAGCCGGGACGCCAGGCGGTCCAGTGCCGCGGTACGCAGCGTCCGCGCGGCGGCGTCCCGGGCGCCGGCCTTCTGGTAGAGCCGGGCCCGGCCGAGCACCGTCTCCGCCGAGCGGACCGTCACCGGCAGCGGCTCCGGCGTCGGCGGGCCGAGCCGGCGGGCCCGCCAGGCGGCGGCCAGCAGGGCGGCGAGGGCGAGCTGGAGCAGCAGCGCCCAGAACCAGCCGGGGAAGGCGGACCAGAGCGGGTTCGGCGGGTCGGAGCCGCCGGCGCTGGAGTCGTCACCGTCGTCGTCGGTGCCGCCGCCCGGGTCGCCCTGCCTCACGTCGCCGTCCCTGCTCCCGGGGCGGCCGTCGGGGCGGCCGTCGCCCGGCCCGTCGTGCCCGGTGGAGCCGCCCGGGGTGGGTGACCAGGCCGGGCTGCCGCTGTCGCCGGAGCCGAAGGTCGGCGGCGGCGCCGGGCCGTCCAGGTCGAGCCACACCACCCGGCCCGTCCCGCCGAGCAGCGCGGTGGCGAACGCCCGGTTGTCCCACTCGTCGATCCGGTCGTTGCGGAACGGGTCGCTGGCGCCGACCACCACCACGCTCTCGGGGATCCGGAGCAGCCGGGCGAGCCCGCCGTCGAAGCAGAACTGCACCGGCGCCGACCCGCCCGGGCTGACCGCGTAGCGCTGCAACCCGACCGCCGTCCGCCCGAGCTGGCGCAGCTCGGGCATCGGGCAGGGCAGGCCCCGCGCGTCGGGCTCCACCGCCTGCGCGGCCCACCGGCGGCCGGCCGGCTCCACCGGCAGCGGGATCGCGTCGAGCACCCGCCGCGGCGGGTCCACCAGCACCAGCCGGGTGGCCGAGGGCAGCGAGTCCAACGCGCCGACCGTGTCCGGGTGCAGCAGCGCCGGCGCGGGCACGAAGAGCGTGGCGGGGGCGTCGCGGGCGGCCAGCAGCGCGGCCAGCGTGTCCGTCTCCCGTTGTACCGTCACCCCGCGCTCGCGCAGCGCCTCGGCGAGCCGGCTGCCGCCGTCGTCCCCGGTCGCGACGGGGGAGAGGAACCCGTGGTCGTCGGGGTCGGGCTGGTCGACCGCGCGGGTGACGAGTGTGGTGGTCAGCAGCGCGGCGGCCAGCCCCAGCGGGATCAGCAGCCGGTGCCGGCGGCGGCGCCGCCGGGGTGCGGCGCCGGCCCCGGGGGCCGGTGGGGCGGCGGTGACCTGTGCGCTCATGGTCGTGGCCCGTCCTCGGGTCGGCCGGTCAGCAGCCGGTCCAGCTCGGCGCCATGCTCCCGCATCCGCCGGTCGTGCTCGGCGGAGGCGGGGCGCTGGCCGTACCAGAGCTCCGAGAAGATCGCTCCGGCGGCGCTCAGCGGCGGGCCGACCTCAGGGTGGCTCTCGGTCGCGGCCCCCACCACCTCCAGGACGGTCATGCCGGGCCGCTGCTCCAGCAGCCGCCGCGCGACCAGCCCCCGGATCATCGCGCGAAGCCGCTCCCGGACGGCCTCGGCGTACCGGCCCTCGGCGGCGAGCCGGTCCGCGAGGGAGACGTACGCGGCCGCCGGCAGCTCCGGCTCCGGCTCGCGCGGCGCGGGTACGAGCGGCGCGGGGGCGTCCGCCGGTCGGGGCGCACGGCGGCGCCGGCGCAACCGGGGCAGTCGGGGCAGCCGGCGGGGGATCCAGGCGGGGAACGTGTACCAGCCGACCGCCGCCAGCACCGCGCCGAGCACCAGCAGCAGCGTGGCCAGCCACAGCGGCACCCGGTCGCCGAGCGCGGCCGTGGTCTCGGTCCACCACCGGCTGAAGCTCATCGCTCGGCCGCCAGCAGGAGGGTCTCCGGGGTGCCCGCCCGCGCCCGGGAGAGCCGGATGTCCAGCCCCTCGGTGCGCATCCGGGTCTCCAGGTGCAGCACCGCGTCGAGGCAGGCCAGGGCCGGGTAGGCGACGCTGTTGACGCCCGCCCACACGGCCAGCGACAGCCAGGCTGCCCAGCCCGGTGCGACCAGGTCGAGCGCGTCCAGCCCGTGGTAGACCCCGATGCCGAGGCCGAGGCGGACGATCCACCAGGACAGGTAGCCGAGCAGCCGGACCCAGCCGGCCCGGCCACCGCCGCGTACGGCCAGGGCGGCGGCCCGCAGCGGGGCGCGCAGCGGGTGCACCCGGTCGACGACCAGCGCGGGCGCCACGGCGCCGAGCAGGGCGAAGCCGACGAACCAGGCCGGCCCGAACAGCGCCGCCGCGCACATCACCACCCCGACCAGGGCGGTCAGCAGCACGGTGGCCCCCCAGCGGGCGCCGGCGGGGCGGAGCACCTCCCGCGCGCCGGCCGTACGACCGAACAGCGCTCCGCCGGCGGCCCGGGCGGCCGGGTTGCCGAGCAGCGTAATGATCATCGCCTCGGTCGCGGCGCCGACCGCCAGCAGCAGCCAGTACGCGCCGAACCGGTCGAACTCCACGAACCAGACCGGGGGCGTGACGTCGGCGGCGAGCCGCAGCGGGTAGAGCAGGAGCTGCTCGCCGACGGCCAGGACGAGGGCGAGCGGAACCAGCACCCGGGCCTGCCCGCGCAGCAGCAGGACAGCGGAGTCCAGCAACTCGCCGACCGTGAGCGGGCGGCACGGGAGCACGGCGGTCGGGCCGGCGTCGGGCACGCGTACTCCTGGGGACGGGCGGCGGTGGCGCGTGACGGCGCACGCGGGGATCATGGTGACACGCGGGGTCCGATCGGGTGGACCCGCACGCCGGGGCGGCGACGCCGGCGTCGGTTGCTGGGCGGCGACGTCCCATGGCAGTACCGTGCCGGGTGACGCGGATCCCACCGAACTGAACGGGATGGAAACATTAACCCCATGAGAGCCCGGGTACTGGTGGTCGACGACGACCCCGCGCTCGCCGAGATGCTCGGCATCGTCCTGCGCAGCGAGGGGTTCCTGCCCTCCTTCGTCGCCGACGGGGAGCGGGCCCTGGCCGCGTTCCGCGAGAATCGGCCCGACATCGTCCTGCTCGACCTCATGCTCCCCGGCATGAGCGGCATCGACGTGGCGCGGTCGATCCGGGCCGAGTCGGGCGTGCCGATCGTCATGCTCACGGCGAAGAGCGACACCGTCGACGTGGTCCTCGGCCTGGAGTCCGGGGCCGACGACTACGTGGTCAAGCCGTTCAAGCCCAAGGAGCTGGTCGCCCGGATGCGGGCGCGGCTGCGCCGCGGCGAGGACGTCGCCCCCGAGATGCTGACCATCGGGCCGCCCGGCAACCAGATCACCATCGACGTGCCGGCGCACACCGTCAGCCGCAACGGCGAGGAGGTGAAGCTGACGCCGCTGGAGTTCGACCTCCTGGTCGCGCTCGCCCGCAAGCCGCGTCAGGTCTTCACCCGCGAGGTGCTGCTGGAGCAGGTGTGGGGCTACCGGCACGCGGCGGACACCCGCCTGGTCAACGTGCACGTGCAGCGGCTGCGCGCCAAGATCGAGCCGGATCCGGAGCGGCCGGAAATCATCCTCACCGTTCGGGGCGTGGGCTACAAGGCGGGCACCGGATAGCCTGGTCGCACTGTGGCCACCTCCCCGATTCCGGACCCCCGACCGACAGCTCCGCGCCGGCGTGCCGCCGCGCGGGAGCTGTGGCGCGGCGTGAGCGGGCGGGTCACGGAGCTGTTCGCCGGGCTGCACCAGCTCTGGCGGCGGTCGCTCCAGCTGCGGGTGGTGACCATCACACTGGTCGCGTCCAGCCTGCTGGTGGGCGGGTTCGCCTACCTGATCGCCGACAAGATCACCAGCATCCTGGTCGAGAACGCCGAGACCGACGTGCGGGTGCGGCTGGACAGCGGCGCGGAGTACGCGCGGAGGCAGTTCGGCCTCTACAACCAGCCGCACGAGACGCAGTTCCAGGAGACCGTCGACGGCACGGTCAACTACCTGGCCGGGGGTGACCCGCAGCAGACGACCGGCGTGATCGTGGCGCTCACCGCCGACAACCACACCGGGCTCATCCAGCCGCGCTCCTCGCCCGCGGTGAACGTCCGGCCGCTGATCAGCCGCGAGCTGCGCGCCGCCGTCGCCGGGGGCAAGGTCGCCAGCCAGATCCGCACCGGCCGGCTGGCCGGGGAGCGCACGAAATACCTGGTCTACGGCTCGCCCGTGCCCACCAAGTTCGGCCAGGTGGAGCTCTACTACCTTGTGCCGCTGACCCGGCAGGACGCCACGGCCGCCGACGCCCGCGACACGGTGATCGCCACGGGGGCGGCCCTGGTGATCCTGCTGGGCCTGCTCGCCGGTCTGGTCACCCGGCTGGTGGTGACGCCGGTGCGGGTGGCGGCCCGGACGGCCCAGCGGCTCTCCGCCGGCCTGCTCGACCAGCGGATGGCGGTCAACGGCGAGGACGACCTGGCCCTGCTCGCCGCGTCGTTCAACCAGATGGCGACCAACCTGCAACGGCAGATCCTGCGGCTGGAGGAGATGTCCCGGCTGCAACGCCGCTTCACCTCCGACGTGTCGCACGAGCTGCGTACGCCGCTCACCACGGTCCGGATGGCCGCCGACCTGATCTTCGCCGAGCGGGACGAGTTCGACCCGGCGGTGGCGCGCAGCGCCGAGCTGCTCCAGGCCGAGCTGGACCGCTTCGAGGAGCTGCTCACCGACCTGCTGGAGATCAGCCGCTTCGACGCCGG
This sequence comes from Micromonospora citrea, assembly GCF_900090315.1. Classification (NCBI taxonomy): domain Bacteria; kingdom Bacillati; phylum Actinomycetota; class Actinomycetes; order Micromonosporales; family Micromonosporaceae; genus Micromonospora; species Micromonospora citrea. Next base: position 2,424,814 of record NZ_FMHZ01000002.1, on the reverse strand, counting down.
CTTCGCGATGCTCGACTCCGAGCCGACCGACCTGGTGCCGGTCGTGCACCGGGTGGCCGACCGGCTGGCCGGCCTGGCCGAACGCGTCGGCGTGCCCATCGAGCTGGACGTCCCCACCACGCCGGTGATCGCCGAGGTGGACCCGCGCCGGGTCGAGCGGGTGCTGCGCAACCTGGTCGGCAACGCCGTCGAGCACGGTGAGGCCAAACCGGTGCTGATCACCCTGGGGATGGACGACACCGCCGTCGCGATCACCGTCCGCGACCACGGAGTGGGGCTCAAGCCGGGCGAGGAGAAGCTGGTGTTCAACCGCTTCTGGCGGGCCGACCCGTCCCGGGCGCGGCAGACCGGCGGCACCGGGCTCGGGCTGTCGATCAGCCTGGAGGACGCCCGGCTGCACGGCGGCTGGCTGGAGGCGTGGGGAGCGCCCGGCCAGGGCGCCCAGTTCCGGCTCACCCTGCCGGCCCGGGCCGGCGACCGGTTGACCACCTCCCCGCTGCGACTGGTGCCGGCCGACGCCACCCTGCCCTTCGGCGGCCCCCGCGACGGCGGGCTGCTGGCCATCGGCCCCGGCAGCGGCGGCGTGCTCGCGATCGGCCCGGCCGCCGACGGGGCGGTGGCGACCGCGCCAGGACGGCAGGGGAGCGGGGGACGCGCGGAGGTGGGATCGTGAGGCGTCGCCTGCTCGCCGCTGTGCTCGGCGGCGCGCTGCTGTTGGGTGGCGCGGCCGGCTGCGGCATCCCGGCGGGCACGGAGGTGCGGGTCGAGGGGTCCGGGCCGGCGGCGGAGTCCGGCTCCACCAGCGGCGTCCGGGGCGAGCCCCCGAACCGCAGCGCCAGCGGCAGCGACCCGGAGCAGTTCGTCACGCACTTCCTCTCCGCCGCGGCCGGCGAGCCGGACCGGGCCTACCAGCGGGTCCGGCAGTTCATCGCCAAGGAGGACGTGGGCCGCCTCCAGGAGAAGCAGGGCAGCGAGGTCGCGCTGACCGTCGTCCGGCTCACCGAGGATCCGGTCATCGTCAACGACCCGGACAAGACCCGGGTGACCATCAACGTGCAGCAGATCGGCCTGCTCCGCGCCGACGGCACGCTGGCCCCGCCGGAGACGAGCACCACGTCGTACTCGTTCGAGCTGCGCAGCCCGCCGGGGCAGGAGGGCCGGGCCGACGCGGGGCTGTTCGTGGCCAACCCGCCGAACGCGCTGCTGCTCAGCGTCGAGGCGCTGGAGACCTATTACCAGAGCCGGACGATCTACTTCTGGAACAGCGACCGCAGCCAGTTGGTGCCCGACCGGCGTTACCTGCCGCTCGCCGTGCCCGACGAGCGGCGGGTGAGCGAGGTGGTCAAGTGGTTGACCGCCGGCCCCTCGGACTGGCTGCGTACCGGGGCCAGCAAGCTGCCCGACGGCACCCGGTTGATCAACAACGCCACCCGGACGGACGGCCGCTGGGAGGTCGACCTGGAGATGCCGGACGAGAAGGTCCGGCTGGAGCAGTTCGCCACGCAGCTCGCCTGGTCGCTGAACGACCTCGACGGGCCGCTGGAGATCAAGATTCGCACCCAGTCCCGCAAGGACATCCCGGACCTCGAGGCGCACCGGCGGTCGCACCCGGCGTACCGGCTCGGCGACGGCTTCCAGCGGTTCTGCGTGTACGAGGGCGCCGTCCACCCGCTGGCCGACGCCGGCGGACCGGTCGCCACGGTGCCGGTGGTGCCCGAGGCGAACAGGAACGTCGTGACGGCCGGGCTGAGCCGCGCCGACGACCAGATCCTGGCGGCGCTGGTGGTAACCGACGGCGACCGGCAGCGGCTCTCCGTCGGCACCGGCCTCGACCCGGTCGCCGTCTTCACCCGCGGCGCCAGGACGTTCGGCGCGGTCGGCCGGCCGGTCTGGCTGCGGTCGACGGGCCGGGGCGAGCCGGCCGGGCTGGTGGTCGCCGACGGCGCCCTCTACCGCTTCGACGCCCGGGCGCAGCTCACCGCGGTGCCGCTCGGCGTACCCGGCAGGGTGACCGCGGTGGCCGCCTCGCTCGACGGGCACCGGATCGCCGTCATCGCCGGCGGCGCGCTCTACGTCGCCGCCCTGAGCGCCGACGAGGGCGGGGTCACCCTCGGTCCGCCCCGCCGGCTGCCCACCCGGTTGACCGGCCTGTCGGCCGTCGACTGGTACGGCGAGGACAGGCTGCTCCTCGCCGGGGAGGCCGGCCGGCCGGCGGTCTACGAGGTCAGCGTGGACGGCGCCTGGGGCAGCCGGTTGGAGGACAAGATCGGCGCCCGGGTGACCCACCTCGCCGCCTACCCGGCCAACCCGACGCTGCGGTCGGGCGCGGCGATGTACGAGGCGAACGGGGTGGCCTACCGCAGCGGCCCGTTCGAGCGGATCCAGCCGGAGCAGGTGCAGGTGTCGCCGCCCTCGACCGGTGCGCGCGCCGGCAACCCGACCGCCCCCTTCTTCCTCTACTGATGTCGGGCCTCGGCGCGCTCTGGGCGGACCTCACCGACCTGGTGCTGCCCGTCGAGTGCGCCGGCTGCCGGGAACGCCGGCCCGGGCTGCGGCACGGCGTCTGTCCGGAGTGCGCGGCAGCGCTGGGCGGGCTGCCTCCCGGGGCGGTACGCCCCACCCCCGCCCCGCCCGGCCTGCCGCCCTGCTTCGCCCTCGGCCCGTACGCGGGCCCGCTGCGGGAGGCGCTGCTCGCGTACAAGGACCACGGCCGGCACGGGCTGGCCCGGCCGCTGGGGGCGTTGCTGGCCGAGGTCGTGGCGGCGGCGGTCGGCGGGGCGCGGCCGGTGACGCTGGTGCCCGTGCCCGACACGGCGGCGGCGGCCCGCGCCCGCTACGGCGACCACCTCGACCGGCTGACCCGGCACTGCGCGGCCCGGCTGCGCCGGGCGGGCTGGCCGGTGCTGGTGCGGCGGCCCCTGCGGGCCCTGCCCCGGCCCGACTCGGTGACGCTGGACAGTGCCGGGCGGGCGGCGGCGGCCGAGTCGGCCTTCCGGGCCCGTTCCCGGGTCGCGCCGGCCCCGGCCGGTACGGCGGTCGTTGTGCTCGACGACATCCTCACCACCGGCGCCACCCTCGCCGCCGTGGCGCGCGCGCTGACCGCGACCGGGCAGCCACCGACGGTGGCGGCGGTGCTCGCCGCGACCGAGAAACGGCACCGGTCGTAACCGATCGTGTTTCCGTTTCACCCGTTGGTGTATGACGTGTGAAAAATTTCTGGCCTCCTCCGCGACCGGGGGTGACTGCCGAGCGAACAGGAGTTAGCGTTTTCGTGTCGGGGGTAGGAGGTCTTCCCACCCGCCCCCGGCGGTGAAAGGAGGCGTAGCCGCACTGACCGGTCGACGCCGAGTGGGACCTCCCCCAGGGGCGCGCGACCGGATGCCGGATCGAACGACCATCCGACCAGGGAGGTCACATGGACATCGTGGTCAAGGGCCGTAACGTCGAAGTGCCGGACCATTACCGGGTGCACGTGGCGGAGAAACTCGCGAAGATCGAACGCTACGACCACAAACTTATTCGTGTCGATGTCGAGCTTTTCCACGAGCGCAATCCGCGCCAGGCGGACCACTGTCAGCGCGTCGAAATCACCTGCGTTTCCCGCGGCCCGGTGATCCGGGCGGAAGCCTGCACGAACGACTTCTACAGCGCGCTCGACGCGGCCATCGCCAAGCTCGACACCCGGTTGCGCCGGGCGGCCGACCGCCGCCGTGTCCACCGGGGCCGACACGCCCCGCTCTCCGTCGCCGCCGCCACCGCCGGCCTGCCGGTCGCCGATCTCGACGCGCCGCTGGGGGCATCCGCCGACGGCGCCCGTGCCGGCACGGCCACCGCCGTGGCGGAACGCGTGGAGGAGGAGCACGACCAGCCCTGGCACATCGCGCGGGAGAAGGTGCACCCCGCCGAGCCGATGACCGTCGACGACGCCCTGTTCCAGATGGAACTGGTCGGCCACGACTTCTACCTGTTCCAGGACAAGGAGTCCGGTCGGCCGAGCGTCGTCTACCGGCGGCACGCCTACGACTACGGCATCATCTCCCTCGCCATCTGATCTCGGTGCCGGGGTGGCGGCCCACGCCGTCACCCCGGCACGGGCCGCCGCCACCCCTCGGCGCGGGCCAGGCCGCCGCCACCCCTCGGCGCGGGCCAGGCCGCCGCCACCCCTCGGCGCGGGCCAGGCCGCCGCTCTGCCCGTGGGCGCTGGCGCTGGCGCTGGCGCCGGCTCTGGCGCCGCCCGTCCTCGCCCGCGTCCTGTGCGGCGGCGGCCAGGTCGCTGAGCGCGGCGGCGAGCCGTTCGGTCCGAGCCGCGGTGAGGCGCAGGTGGCGTCGGTGCAGCAGCGGCTCGCGCGCCCCATGCCCCACCACGCTCGGGTGGGCAGCCGAGCAGCAGCATGGCGGCCCGGATCACGGTGTTGCGGACTCCGCATCCCGGCCCGGCCCGACCGGTCACCGACGTCTGCCCGGCTCGCGCGCCTCCCACCCGCGCGGCCATCACCCTCTGCCACGCACTCCACCCGTCGCGCAGCGTCACCAGGCAGCGAGGAGAGGGCGTCCATCTGTCGCCCCTTTGCTCTGCACCCATCACCGCACCGCAGGTTTCACCTGCGGCTCTCTGTCCGGTAGATCATCTGGGTGGCTTACTCAACGTAACTGGTGCGCCGGTGGGTGCAGAGCAAAGCGTGGAAAGGGTCTACGCCGGAGGTCGAGGGGAAGCTACCGAACGTGACGGGCAGTTCGGCCGCCGGAGCCCGCACGAGGGGGGAGAGCCCGTTGCGTACCAGCCGTTGCGTAACAAGCCGTTGCGGACCAAGCGCCGGTGGCGGAGATGGCGGGGTCGTCCTCAACGGCGGCCCGGCTGTCGTCCGTCCTTGCCGCCGGCCCGGCCGCCGCCCACCCTGGGCGCCGCCCACCCCCGGCGCCGGCAGGCCCGCCCGGGTCGCGCGTCAGCGGAGTTCGGTGGGGAGCAGCCCGAAGACCAGGTCGTCGATCCGGGTGCCGGCCAGCCCGGGCAGCCGGCCGCGCAGCAGCCCTTCGCGGCGGAAGCCGACCTTCTCCAGCACCCGGTGCGACGCGACGTTGTCGGGCAGGGTGCCGGCGACCAGCCGGGCGACGCCGGCCGGCCCGAACGCCCAGCCGGCGAGGAGCCGCACCGCCCGGGTGGCGAGCCCGCGACCCCGCGCAGCGGGCAGCAGCGCGTAGCCGAGGCTCGCCTCGCCGGCGGCCACGTCGGTGTAGGACAGCCCGCAGCTGCCGGCCGGTTCGCCGGTGACCGCGTCGAGGATGAGCAGCCGGGCGATGTCGCCCGTCAGCCATCCGCTCTCCGCCAGCCGGCAGCGCCGCTCGATCGCCGAGCGCGCGGGCGGGACCGGCGGGGCCTGGTTCGCCACCACCTCCGGCAGCGTGTGGAGGCGGTACATCAGGTCGACGTCCTCCGGGCCGAGCGGCCGCAGCGTCACCACGCCGTCGGTGAGCCGGCCGTCGGGCAGGTCCGGCAGCAGCCGGGGGGCCGGACCGGGCGGGTCGTCGGCGAGGCGTACCCACGCCAGCAGGTCCGACCGGCCGCCGCCGCGGAGCTGGCCGGCCGACCGGCGTACCCCCTCGTGACGGAAGCCGGCGGCGAGCGCCACCCGTTGGCTGGCCGGGTTCTCGGCGTGGGTCATCAGCTCCAGCCGGTCGAACCCGTGCCGGAGCGCGGAGTCGGCCAGGGCCCGCGTCGCGTCGCTGGCGACCCCGCGCCGCCGCGCCCACGGCGCGACCCAGTAGCCCACCTCCGCCTGCCGGCGCGGCGTCACGACCTGGCCGATGCCCGCCCCGCCGACCAGCCGGTCGGTGGCGCGGTCGGCGATGGCGTACGCGGCCCCGCCGTCGGCCCAGGCCGCCGGGGCGCCCTCGGTCACCCACCAGCGGGCGTCGGCCTCGGTGTACGGCTGCGGCATGCCGGGGTTGAACCGCAGGTTGAGCGGGTCGGCGCAGCCGGCGGCGAGGTCCGCGACGTCGTCGGGGCGGAACGGCCGCAGCCGCACCCCGTCGCCTTCGATCACCTCGGGCGTCACGTCAGGTCCTCGGGGAGGAGCGCGCCGAGCCAGGCGTCCACCCGCCTGCCCCGGTGGGTGAGCCCGCCCCGGATGGTGCCCTCGACCGTGAAGCCGGCCTTCTCGGCGGCCCGGCGGGAGGCGGTGTTGCCGACGTTGGCCCGCCACTCGATGCGGGCCAGGCCCAGCGTGGTGAAGCCCCAGGTGGCGAGCACGGCCAGCGCGGCCGGCATGAAGCCCCGCCCCCGGCTCGCCGGCGCGGTCATGAAGCCGACGTCGGCCAGCAGCGGGTCGAGGGCGGAGAGGCGCAGGTCGATCGTTCCGGCGTACCGGTCGTCGGCGTCGGCGACCACGAAGCAGGCGCTGGTGCCGCCCGCCCAGGCGCCGCGCGAGTAGGTCAGGTAGGACTCGGCGTCGGCGGGTGCGTACGGGTCGGGCACGGTGGTCCACCGGATGGTCTCCGGGTCCCGGCAGGTCTCCACGACCGCGTCGAGGTCGCGCCCCTCCATCGGGCGCAGCCGCAGCTCGCCGCCGCCCGCGGTGGTGGCGAACAGGACGGGCTGGGGCCGGCCGAAGACGGCGGCCCGGCGGGCCTCCAGCGTGCCGGGCCCGGCCGGCCCGGTCTCGCCGGGGGCGGGCACCTCCCCGGGCAGCAGCGAGCCGATCCAGCCCTCGGCGCTCCCGCCGGGCGCGGGGTCGGCCAGCCGCAGCCGGCCCTCGACGCGGAAGCCCGTCCGGAGCGCGACGAGGCGGGAGGCGTGGTTGCCGACCTCGGCCTGCCAGATCAGCCGGCGCAGCTTCAAGGCGTCGAAGGCCCAGCGGGCGACGGCCCGGGCGGCCCGGACGGTGACGCCGTTGCCGCGGGCCCAGGGCGCGGCCCAGTAGCCGATCTCGCCGGAGCGCAGAACGGGGTCGATCGACACCAGCCCGCAGGAGCCGAGCAGCGCGCCGGTGGCGGCGTCGCAGGCCGCGAACGGCGCCCCGGTGCCGGCGGCCCAGTCGCCCGGTGCCACCTCGGTGACGAAGCCGCGGGCGTGTTCGGGCAGGTACGGGCGGGGTACGGTGGTCCAGCGCTGGATGTCCGGGTCCTGGCACGCCCGGAGCACCGCGTCGGCGTCGGTCGCCCGCCAGGGGCGCAGCAGCAGGCCGTCCTCGGTGATCTCCACAGGTTCCACCCGAGCCATCGTGCCGGATCGTTCGCGTACGGCGTAACCGGATATCGGCGGGAAGCGGCGGGCACCGAGCGAGTTATGTCGGTTTCGCCGGGTCGGAGGGCCGCCACCAGTGACCATCGCGCCGATGGAGCGCCTACGATGGTTCGAGACTGTCTAGGGGAGCGTTGATCCGTGTCGATTCTGGAAAAGGTCCTCCGCGCGGGCGAGGGCCGTATGGTGCGCCGGCTCAAGGCCATCGCCGCCGCCGTCAACTCGATCGAGGACGACTACGTCAACCTCACCGACGACGAGCTGCGGGGCATGACCGAGCAGTTCAAGGAGCGGCTGGCCGACGGCGAGACCCTCGACGACCTGCTGCCGGAGGCGTTCGCGGTGTGCCGCGAGGCGGCCGCCCGGGTGCTCGGCCAGCGCCCCTACGACGTCCAGGTGATGGGCGGCGCGGCGCTGCACTTCGGCAACATCGCCGAGATGAAGACCGGTGAGGGCAAGACCCTGACCTCGGTCATGCCGGTCTATCTCAACGCGCTCTCCGGCAAGGGCGTGCACGTCATCACGGTCAACGACTACCTGGCCCAGCGCGACGCCGCCTGGATGGGCCGGGTGCACGAGTTCCTCGGCCTGACCGTCGGCGTGGTCCTGCCCAACCGGCCGGCCGCCGAGCACCGGGCCGCCTACGAGTGCGACATCACCTACGGCACCAACAACGAGTTCGGCTTCGACTACCTGCGCGACAACATGGCCTGGTCGCGGGACGACCTGGTCCAGCGCGGCCACAACTTCGCAGTGGTCGACGAGGTCGACTCGATCCTCATCGACGAGGCCCGCACGCCGCTGATCATCTCCGGCCCGGCCGAGCACTCCGCCCGCTGGTACTCGGAGTTCGCGGGCGTCGTGGCCCGGCTCCAGCCCGGCAAGGACGGCGAGGGCGACTACGAGGTCGACCACGCCAAGCGGACCATCGCGGTCACCGAGCGCGGCGTCGCCAAGGTCGAGGACCGGCTGGGCATCGACAACCTCTACGAGTCGGTGAACACCCCGCTGGTGGGCTACCTCAACAACGCCATCAAGGCCAAGGAGCTCTTCAAGCGCGACAAGGACTACATCGTCAGCGACGGCGAGGTCCTGATCGTCGACGAGTTCACCGGCCGCATCCTGCACGGCCGCCGCTACAACGAGGGCATGCACCAGGCGATCGAGGCCAAGGAGGGGGTGGAGATCAAGCAGGAGAACCAGACCCTGGCCACCATCACCCTCCAGAACTACTTCCGCCTCTACGAGAAGCTCTCCGGCATGACCGGTACCGCCCAGACGGAGGCGGGGGAGTTCAACAAGGTCTACAAGGTCGGCGTGGTGACCATCCCGACCCACCGGCCGATGGTCCGGCAGGACCGGCCGGACGTGATCTACAAGACCGAGAAGGCCAAGTTCAACGCCGTGGTGGAGGACATCGCCGAGCGGCACGCGGTCGGCCAGCCGGTGCTGGTCGGCACGGTCTCGGTGGAGAATTCCGAGATCCTCTCCCAGCTGCTGCGCCGCCGGGGCATCCCGCACTCCGTGCTGAACGCCAAGTTCCACGCCCGCGAGGCCGAGATCGTCGCCCAGGCCGGCCGCAAGGGCGCGGTCACGGTCGCGACCAACATGGCCGGCCGGGGCACCGACATCCTGCTCGGCGGCAACGCCGAGTTCCTCGCCGCCAACGAGCTCCGTCAGCGTGGCCTCGACCCGATCGAGCACGAGGAGGAGTACGCCAAGGCGATGGAGGAGGTCCTGCCCAAGTGGAAGCAGGCCTGCGACGCCGAGGCGGAGGAGGTCGCCGCCGTAGGCGGCCTCTACGTGCTGGGCACCGAGCGGCACGAGTCCCGCCGGATCGACAACCAGCTGCGCGGCCGTTCGGGCCGGCAGGGCGACCCGGGCGAGTCCCGGTTCTACCTGTCGCTGCAGGACGAGCTGATGAAGCGCTTCCGCTCCGGCGCGGTCGAGGCGGTCATGGACCGCTTCAACATCCCGGAGGACGTGCCCATCGAGTCGAAGATGGTCACCAAGCAGATCAAGAGCGCGCAGGCCCAGATCGAGGGCCAGAACGCCGAGATCCGCAAGAACGTCCTCAAGTACGACGAGGTCATGAACAAGCAGCGCCAGGTGATCTACGCCGAGCGGCTGCGCGTGCTCAACGGCGAGGATCTCTCCGACCAGGTCCGCAACATGATCGACGACGTCGTCGAGGCGTACGTGCGGGGGGCCACCTCCGAGGGCTACGGCGAGGACTGGGACCTGGAGCAGCTCTGGTCCAGCCTCAAGCAGCTCTACCCGGTCGGCGTCACGATCGAGGAGCTGGAGGAGGAGGCCGGCGGTTCCCGGGCCAGCCTCGACGCGGACTTCCTGCTCAGCCGCCTCAAGGAGGACGCGCACGCCGCGTACGACCGGCGTGAGGAGCAGCTCGGCGAGGAGGGCACCCGCGAGCTGGAGCGGATGGTGCTGCTCCAGGTGATCGACCGCAAGTGGCGTGAGCACCTCTACGAGATGGACTACCTCCAGGAGGGCATCAGCCTGCGGGCGTACGCCCAGCGCGACCCGGTGGTGGAATACCAGCGCGAGGGCTTCGACATGTTCGCCACCATGATGGACGGCATCAAGGAGGAGACGGTCGGCTTCCTCTACAACCTCGAGGTCCAGGTCAACGAGCCGGAGCCCGAGGCCGAGGAGGTCCAGCTGCTCGACAAGCCGGTCGAGATCCGGGCCAAGGGCCTGGGCCGGGCGCCGCAGCAGCAGGGCCTGCAGTATTCCGCGCCGACCATCGACGGCGAGGCCGGGGCGGGCGCGGTGGCCGTCGAGCGCCCCGACGAGCAGGCGCCGGCGCTCGGCGTGAACCGGCCGGCTCCGGCCGCCCCGGCGGCACCGGGGACGACCGCCCCGGCGGCTCCGCAGCGCCCGGCGACGGGCCTGCGCGGCCCGGCCGTCGCGGCCAACGCCGGCCGGCGTACCGCGCCGGGCCAGGCGGAGGCCGGCAACGGGCCGTCCCGCAACGCGCCGTGCCCGTGCGGTTCCGGCCGCAAGTACAAGCGCTGCCACGGCTCGCCCAACGGCGGCGCCTGAGCAACAGGTGAGCGGGGTCTGCGCCCCGCTGGAGCGAATCGAGCCGCGGTCCTCGCCGACCGCGGCTCGACCGCGTTTCAGAGCACCTCGACCGCGTTTCAGAGCACCTGGAGGGCGGTGCAGAGCCAGGCGCCGCGGCGGTGTTCCAGGCGCAGCGCCATCGCCCAGGTGCGCCCGCCCGTGCCGGCGAGCACCGCGGCGGCCTCCACGGCCGCGGCCCGGGGCTCGCAGACCCGCAGCCGACGCAGCCGTACGGCGGGGCGGGTGGCCCGGCGCCGCACCGGGCCGGACCGGGCGGTGGCGCGGGCGAGCTCCGGCAGCAGGCCGGCCGCGCGGGACGGGTCGAGCAGCGGCCGGAGCTGCCCGGGCGGGCGGTAGCCGTTGAGCACCTCCAGGCAGGTGCCGACGAAGCGGTGGGCGGCCCGGGTGGCCTCGGGCGTGGCGGTCACCAGCGCGCCGGGAGGCAGCGGGGCGGCCGGGCCGCGCCCCGGTCCCGCCGGGGCGGGCGACACCCGCGCCCGGCGGCCGGGCGGTCGGTCGGCGTCGCGGCGGGCCGGCTCGAACAGGTCGAGGGCGAGCTGGGCGTGGGCGGGGGCGGGCCAGTGAGCGGCGTCGTCGTCGGCGAACGGCGGCTCGAACGAGGGCGCGGGGCGCAGCCGCACGGGAGGGCGGGTCGGCCCGGGGCGGCGCGAGTCGGTCATCCTGACCCTCCCATGATCTTGCGTTTGCCTGCGTTTGCCTTCGGTTGCCCTCATTCTCGGGCATGGCAGAGCCGACGGTCAATGCCTCTGCGGATCCGCGCGGCTACTCCGGGTCGCGCTCCGCCAGCGGGTTGCTCCGCACCCACTCGGCGGTCTCGGCGTACTTGCGCTCGATGTACTCCTCCAGCCGGGCGCGCTCGACGCGCCACTGACCCCGCCCGCCGATCTTGATCGCGGGCAGTTCGCCGCTGCGGACCATGTGGTAGACCTGCGAATCCGACACGTTGAGCTCGGCGGCCACGTCGGAGAGCAGCAGGAACCTCGGCTCCACGGAAACTCCCGGGGTCGGCGTCGTTTGGCTCAGTTTGCCACCGATGGCTGACACGGCCCACCCGGCGGCCGGGTCCCGGCGGCGACACGACCGGGGAACAGGCCGGCCGGAAGCTTCCGCCGGGCGGGTGCGAGGTGTATGACGGTCACGGCGTACGGCATGATCTGCGCCGGACCGGCGGGGGCCGGCGGAGGAACTGAGCGGGGGAGACGACCGGTGACCGAGGAGCTTGTCCGGGTGTACGTGCCGGCGACCGTCCCGATGCTGACCCTCCTGCGCGGGCCGGGCCTGCCCGTGGCCGCCGCGCACGCCGTCACCCCCACCCTGCGGGAGTGGTACGCCGAGGGCGACGAGGAGGAGCTGGAGTACGTCGCCTTCACCCGGGCCGCCCAGGACGCGCTCCAACTGCTCCGGGCCGACGCCGACGCGCCCCGCCGCCGGGTGGTGGTCTCGGTGGACTTGCCCGCCTCGGCGGTCGGTCGGGGTGACGGGGAGCTCGGCTCCAGCGCCATCGAGCTGGGCGCGCCCGTGCCCGTCGCCGCCGTGGCCGCGATCCACGTGGACGGCGCCGACGCGGTGGGGGACGTCGCCGCGGCGGCGGAGGTGGTCACCGAGGCGCTCGCGGGTGACCCGGACGCGCAGTTCACCGTCGACGGGGCCGAGGACCACGAGCTGGAGTGGTACGACGTCTCGGAGCTGGACGTCCTGCTCCGCGCCGCCTCCTGACTCCGCCGGTCGCCGCCCGGCGAGGGCCTCAGCGGGCGGTGCCGACCTCGCCCGGCTCGTCCTCGTCCTCGTCGTCGGCGCGGGCCGGCCCCAGGGTGCGGCCGAAGGCGATCATCGCGGTCAGCGCGCCGACGAAGAGCACCCAGATGCCGTTGTCCACGCGCGAGGTGCCCAACGAGGTCTGCGCCACCGCGTCCGCCTCGCTCAGCGCGCCGGCCAGGTCGAGCAGGGAGCGCCCGCCGATCCGAATGATCACCTCGGTGAGGAGCAGGAGCAGGCCCGGGCCGGCCCCGGCCAGCAGGTACGCGGGCCAGCGCGGCGCGGGCGCCGTCGCGTCCAGCCGGGCGGCCCGGCGGCGCGCCCAGGTCAGGTAGCCGAAGGCGAGCAGCCCCGCCACCAGGCCGGCGAGCAGCGACTCCGTGCGCGACACCCACTTGGCGGCGGTGAGCAGCGACTCCTGGCTGTCGCCGGCGCCGAAGAGGTCGAAGAGCGGGTCGCGGGCCCGGCTGAAGGCCACCACGAAGATCAGCGTGCCGAGGGCGGCGGCGACCACCGCCCCGACCACGGGCGCGGTGCGGGCGCCGGCGACGGCCCCGCCGATGGTCGCGGCTGCGGCGGTGGTGCCGGCGATGACGCTGGTGGTCGCGTTGTCGGCGTACGTCAGGTTGATCGCGAACGCGGCGGCGAGCGCGACGAGCAGGCCGGTGCCGATCGCCGCCACGAAGCGCAGGGTGACCCGGTCGCTGCCCCGGCGGGCGAGCAGGTCGACGCCGAAGAGGGCGAAGGCGGCGCCGGCGACCAGCGCGGCCGAGATCACCCCCGGCAGGGCGAAGGCGGAGAGGCTGATGGCGGTGAGGCCGGCGGCCGCCGAGTGGATCACCTCGCGCGTCGACCAGAGCATCGCGGCCAGCCAGCCGAGGGCCAGCAGCGCGAGCGCCGGCGCGCCGGGCGCGAGCGCCGGCCCGGTCCCCGTACCGTCGGCCGGCCCGGTCCCCGTACCGTCGGCCGGCCCGGTCCCCGTACCGTCGGCCGGCCCGGTCCCCGTACCGTCGGCCGGCAGGTCCGACCCGGCGGCGTCGGCCGGGCCCGGCTCGGCGGCGGTCTCGTCGGCCACCGGAACCGGCTGGTCGGACTCCGCGGCGGCGGAGCTGCCGGGCTGCTTGGTCATCCTCTTCCCTCCGACGGACGCCCGGCCCTCGGCGGGGCCGGCAGTTCACCGGCCACCCAGCGTACGCGCCCGTCGGGCCCGGACTCCCGGCCCACGGAGCGCAGCCGCCCGCCCCGCGGGCGGCGGTCGGTGGTGGTGGGGCGGGCGGCGGGTCGTGGAAGAATCGGGCGAGGTCCCGCCGCCGCGACCGGTCCACCCCCGCGGCGTCCGGCCCCGGCCGTCCGGTCGGTGCCCGCGGGTCCGATTTCGCCATCGCCGTCGAGATCGCCAGGAGCCCTGATGGACGCCGTGTTCTCCGTACCCGAGCCGCGCAACGAGCCGGTGCGCAACTACGAGCCGGGCAGTGCCGACCGGGAACGGCTCCAGCGGCGGCTGGCCGAGCTGGCCGCCGAGCGGATCGACCTGCCGATGACCATCGCCGGCGAGCGGCGGATGGCCGCCGGCGAGTCGATCGACGTGGTGCAGCCGCACAAGCACGCGCACGTGCTCGGCGTCACCGCCCACGCCACCCACGACGACGCCCGCGCGGCGGTCAAGGCCGCCAAGGACGCCGCCCCGATGTGGCGGGCGCTGCCGTTCGAGGAACGGGCGGCGATCTTCCTGCGCGCCGCCGAGCTGCTCGCCGGCCCCTGGCGCGACACCCTGAACGCGGCCACCATGCTCGGCCAGTCGAAGACCGCCATCCAGGCCGAGATCGACTCGGCCTGCGAGTTCGTCGACTTCCTCCGCTTCAACGTGCACTTCGCGCGGAAGCTGCTGGAGGAGCAGCCGATGTCCTCCCCGGGCGTGTGGAACCGCTTCGACCACCGCCCGCTGGAGGGCTTCGTCTACGCGATCACCCCGTTCAACTTCACCGCGATCGCCGGCAACCTGCCCTCGGCGCCGGCCCTGCTGGGCAACACGGTGGTCTGGAAGCCGGGCCCGACCCAGCAGTTCGCCGCGCACTTCACCATGCGGCTGTTCGAGGCGGCCGGCCTGCCCCCCGGCGTGATCAACATGGTCACCGGGCGCGGCGAGGAGGTCTCCGACGTCGTGCTCGCCGACCCCGACCTGGCGGGCATCCACTTCACCGGCTCCACCAAGGTCTTCCAGCACCTGTGGAAGACCGTCGGGGAGAACATCTCCCGCTACCGGGGCTACCCGCGACTGGTCGGCGAGACCGGCGGCAAGGACTTCGTCGTCGCGCACACCAGCGCGGACGTCGACGCCCTGCACACCGCGCTGATCCGGGGCGCCTTCGAATACCAGGGCCAGAAGTGCTCCGCGGCGTCCCGGGCGTACGTGCCGCGGTCGCTCTGGGAGGGCGGGCTGCGCGACCGGCTGGCCGCCACCACGGAGTCCCTCACCTACGGCGACGTGGCCGACTTCGCCAACTTCGGCGGCGCGGTGATCGACGCCAAGGCGTTCGACAGGCACACCGCCGCGCTGGAGCTGATCGCCGGTGACGACGCCTGCCGGGTCGTCGCGGGCGGCACCGCCGACGACTCCGTCGGATACTTCGTCCGGCCGACGCTGTTCGAGTGCACGGACGCGGCGCACGAGACGTTCACGACCGAGTACTTCGGGCCGATCCTCGGCGTGCACGTCTTCGACGACGCCCGCTTCGACGACGTGGTCGCGCAGGCGGAGTCGATCGCGCCGTACGCGCTGACCGGGTCGATCTTCGCGACCGACCGTCGGGTGGTCGACGCGGTGGCCGAGAAGATGCGGTACGCCGCCGGCAACTTCTACATCAACGACAAGCCGACCGGCGCGGTGGTCGGGCAGCAGCCCTTCGGCGGCGCCCGGGCCAGCGGCACCAACGACAAGGCCGGCTCCTGGCACAACCTGATCCGGTGGATGTCGCCCCGGACGATCAAGGAGACCTTCGTCGCGCCGACCGACCACACCTACCCCCACATGGGCTGAGGCGTGCGGACGGGCCCCTTCCGCGTACGGGAAGGGGCCCCTTCCCGCCGGCGGGCGGGGTTGGGGCGGCGGCGGTACCGTGGCCGCTGTGACCCACCCCACCCCCGCGCGCGATCCCCACTTCGGTGAGCAGGGTGGCCTGCTCACCTACAGCGACTACCTGCGGCTGGCCGACCTGCTGGCGGCCCAGGTGCCCGAGTCCGACCCGGCCTCCCACGACGAGCTGCTCTTCATCACCATCCACCAGGTCTACGAGCTGTGGTTCAAGCTGCTGCTCTCCGAGCTGACCGACGCCCGGGACCGGATGCTGGACGGCGAGACCTACCTCCCCCGGGTGCGGCTGGAGCGCTGCCACGTCGTGGAGCGGGTGCTGGTCGGCCAGGTCGACGTGATCGACACGATGACCCCGCAGGACTTCCTGGCCTTCCGCACCAAACTCGCCCCGGCCTCGGGCTTCCAGTCGGCCCAGTTCCGGGAGATCGAGTTCCTCTCCGGCCTCAAGGACCCGGGCTACCTGCGCCGCTTCCGTGGGCTGCCCGACGCGGAGCGGGAGCGGCTGGAACGGCGGCTGGCCGAGCCGAGCCTCTGGGACGGCTTCCTGGCCGTGCTCGGCGGGGCCGGTTTCGACGTCTCCGAGGCGGAGGCCCGATTCTCGGCGTACGCCACGATCGCGGCGGACCGGGAGCGCTTCGGGCCGCTGTGGGACCTCGCCGAGGCGCTGGTCGCGCACGACCAGGCGTTCTCGCTGTGGCGGGCCCGGCACGTGCTGATGGCGGAACGGCAGATCGGCACCAAACCGGGCACCGGTGGCTCGGCCGGCGGGGCCTACCTGCGCTCCCGGGTGGAGACCCGGTTCTACCCCGAGCTGTGGGAGCTGCGCAGCCGACTCTGAGTGCCGCGCGGGGCTCCGGCGCGGACTGTCTCGCGCCGACAGTGCACATAGGAAGCCCTACCGGGTGGCGAAACCGTGAAATCCTGGACGCCACGACGGCAAAGTGGCAGCGTGAGGGGCATGGCGGATTCCGGAGTCAACCCCACGGCGGCGGCCCTGCTCGGGCTGCTCCACGAGGGCCCCATGACAGGTGGCCAGTTGATGGCCGCCGCCGAGCGACGGCTGGCGCCGTACTGGTCGATGACCCGTAGCCAGGTCTACCGCGAGCTGCCGGTGCTGGCCGAGCGGGGCCTCGTCCGGATGGGCAAGCCCGGGCCGCGCTCCAGTCAGCCGTACGCGATCACCGCGGCCGGGAAACGGACATTTTCCCGCTGGCTGGCGGAGGACCCGGGCCGGGACACCATCCGCAACCCGATCGCCCTGCGGATCGCCTTCGGCAACCTGCACTCGGCCAGCCAGCTCAAGAACCTCCAGGCCGCGGCCAACGAATACCACACCGAGGCGCTCGCCAAGGTCCGCGAGCAGGTCAAGAACGCCAAGAAGGAAGGCGAGACGTACGACGCCAGCGCGCTGGAGTTCGCCGTCGCCTACCACAAGGCGGCCCTGTCCTGGCTGAAGAGCGCCCCGGTCGGCTGACCCACCCGCCCCGGTCCGCCCCACCTCCTCGCACGCGCGGCGAACTCTTTCGCTCGTGACTGCGGGGCTCGCAAGCTCACTCCTCGCACGCGCGGCGAACTCTTTCGCTCGTGACTGCGGGGCTCGCAAGCTCACTCCTCGCACGCGCGGCGAACTCTTTCGCTCGTGACTGCGGGGCTCGCAAGCTCACTCCTCGCACGCGCGGCGAACTCTTTCGCTCGTGACTGCGGGGCTCGCAAGCTCACTCCTCGCACGCGCAGTACCCTTGTCTGTCGTGACCGCTGCCGATTACGCCGAACAGCTCAAGGACCTCGACGCCACCCTGCGCAACATCGAGTCGGTGCTCGACATCGACCGGCTGCGGCAGGACAAGGCCCGCCTGGAGCAGGAGGCCTCCGCGCCCGACCTGTGGGACGACCAGGCCAAGGCGCAGCAGGTGACCTCGCAGCTGTCGTACGTCAACGGTGAGATCAGCAAGCTCGGCAGCCTCCGCTCCCGCCTCGACGACGCCTCCGTGCTGCTGGAGCTGGCCGAGGCCGAGTCCGACCCCGGGGTCCTCACCGAGGTCGAGACGGAGATCGCCGGGCTGACCAAGGCCATCCAGGAGATGGAGGTCCGCACCCTGCTCTCCGGCGAGTACGACTCCCGGGAGGCGCTGGTCGCCATCCGGGCGGGCGCCGGCGGCGTGGACGCGGCGGACTTCGCCGAGATGCTCCTGCGGATGTACCTGCGCTGGGCCGAGCGGCACGGCTACCCGACGGAGGTCTACGAGACCTCCTACGCCGAGGAGGCGGGCCTCAAGTCCGCCACCTTCACGGTCAAGGTCCCCTACGCCTACGGCACGCTCAGCGTCGAGTCGGGCACCCACCGGCTGGTCCGGATCAGCCCGTTCGACAACCAGGGCCGCCGGCAGACCAGCTTCGCCGGCGTCGAGGTGCTGCCGGTGGTGGAGCAGACCGACCACATCGACATCCCCGAGAACGAGATGCGGATCGACGTCTACCGCTCGTCCGGCCCGGGCGGGCAGAGCGTCAACACCACCGACTCCGCCGTGCGGATCACGCACATCCCGACCGGCATCGTGGTCACCTGCCAGAACGAGAAGTCCCAGCTGCAGAACAAGGCGTCCGCGCTGCGGGTGCTCCAGGCCCGGCTGCTGGAGCGCAAGCGCCAGGAGGAGCAGGCCAAGCTCCAGGGCCTGAAGACCGACGCCGCCGGCTCGTGGGGCGACCAGATGCGCTCGTACGTCCTGCACCCCTACCAGATGGTCAAGGACCTGCGGACCGAGCAGGAGACCGGCAACCCGTCCTCGGTCTTCGACGGCGACCTGGACAGCTTCATCGAGGCCGGTATCCGGTGGCGCAAGCAGCAGCAGATCGCCGGCGACGCAGCGTGATCGATCGCGGGCGGAGCGCGTCGTCGATCTCCGCGATCCGCACCAAATAGATGACTCGACTCGCAACGGCGGGGCGTGGGGCTTGGCTCCCCGGTTACACCGCGTAGACTCACCACCCGTGATTCAGCTTGAGCAAGTGACGAAGACGTACCCGAAGGCGTCCCGGCCTTCGCTCGACAACGTGTCCGTCTCGATCGAGAAGGGCGAGTTCGTCTTCTTCATCGGTCCATCCGGCTCCGGCAAGTCCACCATCATCAAGCTGCTGCTGCACGAGGTCTCGCCCAACAAGGGCCGGGTCATCGTCAACAGCAAGGACGTCACGTCGATGCGCTCGTGGAAGCGACCCCACTTCCGGCGTTCCATCGGCTGCGTGTTCCAGGACTTCCGGCTGCTGCCGAACCGCACCGCGTACGAGAACGTGGCGTTCGCCCTCGAGGTGATCGGCAAGACCAAGGCGGTCGCCCGCCGGGTCGTGCCGGAGGTGCTGGAGCTGGTCGGGCTCGGTGGCAAGGAGCACCGCTACCCGCACGAGCTCTCCGGTGGTGAGCAGCAGCGGGTGGCCGTCGCCCGGGCGTTCGTGAACCGCCCGCTGATCCTGCTCGCGGACGAGCCGACCGGAAACCTGGACCCGGACACCTCGATCGAGATCATGCGCCTGCTGGACCGGATCAACCGCACCGGCACGACCGTCGTGATGGTCACGCACGACTCCAACATCGTGAACCAGATGCGCCGTCGGGTCATCGAGATCGAGAGCGGCCGCATCGTGCGCGACCAGGCCCGCGGCGTCTACGGCTGAGCCGACGCCACCCCCTGCGCAGCCTGACGACGAACACCTCATGCCGGAGACCCGGAGGAAATCCCGATGCGCGTGAAATACGTCCTGTCCGAGGTACTGGTCGGACTGTGGCGCAACGTGACCATGACCATCGCGATGATCATCACGATGGCGGTCTCGCTGACCATGCTCGGCGCCAGCGGTCTCATGTACCGCCAGGTCGACGACATGAAGGACCTGTACTACAAGAACATCCAGGTCTCGATCTTCCTGAACCAGGAGGTGACCCCCGAGCAGCGTGACGCGCTGGCCGCCAAGCTGGAGGGCGACCCGCTGGTCAAGGAGACCATCTACGTCAACAAGGACGAGGCCTACAAGCGCTTCCAGGAGATGTTCCAGGACGCTCCGGACCTGCTCAGCGCGGTCAAGGCCGACAGCCTGCCCGAGTCGTTCCGGCTCACGCTCAACAATCCCGAGCAGTACAAGAGCATCTACGACCAGTACAAGGACGCCGAGGGCGTCGACGAGATCGTCGACCAGTCCCGGCTGCTGGACAAGATCTTCGACATCCTCACCTCGATCCAGAACATCGCCCTGGCCGCCGCGATCGTGATGGCCGTCGCCGCGCTGCTCCTGGTCGCCAACACGATCCAGGTCGCGGCGTACAGCAAGCGGCGCGAGGTCGCGGTCATGAAGCTCGTCGGCGCGTCGAACTGGTTCATCCAGGCGCCGTTCGTGCTGGAGGCCGTGGTCGCCGGCCTGATCGGCTCGCTGCTCGGCCTGGTGGCCCTGATCGCGGCGAAGTATCTGCTCTTCGACGGTTCGCTCCAGGCGTTGCAGGGCCTGCTGTCCCCGGTGGGCTGGGGCGACATCCTGGTGATGTTCCCGCTGATGGCCGGCGTCGGCGGCCTGGTCAGCGCGGTCACCGCCTGGGTCACCCTCCGCTTCTACCTGCGGGTCTAGTCTCCGTACGGCTCGACGGACCCTCCCACGCCGGCGGAATAAACGGCGCGGGAGGGTCCTTGTCGTTCGGGTAGCATGATCTCCGCTCCGCGGCCGGTCGCCCGGGCGCGGATCACACGGAAGAGGGGGTGGCGCCGATGCCACGGGAAAAGGGACGCAAGGTCGTCGCCTCCAACAAGAAGGCCCGGCACGACTACTCGATCCTCGACACCTACGAGGCGGGCATGGCGCTGACGGGCACCGAGGTCAAGTCGCTGCGGGCCGGGCGCGCGTCGCTGGTCGACGCGTTCGCGCAGGAGCGCAACGGCGAGCTCTACCTGCACGGCATGCACATCCCGGAGTACACGCAGGGCACCTGGACCAACCACGAGCCCCGGCGGACCCGCAAGCTGCTGCTCAAGCGGCTGGAGATCGACCGGCTGATCGGCAAGACCCGCGAGGGCGGCCTGACCATGGTCCCGTTGCAGGTCTACTTCTCCGACGGCTGGGCGAAGGTGGAGATCGCCCTGGCCAAGGGCAAGAAGTCGTACGACAAGCGGCAGGACCTCGCCAAGCGGGACGCGGACCGGGAGATCGCCCGGATCGCCGGCCGGCGCGGCAAGGGGATGGATGACTGATCTGTCCGCCTGTGTCCGGGTCGGCGCGTCGAGCCGGGGCTCGGGATGAAACCCGTTGCGGCAGGCGTTACGCTTGTCAGTGCCGCCACAACCGGCGGCCTGTCGAGGGGGTGACTGGTTTCGACTTCGTACGTTGCGGCAGGGGAAGCGAGCCGAGGAAGCCGACGTCGTCTCGAGAATCGTTCGTCGGAAACCAATAAGCGCCAAGAACAATCGCGCTGACTTCGCTCTCGCCGCCTGAGGCGAGTAGCAAGTCTGTCGGCCTGGGAGCGCCTTCGACCCAGTTAGCCGGCATCAGCTAGGAGGCTGGCCAATCGGACCCGGTCGCGGGGTCCGTGCGGCGAGATCAATCAGCGACTGGGCCCGTCACACCGACTCGCTCGCGTGATCGGAGGGGCCGAGTAGAGGCACAGCGAGCTGCGCTCGGAGAAGCCCTGACAAGGCGGCGAAGGACCCGGGTTCGATTCCCGGCACCTCCACCACCGGACGATGCGCCCCGGTCCACCGGACCGGGGCGCATCGTCGTATCCGGACCCGGGGCCCCGCCCGTAGGGCCAGGGCCACGCCACCGGGACGGGAGGGCCGCCGCGCCCGCAGGGGCCACCGGGGCCCGAGGGGCCGCTGGGGCCATCGGGACCGATGAGGTGCGCACGGCCCCTGGACAGGGCGAACGCGACGGGTCCACCATCGCTGTACGCGGTCAGACGCGACGCGGGAGGTGCCCATGGTCACCGGTCCGATCCAGCAGCCGTCCACCGTCCAGGGGGCGCTCCGGCCGCCCGCCGCCCGCCGGCCCCCCGTCACCCTCCTCGGTGACCTGCGCGCGCTCACGCGGGCCCTGGCGGCCCCGCCCACCGAGCCGAACTGGCGGGAGCGGGTCCTGCTCCGGCTCGGCCCCGTGCGGCGGGGCTTCGCGGAGCACGTCCGGGCCACCGAGGGGCCCGCCGGCCTCTACGCCGAGCTGCTCGGGCACGCGCCACGGCTGGAACGCGGCGTGCGGCGGCTGGCCGGGGAGCACGCCGCGATCGCCGCCGCGCTGGCGGCCCTGCACCGGGCGGCGGAACTGCCGGAGGCGTCGGCCGACGACCTCGTCGTCCGGGCCGGGCGGCTGGCGAGCGCCCTCGCCGGGCACCGGCAGCGCGGCGCGGACCTGCTCTGGCAGGCGTACGAGACGGATCTCGGGGGAGAGACCTGAACACCGGGAACCGGCGGCGGCGGCCCGGCGTCCAACCGACATGCGCCGTACCGCCGCCCTGCTGGGCCTGCCACTGCTGATGATCGTCGCCGGTTGCGCCGCGGCCGGGTCCAGACCCTCCGAGCTCTCCGACGGCGACCCCCGCCGGATGGCGTTCATGTCCCGGGCCACCGAGGTCGCCGGGGCGTGGCGGCCGGGCCCGGAATGGACGACCCGATACGTGCCCCTGCAGGATCCGACGGTGCTGGTCGGCGATCCGGGCTTCACCCCGGACACCGAGGCGGCCTTCCGCAACGGCTGGTACCGCGAGCAGATCGAGCTGCCCACCGCGAAACCCGCCGACGGCACCGTCAGGTTCCCGGACGGCACCCTCACCGTCCCGCTGATCAGCGCGGCCACGGCCTACGGGCAGCTCGACCAGGGCGACCCGCCGCCGTGCGCCGGCCGGCCGAAGGGCCCCGCCGGGCCGACGTTCCCCGGCCGGCCCGGCAAGCCCGGCACCGGCGGCCCCACCGTCGAGCCGGGGCCGGACGGCCCGGTCAGCAGCGCCCCGAACACCGCCTGCGTCCCGCTGACGGTCACCGCCGTGAAGCTCGGCACCGCGCCCGTGCGGACCAGCCGCGGCGAGGCGCAGGTGCCCGCGTGGCTGTTCACCGTTGAGGAGCTCTCCGCGCCGGTGGCCCGCCTGGCCGTGGCCCCGGAGGCGGTCACCGCCGCGCCCGAGCCGACGGCCCCGGCGAAGCCGGGCCCGCAGGGCGTGGTCGGCGCCCAGGACCTCCGGGCCGTCGACGGCGCCACGCTGACCTGGCGGCTCGGGGTGGGCAGCTGCGACACGGCGATCATCCCGCTGGTGCGGGAACACGACGACGTGGTGGTGGTCGGCGGCGGCGCCACCACCGCGACCGGCCCGTGCACGATGATGCTGAAGCTCGAACCGGTGACCGCCTCGCTGAAGGCGCCGCTCGGCGACCGGCCGGTGCTCGACGTGCTCACCGGCGCCCCGCTGCGCCTCACCACGGGCTGACGCCCCGCCCACCGACGCGGCCGGTCAGCACCGGGTCGCCCCGGCGGCGCCTCACAGGAGCCGGGGCACCTCGGTGCTGACCGGCACCGGCAGCACCGTCGGCCCGTCGGCGCGCAGCCCGGTGGCCAGCGCGTCGCCGAGCTGGTCGGGGGTCTCCACCACCGAGGCCGCGCAGCCGTAGCCCCGGGCGATGGCGGTGACGTCCAGCCCCGGCAGGTCCAGGCCGGGCACGCCGGGCGTCTGCTTGAAGTCGGCGAAGGCCTTCAGGATGGCGTACTGCTGGTTGACCGGCACCACGACGACCAGCGGCAGGCGCAGCCGCGCGGCGGTCCAGAGGGCCTGCACCGAGTAGTGGAACGAGCCGTCGCCGACGACCGCGACCACCGGGCGGCCCCGGCCGGTGTCGCGCTGCGCCAGCGCGATGCCGACCGCCGCCGGCAGTCCGTACCCGAGGCCGCCGCTGGCCATCGTGAAGTACGACCCGGGCGAGGTGCTGGGCAGCCGCCGGCGCAGTGCCGGCAGGCTGGACGGCGACTCCTGGACCAGGATCCCGTCGGCCGGCCAGTGCCGGGCCAGGGCCGCGAAGAGCGCGTCCGGGGCCAGCGGCAGCCCGTCGGGCGGCGGGGTCGGGGCGGGGCGCGGCGGCGGCGCCGGCCGGTCCGCCGCCGGCAGCAGGTCCACGAGGGCGGCCAGGGCCAGCCCGGCGTCGCCGAGCAGGCTGTCGCCGACCGGGGCGCGGGCGGCCTCGTCCGGGTCGTCCGTGACGTGCAGCAGCCGGGCGCCGTCGGGCAGGTGGTCGCCCGGCACGTGCGGGTAGTAGCGGAACACCGGCGCGCCCACCACCAGCACGGTGTCGTGCCCGTCCAGCGACTCCGCCAGCGGCCCCATCGCGAAGGGCAGCACCCCGCGGAAGTTCGGGTGGTCCTCGGGGAAGGCGGCCCGCTCCGGGGCGGGGGCGGACCAGACGGGCGCGGCGAGCAGCTCCGCCAGGGCCACGGCGGCCGGCCACCCGCCGGCCCGGTCCACGGCCGCGCCGAGCACCAGCGCGGGCGCGCGGCTCGCGGCCAGCACGGCGGCGAACTCCCGCAGTCGCCCGGGGTCGGGCGCGAACCGGGTGGCCACCGTACGCACCTGCGGGGGCGGGCCGGCGGGCTGGGCCCAGTCGTCCAGCGGCAGCGAGAGGAAGACCGGCCCGGCGGGCGGCTGCACCGCGGTCGCGTACGCCCGCATCAGCGCCGCCGGGACGTCCTGCGCGCGGACCGGCTCGTGGCTCCACTTGACGTACGGCTGCGGCAGCTCGGTGGCCCGCCGGCTGGTCAGGCGGGGTTCGAGCAGCAGCATCTCCCGGGTCTGCTGGCCGGCGGTGACGATCAGCGGGGTCCGGTTGTGCCACGCCGTGACGAGGTTGCCCATGCCGTTGCCCGTGCCGGGCGCGGTGTGCAGGTTGACGTGCGCCGGCCGGCCGGTGGCCTGGGCGTAGCCGTCGGCCATCCCGACCGCCGACGCCTCGTGCAGGGCGAGCACGTAGTGGAAGTCGTCCGGGAAGTCCCGCAGGAACGGCTCCTCGGTGGAGCCCGGGTTGCCGAAGACGGTGGTCAGACCGAGGGCGCGCAGCAGGTCGTACGTGGTGTCGCGGACCGTTGCCATCGCCCCTGAATCTATCGGGACGGCTCAGGCGTTTCGGGCGTTTCCCCCGCGCCTGCCCCTCAGGGCAGGGCGAAGGGCAGATTGATGCCGTCCAGCGCCCGGCCGCAGTCGCAGTCGCGTTCGGCGGGCAGCGCGGCGATCGCCTCCAGCAGCAGGCCCCGCAGCCGGTCGGTGTTCTCGCCGAAGACGCGGAACACCTCCTCGTGGGTCACCGCCTCGCCGCCCTCCACGCCCGCGTCGTGGTCGGTGACCAGGGCGATCGAGGAGTAGCAGAGGGCCAGCTCGCGGGCGAGCACCGCCTCCGGGTGCCCGGTCATGTTGACCACCGCGCCGCCCATCGAGGCGTACCAGCGCGACTCCGCGCGGGTGGAGAAGCGCGGGCCCTCGACCACCACCACAGTGCCGCCGTCCACCGCCGGGACGTCGCTCCGGGCCGCCGCCGCGAGCAGCGTGCGCCGGCCGGTCGGGCAGTACGGATCGGCGAACGAGACGTGCACCGCGCCCCGGTCGTAGTAGGTCTGCGCCCGTCCGCTGGTGCGGTCGATCAACTGGTCCGGCACCACGAACGTGCCCGGCCCGAGTTCCGGCCGCAGCCCGCCCACCGCGCACGGGGCGAGCACCTGGCGTACGCCGAGGGAGCGCAGCGCCCAGAGGTTGGCCCGGTAGGGGATCAGGTGCGGCGGGTGCCGGTGGTCGCGGCCGTGGCGGGGCAGGAAGGCGACCCGCCGGCCGGCCACCTCCGCCACGGTGACGGCGTCGGACGGCGGCCCGTACGGCGTCTGCACCTCGTGCTCGGTCGCCCCGTCGAGCAGTGCGTAGAGCCCCGAGCCCCCGATCACCGCGACCTCCGCCGTGACTCCCATCGGTCCTCCCTCATGTCTGTCGATCACCCGACCGTCAGACCTTAGCCACCGTCCCGGGGGCAGGCTAAGGTGCCAGGCATGGCGTTGACAGCGCGGACGGCACCGGTGCCCCCGGGCGTCCCGGTGCGGTCGGTCTGACGGGATGTCCGGCATGCAGGGAGAGGGGCAGGCGATCGGCGGGCGGGCTACGGGGTCGATGACCGGGCGGCTGCTGGTCGCGACGCCGGCGCTCAAGGACCCGAACTTCGACCGTACGGTCGTGCTGCTGGTCGCGCACGAGCCCGGCGGCGCCCTCGGCGTGGTGCTCAACCGGGCCACGGAGGTGCCGGTCGCCGACGTGCTCGGCGACTGGAGCGACCTGGCCCGTCACCCGGCCGTGCTCTTCGAGGGCGGGCCGGTGCAGCCCGACTCGGCGATCTGCCTGGCCCGGCTGCGTCACCCGGTGCAGCGGCTCAAGGGTTTCCAGCAGATCTCCGGCGCGGTCGGCACGCTCGACCTGTCGGTCGACCCGGAACGGCTGCGGGAGGGCGTCGGCGGCATCAGGGTCTTCGCCGGCTACTCCGGCTGGGGTTCCGGCCAGTTGGAGCAGGAGATCGAGGACGGCTCCTGGTTCGTGTTCGACGCGCTGCCCGGCGACGCCTTCGTCGACCGACCGGACGACCTGTGGCCGATGGTGCTGCGCCGGCAGGGCGGCATGATGGCGGCGGTCGCCCACTTCCCGCCGGACGTGGCGCTCAACTGAGCCGTGGACGCGGCGCGCGGCTGAGCCGTGGACGCGGCGGTCGACCGGGCCGCCGGTGGGTGGGGACCCCGCGAGATGACCATGCGGCGGCGGCTGTGTATAGTTCTCTCGTGCCCGGGCGACCGGGACGAGGCAAGGGGCCGTGGCGCAGCTGGTAGCGCACCACACTGGCAGTGTGGGGGTCAGGGGTTCGAGTCCCCTCGGCTCCACCCTTGGAGCAACGGGTCAGCGGCCCGGTCGATTTCGTCGACCGGGCCGCTGATTCGTTTCCCGGGCCGTGCCCGTTCCCGCGAGGCGGCGTGGCGACGGCGGCCCGTTTCCGCGCCACGGCGGCCCGTTTCCGCGCCACGGCGGCCCGCCCGACGGCGAGTGGCCGCCCGGCGACGGTCCGCCCGGCTCAGCCGAGGTGCCGTTCGATCTCGGCCAGTTCCTCGGCGGTGAGGTCGAGGTTGTCCAGCGCGGCGATGTTCGCCTCCAGCTGCGGCACGCTGCTCGCCCCGATGATCAGGCTGGTCATCCGCGGGTCGCGCAGCGCCCAGGCGAGCGCGAGCTGGGCCAGCGACTGGCCGCGCCCCGCCGCGACCGCGCCGAGCGCCCGGATGGTGGCCATCCGCCGCTCGTCCAGGTCGCTCTCGTCGAGGAAGACGCTGGTGCGTACCCGGGAGTCCTCGGGAATGCCGCCCAGGTAGCGGTCGGTGAGCAGACCCTGGGCGAGCGGGCTGTAGGCGATGCAGCCGGCGCCGACCCGCTCCAGCGTGTCCAGCAGGCCGTCCGCCTCGGTCCAGCGGTTGAGCATCGAGTACGAAGGCTGGTTGATCAGCAGCGGGGTGCCCAGGTCGCGCAGGATCGCGGCGGCCCGCTCGGTCTGCGCCGAGTCGTAGTTGGAGACGCCGACGTACAGCGCCTTGCCGGAGCGGACGACGGCGTCGAGCGCGCCCATCGTCTCCTCCAGCGGAGTGTCCGGGTCGAAGCGGTGCGAGTAGAAGATGTCGACGTAGTCCAGCCCGAGGCGGCGCAGCGACTGGTCCAGGGAGGCGACCAGGTACTTGCGTGAGCCCCACTCGCCGTACGGGCCGGGCCACATCAGGTAGCCGGCCTTGCTGGAGACCACCAGCTCGTCCCGGTACGCCTTGAGGTCGGTGGCGAGCATCCGGCCGAAGTTCTCCTCGGCGGCGCCGGGCGGCGGCCCGTAGTTGTTGGCCAGGTCGAAGTGGGTCACGCCGAGGTCGAAGGCGCGACGGACGATGTCCCGCTGTCGCTCGTACGGCCGGTCCGGGCCGAAGTTGTGCCACAGCCCGAGCGAGATCGCGGGCAGCCGCAGACCGCTGCGCCCGCTGCGGCGGTAGGTCATCTGGTCGTAGCGGTCGTCCGCGGCGAGGTAGGTCACGACCAAGACCCTATGCCCGTCCGGTTCCGGCTGGCACGGACCGCGGCGAAGGGGACTGGCGGAGGGGACGTCGGGGTAGTTTCGGGACCATGCGTTTCGTCCCGGTCGACACCCCGAAGCCCCTGTCCAAGATCGGCCTCGGCACCTGGCAGTTCGGGTCCCGGGAGTGGGGCTACGGCCCCGGGTACGAGCGCCGCGCGGCCGAGATCGTCCGACGGGCCGTCGACCTCGGCATCACCGTCTTCGACACCGCCGAGCTGTACGGCTTCGGGCGCAGCGAGCGGATCCTCGGCGAGGCGCTCGGCGACGACCGGCACAAGGTCGTGCTCGCCACCAAGATCTTCCCGGTGCTGCCGGTCGCCCCGGTGGTGCAGCAGCGGGCGGTCGCCTCCGCCGCCCGGCTCGGCGTCGGCCACCTCGACCTCTACCAGGTGCACCAGCCGCACCCGCTGGTCGCCGACCACACCACCATGCGCGGCATGCGCGCGCTGCAGGACGTCGGGCTGGTCGGCGAGGTCGGCGTCAGCAACTACGGCCTGCGCCGTTGGCAGGTCGCCGAGGCCGCGCTCGGTCGGCGGGTGCTGAGCAACCAGGTCCGCTACAGCATGATCGACCGCGGGCCCGAGCACGACCTGCTGCCGTACGCGAAGCGGGCCGGCCGGGTGGTCATCGCGTACAGCCCGCTGGCGCAGGGCTTCCTGTCCGGCCGCTACGACGCGAAGAACCCGCCGAGCGGGGCGGTGCGCCGGGCCAACCCGTACTTTCTGCCCGAGAACCTGGAGCGCGGCGCGCCGCTGATCGACACGCTGCGGCAGGTGGCCGACGCGCACGACGCGACCCCCAGCCAGATCGCCCTGGCCTACCTGCTGCGCCACCCCTGCGTGGTGGCCATCCCCGGCGCCTCCGGTGTCGAGCAGGTCGAGCGGAACGCGGCGGCCGCCGAGATCGACCTGGCCGACGACGAGTACGCCGCGCTGGCCCGCGCGGCCAGGGAGTTCCGCCCGATCACGGGCCTGGCGGCGATGCCCCGACTGCTGCGGGCCAGAGCCGGCCGCTGAGCTCGACGGTACTGTCGCGCGCTGATCCCCGGCTGGTCCCGCCGGCCTGCTGGTGACCTGGTCTCCTGTCGGATTCTGTCGGTCTGGCCCTGGCGGCCTTGTTGCCGGCGCGCGAGCGGTACGTTCGGTGTCGGTCGGCTGCCGGGGTGTTGTCTGTCGGCCCCTGTCGAGCTGATGTCGTAAACGACTCAGGCATCCGCCTGCCGGGTGGCGCGCCGTTCGATGCTTCGCTGGCCTGTCGGCGTGGGGTGGCTTGCGGTGGGGTTCGGGGGTCGTTGGCCTGTCCGGCGCCAGGCCGCTCGCCGTGGGGTTCGGGGTCGCTGCCTGCCGACGTCAGGCCGCTTGCCGCTGGGTCCGCGCCTCGCCGGTCATCGGCCGGAGATGGGACGCGGTGTCCGCCGCTCGCAGGCCCTGCCAGGCCTGATGTCGTAAACGACTCAGCTCGAAAGGGCGGCGAGGGCACACCTGGGGCCGGACCAGCGCCGCCGCCGATCTCCCCGACGAGGGGGAGTCGGGTCCGGGTGGGGCGGCGGGAGAATGGGCGGGTGAAAGCCCGCACGGTCCTCTCTCCGCTCGTGGCCGGCAGCACCTGGCGGCGCGGCGTGTTCCTGCTGCTCGGCGGGGTGCTCGTGCTGCCGTACGTGCTGCTGGTGGTGGCCTTCGCGCAGATGCTGACCCGGGCCGACGCCCCCCGGCCGCTGGTGTTGGGGTTGCTCCTCGTCGCGGCGACGATCGCGGCGGTCCCGATCTTCCTCGACGGCCCCCGGGCGCTGGAGATCGCCGCCGTGCGGGCCCTGCTCGGCGTCGACCTGCCGGATCCGGCGCCCGGGCACGCCGCCGACCGGGAGACGCGGCTGCGTTCCGCGCTGTGGATCGGACTGCACCTCGTCAGCGGCGGGCTGGTGGTGGCCGCGCTGTTCAGCGCGGTGCCGATGGCGCTGGCCTTCATCGGGCAGCAGTTCGGCCTCGACACCGGGATGACCACCGGGGACCGGTTCGGGCCGTTCGACGGGCGGGACACCGGCTGGCTGACGCTCATCGGGGTCGTCGTGCTGGTGGCGCTCGGCTACGCCGTCGCCGGGCTGGGCGCGTTGGCCGTCTCGATGGCCCCGGTGCTGCTCGGCCCGGCGCAGGCGGAACGGATCGCCGCCCTGGAGGCCCGGGCGGCCCGGCTCGCCGAACGCAACCGGCTGGCCCGGGAACTGCACGACTCGGTGGGGCACGCGCTCACGGTGGCGACCCTCCAGGCGGGGGCGGCCCGCGAGCTGCTCGACCGGGACCCGGAGTTCGCCCGGCGAGCGCTGACCGCCATCGAGGAGGCGGGGCGTACCGCGATGGACGACCTGGACCACGTGCTCGGGCTGCTGCGCGAGCCGGGTGGCGGGCGGGCCGCGCCGGCGCCGCAGCGTACGCTCGCCGACCTGGACCGGCTGGTGGCCGACACCCGCGCGGCCGGCCTGTCGGTCGACGCGCGGTGCGAGGGCGACCTCGCCGGCCTGCCGGCGGCGGTCTCCCGGGAGGGCTACCGGATCGTGCAGGAGGGGTTGACCAACGCGGCCCGGTACGGTCGGGGGCCGGTCGCGCTGCGTCTCGGCGTGCGGGCCGACGCGCTGGAGCTGGAGCTGGACAACGCGGTGGGTCGCCGCCGTCGCGCCGACCCCGGGCGGGGCGGTCGGGGCCTGGACGGGATGCGGGAGCGGGTGCTGCTGCTGGGCGGCCGGCTCACGGTCGGCCCGGACGGCGACCGCTGGCGGATCCGGGTGACGCTGCCGTTCGAGGGGACCAGATGACCGAGACGACCGGGACCACGACACCGATGACCGAGACCACGACCGAGACGACCGGGACCACGACCGAGACGACCGGGACCACGACCGAGACGACCGGGACCACGACACCGATGACCGGGACTACGACACCGATGACCGGGACCACGTCACCGACCGGCGTGCTGATCGTCGACGACGACGAACTGATCCGGGTGGGGCTGCGGGCGATCCTCGACGCCCAGCCCGACCTGCGGGTGCTCGGCGAGGCCACCGACGGCGCGGAGGTGCCGCCGCTGGTCGCCCGACTGCGCCCCCGGGTGGTGCTGATGGACGTGCGGATGCCGGGCATCGACGGCATCCAGGCCACCCGGCGGCTGCTCGCCACCTCCGCCGACCCGCCCCGCGTGCTGGTGGTGACCACGTTCGAGAACGACGAGTACGTCTACGACGCGCTGCGCGCCGGGGCCAGCGGGTTCCTGCTCAAGCGGGCCCGCCCGGCCGAGGTGGTGGAGGCGGTCCGGGTGGTCGCCCGGGGCGAGTCGCTGCTGTTTCCCGCCGCCATCCGGCGCCTCGCCGGAGCGTACGGGGGGCGGGGCGCCGACCGGCTGGCGGCCGCCCGGCTCACCGAACGGGAGGCCGAGGTGCTGCGGCTGATGACCACCGGTCTGTCCAACCCGGAGATCGCCGCGCACCTGGTGGTCGGGGTGGAGACGGTGAAGACCCACGTCGGCAACGTGCTGGCCAAGCTCGGCGTGCGCGACCGCACCCAGGCGGTGATCGCCGCGTACGAGTCGGGATTCGTCACCCCGACGGGCTGAGGCGGGACGGGGCCGGCTCGCTCGGATCCTGCCGCAGGCGCAGGTAGGCGTCGAGGCGGGCGGCGGCGGTGAGCATGGCGCGCCCCCGCTCGGCGAGCCGCCGTCGCCAGTCGGCCAGCGATTCGGCGAGCTTCCCGGCGCTGCCCGCGTCGTGGAGGTGCGCCAGCACGGTGGCGATGTGGCGCAGCGGGTAGCCGCCGCGCCGCAGCAGGTGCGTGAGCTCGGCGTCGCGTACGTCGTCGGCGCGGTAGACGCGGTGGCGGGTGGCGCGGTCGCGTTGCGGCGTGAGGATGCCGGCGCGTTCCCACTTGCGCAGGGCCGCCGCGGTGACGCCCAGCCGGCGGGCGACGGCGCCGACCGGAAGCGGCCGGTCCGGTCGGTCGGCCGCCGGCGTCTCGACGAGGATGCCGATCGCGGCCTCGACGGAGTCGAGCGTCTGCCGGTCCCGGACCAGTTGGGCGTGGCCGGCGTCGATCGCCTCGAAGGCGGCGTCCAGGTCGCCACGGTGGACGGCCCACATGATCGTCCTGGCCGCCATGTGGCCGTACGCCGGGACCAGCGCCAGGTAGGCGTCCAGGGCGGCGGCGTGCGCGTCCTGGTAGACCCGGTAGCCGCTCGCGGTGCGCTGGGCGGGCGGGAGCAGCCCGGCACCTTCGTAGTTGCGGACGGCCTGCGCGGAGATGCCGTGCGCCCGAGCCAGGTCGGCGGGTCGGCTTCGCACCGCCTTTTGAGGCTTCATGACAGGTATCCTGCTCTGCTTTCGGGCCAAAGTCTCAACAGCACGTTCAACGATACGGTCGAAGTCATGGAATTCGACCTGGATGTCCTGCTGCAGTCCCGTACCCACCCCGTGGAGGTCCTCGCCCTGGGCACGCCGGCGCCCGGGGAGCCGGCGTTTCCGCGTCTGCGGAACCAGATCTTCGCGCGCCTCGCCGAGCGGGGCTTCCGCTCCATCGCCGTGGAGTGCGACCGGGCCGCCGGGCTGGCGGTCGACGCGTACGTCCGGGGCGCCGGCGGGACGCTCGACGACGTGCTGGCCGCCGGTCGCGGCTTCGGTGGGCCCGCCGCCGACCGGGAGCTGGTGGAGTGGATGCGGGCGTACAACGAGTCGGTGCCGCCGGACGAGCGGCTGGCGTTCCACGGCTTCGACGCGTTGCGGGAGTCGACCACCGTGCCCGAGCCGGCAACCGGGCGGACGTCCCCGCCGGCCGGGGCGCGCGACGTCGGGATGGCGCGGAACCTGCTGGACGTCCGCTCCCGGGAGGAGCGGCGCGGCCCGACCCTGGTCTTCGGCCACACCCGGCACCTGCGACGGCATCCCGGCCCCCGCCCGGCCGGTGCGGACGTCGATCCGTCCGCCGGGGCGATCGTCGCCGACGCGCTCGGCCGCCGCTACGCGCTCGTCGTCTTCAGCCTCGGCGCCAGCGCCGCGTTGCGGTTGGCGGCGCCGGCCGACGACACGTTCGAGGGCGTGCTGGGCGCGGCCACCGGGCAGGGGCCGGTCTTCGCGGCGGGCCGCCTCGCCGAGCTGGCGGGCCCCGCCCGGGTGCGGACGGACGCGCCGGCCGACCAGGACTACCTGCCGCTGGCCGCCGACACGCTCGCGGACTGCGACGCCGTGTGGCACGTGGACCGGTTCCCGGCGGCCGCGGCCGCCGTCGCCGCCCGGATCCGCGAGCTGCCCGGGGTGACCGAGCAGCAGGCCGGCCCGGAGACGCCCGCGCCCGAGGCGGCCTGGGACGAACGCTTCTTCTTCGCCGGCTCGGAGCGGCGCCGTCCCTTCGCCACCATGGTCGGGCACGACTCTCCCGGCTTCGACGAGGAGTCGCGGCTGGACCGCGCCGGGGTCTACCGGCTCAACATCGAGCTGGGCCGCGCCGCGTTCGAGGAGGAGTTCGGCTACCCGCCCCGGGAGTTCGCCGAGCACCGCGCGGGGATCGACTTCGCGCTGCTGGACGTGGTCGTTCCCCATCCGGTCTACGCGGCGCAGGGCTGGGCGTGCGTCGTCAACCCGGGGGCCGCCTCGTCCGCGCGGGTCGAGCGCCTCCTCGCGTCCGCGCACCAGCGGGCGGTCGAGCGTGAGCAGCGCCGGGCACAGCGCGGGTAGCCCGCCGGGCCTCACTCCCCAGGGGGAGCGGGTTCACCGCCGCACGGGAGGGATCGCGGGGTCGGTCGGCCGAGGCTGAGGGCATGACGACGACCCTTCCGCCCACCCGCCGGCCGGTCGTGCCCCGGCCGGACCGGTTCGCCCCGCTCGCCGCCGCCTGGCTCGGCCTGTGGGGCGTGCTCGCCCTGGTCTCCACCGTCACCGGCGCCGGCTACCCGTTCGGGGCGAACGATCCCGGCGGGGCCATGAGCCTGCTGCGGGGGATCCCGGCCACCGTCGGGCCGCCGCTGTTCGCCGCGCTGCTGCTCGGCGCCGCGGTCGCCGCGCTCGCCATGACCGGCGGGCGGCGTCCGGGCCGCGCGGTGCGCACGCTGCTGTCGGCGTACGCCTGGGCGGTCGCCGCCCTGCTGGCCGTCGTGGTGCCCGACGTGGGGGTGCTGACCATCCTCGGGTACGCCCCGATCCTGATCGTCGGGGCGCCGTTCGGTTGGCCGCCGGTGGACTACGCGGACGTCTTCACCTGGGCGCTGTTCGTCCGGTTCGCGGCCGTGGTCGGCGGGGTGCTGCTGGCCGGGGCGGTGCTGACCTGGCGACGGCGCACCGCCGGCGCCTGCCCCGGGTGCGGGCGCGACGGCGTCGACCACGGCTGGACCTCGCCCGCCGCGGCCGCCCGCTGGGGTCGCTGGGCCGTCGGGGTCGCGGCCACCATTCCCGCCCTGTACGCGGTGACCCGCCTCGCCTGGGCGGTCGGCGTCCCGCTCGGCATCGACCGGGCGTTCCTCGACGAGATGCGGGACACCGGAACGGTCTGGGCGGGCGCCGGGCTGGGCGGGTTCGCGCTGGTGGGGGCGGTCCTCACGCTCGGGCTGGCGCAGCGCTGGGGCGAGCGGTTCCCGCGCTGGACGCTCGGCCTGGCCGGGCGGGCGGTGCCGGTGAAGCTGGCCGTGGTCCCGGCCACCCTGGTCGCGGTGGCGGTCACCGCGGCGACCCTCGGGCTGCTCGCCACCCCCGAGTTCTGGGACTTCGGCGGGGCCAGCCTCGCGACCGCGCCGATGCTGCTGTGGCCGTTCTGGGGTGTCGCGCTGGGCGCGGCCACGTACGCGTACCACCTGCGTCGCCGGGGCACCTGCCGGCGCTGCGGTCGCGGCTGAACCGGGCCGGCGGCGGGGTGCCCGGTCGACGGACCGGGCACCCCGTCGGCGTGAGCTAGCGTGGGTCGGGTGACTGCGCCTTCCCCGGTTACCCCGGTCCCACCGGCCGACCTGCCCGGCACGCTCGGCGCGCTGCGGGCGGCCGGCCACGCGTACCGCACGGTCAAGCAGGAACTCCGCGACAACCTCCTGGCCCGGATGCGTTCCGGCGCCGAGCGTTTCCCCGGCATCGTCGGCTACGACGACACGGTGCTGCCCGAGGTCGAGCGCGCGCTGCTCGCCGGGCACGACACGGTGCTGCTCGGCGAGCGCGGGCAGGGCAAGACCCGGCTGATCCGCTCGCTGGTCGGGCTGCTCGACGAGTGGACCCCGGTGATCGCCGGCTCGGTGCTCAACGAGCACCCGCTGCACCCGCTCACTCCGGCCTCGCGGGCGCTGGTCGCCGAGGCCGGCGACGACCTGCCGGTCGCCTGGCTGCACCGCTCGATGCGGTACGGCGAGAAGCTGGCCACCCCGGACACCAGCGTCGGCGACCTGATCGGCGACGTCGACCCGATCCGGATCGCCCAGGGACGCACCCTCGGCGACCCGGAGACCATCCACTTCGGCCTCGTCCCGCGCACCAACCGGGGCATCTTCGCCGTCAACGAGCTGCCGGACCTGGCCGAGCGGATCCAGGTGGCGCTGCTCAACGTGCTGGAGGAGCGGGACATCCAGGTCCGTGGCTACCAGCTGCGGCTGCCGCTGGACCTGTTCCTGGTGGCCAGCGCCAACCCGGAGGACTACACCAACCGGGGCCGGATCATCACCCCGCTCAAGGACCGCTTCGGCGCCGAGGTGCGCACCCACTACCCGGCCGACCTCGACCTGGAGCTGGCCCTGATCCGGCAGGAGGCCGACCTGGTCGCCGAGGTGCCGGAGCACGTGCTGGAGGTTCTCGCCCGGTTCGCCCGGGCGGTGCGGGAGTCGCCGTCGGTGGACCCGCGCTCCGGGGTCTCCGCCCGGTTCGCCATCGCCGCCGCCGAGACGGTCGCCGCCGCCGCGCTGCGCCGCGCCGGCCTGCTCGCCGCCGCCCCCGAGGGGGTACGCCCCGAGGCGCCGGTCGCCCGGGTCGGCGACGCGGTGTCGGTGACGTCGACGCTGCGCGGGAAGGTCGAGTTCGAGAGCGGCGAGGAGGGGCGGGAGGTCGAGATCCTCGGTCACCTGCTGCGCACCGCGACCGCCGAGACGTTCCGGGCCCGGCTGGCGGGGCTGGACCTGTCGGGCTTCACCGCCCTCGTCGACGGGGACGCGGTGATCGAGACCGGCGAGCTGGTCGGCTCCGCGGAGCTGCTGCGCCAGGTGGGCACCGTCCCCGGGCTGGCCAAGGCGCTGGACCGGCTGGGCCTCGGCGACGCGCCCACCCCCGAGCAGGCCGCGGCCGGCGTGGAGTTCGTGCTGGAGGGGCTGCACCTGACCCGCCGGCTCGGCAAGGACGTCACCGACTCCGGCCGGACCCGCTACGGCGGCCGGGCCTGACGATGGCCGGCAACCGGTTCCGGTACGGGCAGTGGCGGGGCGGCCCCGATCCGCTCGCGCCCCCGTACGACGTGCGGGGCGCGGTGGACGCCGTCGGCGCCGAGGTGCTGGCCGGCGGCAGCCTGCGGGAGGCGCTGCGCGACCTGCTGCGTCGGGGCCCCCAGGGGCGCGGCGGTCTCGACGACCTGGCCGCCCGGGCCCGGCGGCTGCGTCGGGAGGCGCTGCGCCGGGGCGACCTGGACGGGGCGGTCACCCGGGCCCGGGCCCTGCTCGACCAGGCGCTCGCCGCCGAGCGGGACGAGCTGCGCGGTCGTGGCGACGACGACGCGCGGTTCGCCGAGGCGGTGCTGGACAACCTGCCCCGCTCGACCGCGCGGGCGGTGGAGGAGCTGGCCGGCTACGAATGGGCCAGCGACGAGGCCCGCCGGACGTACCAGCGGATCCTGGACGGGCTGCGCGACGACGTGCTGGGCCAGCGCTTCGCCGGGCTGCGGGACGCGGTGCGCGCGTCGGCGGATCCGGGCGCGCAGCGGCGGCTGGCCGAGATGATGCGCGACCTGAACGACCTGCTGGCCCGGCACGCCCGCGCGGAGGACACCACCGACGCGTTCGCCGAGTTCATGCGCCGGCACGGCGAGTTCTTCCCGGAGCGGCCGGCCGACGTCGACGAGCTGGTCGACGTGCTGGCCCGGCGGTCGGCCGCCGGTGAGCGGCTGATGCGTTCGCTCTCCGACCGTCAGCGCGAGGAGCTGGCCGGCCTGATGCGGCAGTCGCTCGGCGACCGGCTCGCCGGGGAGCTGGCGGCGCTGGACGCCAACCTGCGCGCGCTCCGCCCCGACCTGCACCCCGGCCGCGGTGAGCGGGTGCGCGGGGAGCGGCCGCTCGGCTACGGCGAGGCCGCGGGCGCGCTCGGCGAGATCGCCGAGCTGGACGAGTTGCTCGACCAGCTCGACCAGGAGCATCCGGGGGCCACCCTGGACGACGTCGACGTCGACGCGGTGGCCCGGACGCTGGGTCGGGACGCCGCCGACGACGTACGCCGGCTGCGGGAGCTGGAGCGGGAGCTGCGCCGGCAGGGCTGGGTGAGCCGGGACGCCGACGGGCTGACCCTGAGCCCGAAGGCGCTGCGCCGGCTCGGCGGCACCGCGCTGCGGCGGGTCTTCGCCGACCTGACGGCCGGGCCGCGCGGCCAGCACGACCTGCGCTCGGCGGGCGCCGCCGGCGAGGTCAGCGGCGGTTCCCGCCCGTGGGAGTACGGCGACGAGCAGCCCCTGGACGTGGTGCGCACGCTGACCCGGGCCGTCCGCCGGGCCGGGACGGGCGTGCCGGTGCGGCTGGCCGTCGAGGACTTCGAGGTGGTGGAGACCGAGCGGCGGGCGTCGGCGGCGGTGGCGCTCTGCGTCGACCTGTCCTACTCGATGATCTCGCAGGGCCGGTGGGGCCCGATGAAGCAGACGGCGCTGGCGCTGGCGCACCTGATGACGACCCGGTTCCCGCAGGACGCGCTGCAGATCGTCGGCTTCGGCCGGGAGGCGCTGCCGCTGACCGAGCAGGAGTTGGCCGCCGTCGAGCCGGACATGCAGCAGGGCACGAACCTCCAGCACGCGCTGCGGCTGGCCGGCCGGCACCTGCGTCGGCACCCGGACGCCGAGCCGGTGGTGCTGGTGGTCACCGACGGGGAGCCGACCGCCCACCTGGACCCGGACGACGGGGAGGCGTTGTTCCACTGGCCGCCGCTGCCGGAGACGATCGAGGCGACCGTCCGCGAGGTGGACCGGCTGACCCGCTACGGCGCCACGCTCAACCTCTTCATGCTGGGTGACGACCCCGGCCTGCGTCGTTTCGTCGACGCGGTGGCCCGCCGCTCGAAGGGCCGCCTGTTCACCCCCGACCTGGAGGACCTCGGCGAGTACGTCGTCTCCGACTACCTGCGCGCCCGCGAGCCGCGCCGCCGCTGACCTCGTCGGGGCGGCCCGTGCCGGCCCTGTCGCGCCGCCCGCTCGACGCGCGGACCGGCCCGCTCGTCGCGCCCACTCGTCGCGCGGACGCCGGTCCGCTCGTTGCGCCCGCTCGTGGGGCGGACGCCGGTCCGCTCGTTGTGCCCGCTCGTCGAGCGGACGCCAGCCCGCTCGGGCGGGCGCGTCCGGTGATTCCGCTCGGCCGGGCCGGCACGACGAGGGTCGCCGCCCGGGCGGGGCGCGGCCCGCCCGTGGCCGCGCGGGCCGGTGCCGGTCAGGGTCTCGGGGCGGCGCCGTGCAGGAGGGTGTCCAGGATGCGGGCGGCCAGCTCGTCGGGGTCGCCCGGCGACGCCGGGGCGCCGTTGATCGTCTCGTGGATGAGCGCCAGGTAGACCCGGCGCGTCCAGTCCAGGTCGACGTCCGGGCGGAGCAGCCCGGCCTGTTGTGCCCGCCGCAGCACCAGCTCGCATCCGGCGTGGACCTCCTGCTGGTGGCGCACGGTCGACGGATCGTCGCTGGGCTGGCCGAGCGCGAACGGCCACCGGGACTTGATCTCCAGGATGGTCGCGGTGGCCTGGTGGAGGGCGACCAGGGGCGGCGCGGTGGCCGGCCGGGCGGCGGCCACGGCGGCGCCCATCTGCGCCCAGGCGTCCCGGGTCATGCTGGCGATCAGCGCGTCGCGGCTGGCGAAGCGCCGGTGCACCGTCGTGCGGGCGACCCCGGCCGCCTCGGCGATCTGTTCGATGGTGGCGGCCGGGTTCGCCGCCAGCAGCCGCTCGGCGGCCTCCATGATCGTGCGGATGCTGCGTTCGGCGTCCGCACGCAGGCGCCGCTGGCCCTCTGCCATCCCGTCTCCCCTTCGCTGATATCGGAAACAATACGCCACGACCTGGATCTACAACCAACTGCGACATGGTGTTGCAGTTTAGACGGATAGCCGCTACGGTTCGATGCATGACTGATGTTGCTCTCATCACCGGCGCTTCGACCGGCATCGGCGCCGAGTTCGCCCGACAGCTCGCCGCGCAGGGGCGGAACCTGGCCCTGGTCGCCCGGTCCGTCGACCGGATGGACGAACTCGCCGCGACGCTCCGGCAGGCCCACGGCGTGCGGGTCGAGGTGATCGGGCAGGACCTCGCCGCACCCGACGCCACCGCCCGCGTCGTCGCCGAGTTGGCCGCCCGCGGCCTTCGCGTGAACCTCCTGGTCAACAACGCGGGCTTCGGCACCTGCGGACGGTTCGAGGAGATCCCCGGCGACCGCGACCACGACCAGCTCATGGTCAACGTCGTGGCGCTGACGGACCTGACCCACGCGCTCGTGCCCGCCATGCTGGCCCGTGGCGGCGGCGGGGTGATCAACGTCGCGTCCACCGCCGGCTTCCAGCCCGCCGCGTACTTCGCCGTCTACAGCGCGGCCAAGTCGTTCGTGCTCAACTTCAGCCTGGCGCTGTGGAGCGAGTACCGGGACCGGGGCGTCAACGTGCTGGCGCTGTGCCCGGGCCCCGTCGAGACCGGGTTCTTCGACACGATCGGCACCCGCCGGGCCGCCATCGGCGGGCGGATGGAGACGCCGCAGCGGGTGGTGGCCCGGGCGCTGCGATCGCTGGCCCGCAACGAGGGCTACGTGGTGGCGGGCCGGGGGACCTTCGTCGGCGCCCACCTCCAGCCGCGCCGGCCCCGCAAGCTGTTGGCCCTGGTGAGCCGCGCCGTCACCCGGGGCGTGCTGCCGGCCTGACCGCCGCACCTGCCCGGTTCGGCCCGCCGGGCGCCGGATCGGGCTAGCCTGGGCCGGTGGAGGTGGAGAGGCTGCGGCGGGCGTACGAGGAGGTGCTCGCGGAGGTCGACGCGGGCGGGTTCGGGCCACCGCCGGCCGGGCAGCTCAGTGCCGAGCAGATCGTCGCCCACCTCGCCGCCAACGACGAGCTGATGACCGAGGCGACCGAGGCGGTCATCGCGGGTTCGCCGTTCGCGTACTACGACCTGGAGACCATCCACCGTCCACAGGTGGACGCGCTGGTCGCCGAGTGCGGCGGGCTGGACGGGCTGGCCACCCTGCTGCGGGCCACCAGCCAGAAGCTCTGCGCGCTGACCGAGCGGCTCGGCCCGGCGGCCGAGACCCCGGTCGAGACGCACCTGCGCGAGGGCTTCGACCTGGTCGTCGACGACACCCTGCCCTGGGGGCGCACCCTCGACCTGCACACCCGCGTGCACCTGCCGAAGCACCTCGCCCAGCTCCGGATGCTCCGCGCCACCTGACCCGCACCCTGTCCGCGATCCCCGCACCCTGTCCGCGATCCGGCGCCCCGGCCACGGTCCCGTTGCCATCGCCCGCCCCGGCGAAGCGCGCCGAGAGGCACGAACGCCAGGCCGGCGGCGCGGGATCGCGGGCGGGCCGGGGGAGCGGGGTCAGTCGACGACCCGGACGTCCTTCCAGAAGGCGACGCGGTCGCGGACCATCTCCGCCTCCGGCTTCGGGTCGGGGTAGTACCAGACCGCGTCGGGGCTGGTGCGCCCGTCGTGGGCGAGGGTGTAGTAGGAGGCCGTGCCCTTCCAGGGGCAGACGGTGTGCGTGTCGGACTCGCGGATCAGGTCGTCGCGCAGGGCGGCACGCGGGAAGTAGTGGTTGCCCTCCACCAGCACGGTGTCGTCGCTCTCGGCCACGACCACGTCGTTCCACACAGCTTTCGGCATGCCCTCCACGCTATGCCGACGGCGGCCCCGCGACCACCGCACCGCGCGGCATGCCCGACCGGGCACCGTTCCGCGGCGGCCGCGCCGCCACCGCCGCCCGGCGGCCGGCGCGCGGCGTTCCTCGATGCGAAACGGCCACCGTGGACATCCCACGCCGTCGACCGACTGCGGCGTACAGTGATCGCATGTGCGCGGTGCGTGTGGATCATCACCCGGTCGACCACGACGGCGCGGTGGCGCGGCTGCGCCGGTCGTACGCGGCGGTGCCCGAGGGCGAGCCGGTCCGCCTGGCCAAGCGCACCTCCAACCTGTTCCGCCCGAGGAACGCCCCCCGGGCGCCGGGGCTGGACGTCAGCGGCCTCACCGGCGTGCTCGACGTGGACCCGGTCGCCCGCACCGCCGACGTGCAGGGCATGTGCACCTATGAGGACCTCGTCGACGCGACCCTGCCGCACGGGCTGATGCCTCTGGTGGTGCCGCAGTTGCGCACCATCACCCTCGGCGGGGCGGTCACCGGGCTGGGCATCGAGTCGACGTCGTTCCGCAACGGGCTGCCGCACGAGTCGGTGGTGGAGATGGACGTGCTCACCGGCGCGGGCGAGGTCGTCACCGCCCGGCCGGAGGGGGAGCACGCCGACCTCTTCGCCGCCTTCCCCAACTCGCTGGGCAGCCTCGGCTACGCCACCCGGCTGCGCATCGAACTCCAGCCGGTACGCCGCTTCGTGGCCCTGCGCAACGTCCGGTTCACCCGGCTGGAGGCCCTGACCGACGCCATCGCCGAGGTCACCGCGACGCGGTCGTGGGCGGGCGAGGGCGTGGACGCCATGGACGGGGTGATGTTCAGCCCCGGCGAGGCGTACCTGACCCTCGGCACGTTCACCGATCACGCCCCGGCGGTCAGCGACTACACCGGGCAGGAGATCTACTACCGCTCGCTGCGCCGGCGCACGCGCGACGCCCTGACCACGTACGACTATCTCTGGCGCTGGGACACCGACTGGTTCTGGTGCTCGGCGGCGTTCGGCGTGCAGCACCCCGTGGTGCGGCGGATCTGGCCGGCGCGGTGGCGGCGCAGCGACGTCTACCACCGGCTGGTGCGGCTGGAGCACCGGCACGGCGTGGCCGCCCGGATCGACCGCCTGCGCGGGCAGCCGGCGCGCGAGCGGGTGGTGCAGGACGTGGAGGTCCCGCTGGACCGCACGGCGGAGTTCCTGCGCTGGTTCGCCCGGACCGTAGGGATGACCCCGGTCTGGCTCTGCCCCCTGCGGCTGCGCGAGCCGTCCGGCCCGGAATCGGCCCGGGCCTGGCCGCTGTATCCGCTCCGGCCGGGGCAGGACTACGTGAACGTCGGCTTCTGGGGGAGCGTGCCGATCGCCGACGGCGCCGCCGACGGCGACGTCAACCGGATGATCGAACGAACGGTGTCGGAGTCGGGCGGGCACAAGTCGCTCTACTCCGACGCGTACTACGACCGGGAATCCTTCGACCGGCTCTACGGCGGCGCGACGTGGCGCCAGGTGAAGGACCGCTACGACCCGGACCACCGGCTCACCGGACTGTACGAGAAGGCGGTAGCACGACAATGAGCCTGACCGATCGAGACCAGGGGGCGGCGAGCGCTCCCGCCACCCCGCCGGCGGGGGGCCGGCGCCCGGGTCCGACCGTGGCGGACGTCGTCCGCGCGTTGACCACGGGGGACCTGCCGGTGCGGGTCACCGGTTACGACGGCAGCGCGGTGGGCCCGGCCGACGCCGGGATCACCCTGTCGATCCGTTCCGAGCGGGGCCTGACCTACCTGCTCACCGCCCCGGGCGACCTGGGCATGGCCCGGGCGTACGTCAGCGGCGACCTGGCGTTGCAGGGGGTGCACCCGGGCGACCCGTACGAGGCGCTGCGGGTGCTCAAGGACGAGTTGCGGCTGCGTACGCCCCCGCTGACCGAGGCGCTGGCCCTGGTGCGCGGGCTGGGCTGGGAGCGGCTGATGCCGCCGCCGCCCCCGCCGCAGGAGGCGCAGCCGCGTTGGAAGCGGCTGGTGAACGGGCTGCGGCACTCCCGGCTGCGGGACAGCACGGCGATCTCCCACCACTACGACGTCTCGAACGCCTTCTACGAGAAGGTGCTCGGCCCGTCGATGACGTACACCTGCGCGCTCTACCGCTCGCCCGACGACACGCTGGAGCAGGCCCAGGCGGCCAAGTACGACCTGGTGGCGCAGAAGCTGGGCCTCAGGGCCGGGATGCGGCTGCTCGACGTGGGCTGCGGGTGGGGCGGCATGGTGCGGCACGCGGCCCGCGAGTACGGCGTGCGGGCGCTCGGGGTGACCCTGTCCCGGGCGCAGGCGGAGTGGGCGCGGGCGGCGATCGAGCGGGAGGGGCTGGCCGACCTGGCCGAGGTGCGCCACCTCGACTACCGGGACGCGCCCCGCGAGCAGTTCGACGCGGTCTCCTCGATCGGGCTGACCGAGCACATCGGGGTGCGCAACTACCCGGCCTACTTCAAGGCGCTGTCCGACCGGCTGCGGCCGGACGGCCGGCTGCTCAACCACTGCATCACGCGGGCCGACAACCACGCGCCGCACCGCTCGGGCGCGTTCATCGACCGCTACGTCTTCCCCGACGGCGAGCTGGCCGGTCCCGGCCGGCTGATCGGCGAGATCCACGACGTCGGGCTGGAGGTGCAGCACGAGGAGAACCTGCGGCTGCACTACGCGCTGACGCTGGCCGCCTGGTGCCGCAACCTGGTGGCGCACTGGGACGACTGCGTCCGCGAGGTGGGGCAGGGCACCGCGCGCGTGTGGGGCCTATACATGGCGGGCTCGCGGCTGGCGTTCGAGCGCAACGGCATCCAGCTGCACCAGGTGCTGGCCACCCGTAACGGCCCGGAGGGGGCGACGAGCTACCCGCTGCGCCCCGACTGGCTGCCCTGATCCGCCCCGACAGCCGCGCCGTCCCTCGGCGCGGCTGTCGTCGAGGCTATTGACAAACAAATTTTTTACGTACAAACTGATTTTGCCATGAGAGATGTCCTGTACCTGGAGCAGATCGAGCAGGCCGAAGCCCTGCTCAAGCCGCAGCGCGTCGAGGTGCTGCGGCAACTGGCCGAGCCGCGCACCTGCACCGAGGTCGCCGCCCGGCTGGAGCAGACGCCGCAGCGCGTCTACTACCACGTCAAGCAGCTCGTCGCCGCCGGGCTGGTCGAGCAGGTCAGCGAGCGCAAGGTCCGGGGCATCAGCGAGGGCATCTACCAGGCCGCCGCCCGGTCCTACTGGCTCTCGCCCCGACTGGTCGGCCGGATCGGCCTGCGTCGGGCCCGCGACGAGCTGAGCCTCGGCTACCTGCTCGACCTCATGGAGGAGGTCCAGGCCGACATCGCCGGGCTGGACCGCGCCGCCCCCGAGCTTCCCTCGATCGGGGTGGCCGGCGAGATCCGGGTGCCGGCCGAGCAGCGCCAGCAGTTCCTGCACGACCTGCAGAGCACTCTGCAGGACCTGTTCACGCGCTACGGGGGCGCCGAGGGCGACGCCTTCAAGCTCGCCGTGGCCTGCTATCCGAAGGGGAAAGACCGTGACTGAACCGATGAAGCTGCCCGCCCGCCTCGCCGCGCCGGTCGAGGCCGTCCGCCGCGCCCTGACCGACCCGGCCGAGCTGCGCGTCTGGCTCGCCGAGCACGCCGAGGTCGAGCTGCCGCACCGGTACGAGTTCTGGGGCCGCCACACCCCCGAGGGCGACGCGCCGCACCAGCGGCTGCTGCACGTCGACGACGACACGCTGCGCTTCGCCTGGCTGCTCGACGGGGTCGAGACCACCACCGAGTTCGCCCTGCGCGCGGAGAGCCCCGACTCCACCGTGCTGACCCTGACCCAGAGCCACTTCGACTTCGCCGAGGCGATGAGCGGCAGCTCCATCCGGGGCGTGCTCCAGACCTACTGGAGCCTGTCGATCGCCAACCTGGCCGCCCACCTGGAGGGCCAGCCGCTGCTGCCGAAGGTCGACTTCACCTCCGCCGACCTGCGCGGCGAAATACTCATCGACGCGCCGGCGGCGAAGGTGTTCGAGTCGCTGACCGACTCCGAGCAGGCCACCGCCTGGTTCGGCTACCCGATCGGCATCGAGCCCTGGGTCGGCGGGCGCTACGCCATGGGCGGGCTCGAGTCCGGCTTCGCGGCCAAGATCGTCGACCTGGAGCCCGGCCGGAAGCTGTCGGTGGACTGGGGGCCCACGGGCGTCAGCACCTGGGAGCTGGCCGAGTCGCAGGGCAGGACGAAGCTGACCTTCGTGCAGTCCGGCTTCGACGAGCAGAACCCGCCGTACGGGGCCTGGGCCGGGTCGGTCTCCGGGC
Source organism: Micromonospora citrea (assembly GCF_900090315.1). Lineage (NCBI taxonomy): Bacteria > Bacillati > Actinomycetota > Actinomycetes > Micromonosporales > Micromonosporaceae > Micromonospora > Micromonospora citrea. Next base: position 2,380,130 of record NZ_FMHZ01000002.1, on the reverse strand, counting down.
TGGCGGAGCTGCGCCGCTACCACGAGATGAAGGACTGGCAGCCGATCTGGCTCCCGTCGGAGGTGCCCGGCCTGGAGCCGCAGGCCGCATCGGCGACGACCTGACCGTCGCGTAGGCGGTGCCCGGCCCCGGCGGGCCGGGCACCGCCGTCCCCGACCGGGCCCGTCCGAGCCGCGCATGATCCTCTACAGTCGACGGATCTCGGCGGCTGGTCGCCGAGCCGCCCGGCGGTGAGCCGGTCGGCGAACTGCGGCGGGGAGGCGCGGGCGGCGATGAGGATCGGCATCAACACGTGGGCGTGGGTCGCGCCGCTGACCGACGACGCGCTGGCCCGGCTCGCCCCGCGGATCAGGGCGTGGGGCTTCGACGCCGTCGAGCTGCCCGTGCAGGCGCCCGGCGACTGGGACGCGGCGTCGGCCGGGGGCCTGCTCGCCGGGCTGGGCCTGGCCCCCGCGGTCTGTGCCGGCCTGCTGCCCGAGCACGACCTGCTCGCCGACGACGGCGAGGTGGTGCGGCGTACGACCGACTTCGTGCGGCACTGCGTGGCGCTGGCGGGCCGGGTGGGCGCCGCCGTGGTCGCGGGCCCGCTCTACGCCCCGGCCGGGCGCACCTGGCTGCTCGACGCGGACGCGCGCCGCGCCGCCGTCGCCCGCCTCCGCGACCGGCTCCGCCCGCTGGCCGACGAGGCCGCCGAGCGGGGCGTGACGATCGCCCTGGAACCGCTCAACCGCTTCGAGACCAGCCTGGTCAACACCGTCGAGCAGGCGCTGGAGGCGGTCGACGGGATCGTCGGGCTGGGCCTCGCGCTGGACACGTTCCACATGAACATCGAGGAACGCGACCTGCCGGCCGCGATCCGGGCGGCCGGTGACCGCCTGGCGCACGTGCAGGTCTGCGGCAACGACCGGGGCGCGCCGGGCGGGGACCACCTCGACTGGCCGGCGATGCTCGACGCCCTGGCCGACATCGGCTATGCCGGCCAGGTGAGCATCGAGTCGTTCACCGCGCCGGCCCTGGCCGTGCCGATGTCCGTGTGGCGGCCGCTCGCCACCGGCCCCGACGCCCTCGCCGTCGAGGGGCTGGCGTTCCTGCGGGAGCTGTCGGCCGCCCGCGCCGGAAATTTCCGCCCCTGACGCGGGTCGGGGGGTGATTGCGGGGCCCGCAGCGGGTACTGCCGGGCGATGTTCTTCATCTTCGGGCTCCGCACCAAGGTCAGCCGGTCGGGCGTGGTGCAGCAGGTCTGCCGCAACTGCGGCAACCACGCCGCACAGGTCATCACCCGGCGGTCGACGAGGTTCAGCCTCTTCTTCGTCCCGATCATCCCGATCCGCACCCGCTACGTGCAGCAGTGCACCTTCTGCGGCGCCCAGTACGACATCTCCCGGTCCGAGGCCGAGCGCCTCCCGGTCGGCTGAGCCACCGGTGGCCCGCTTCCTCTGCTGGCTGATCGGCCGGCAGCCGGCCGCGCCCGCCCCGGCGCCCGTGCACACCGTCTCCCGGCCGCCGTGCACCCCGGGCTGTCGGCGTCGCCGCCGCGACCGTCGGCCGCTGGCCGGCACCGCCCTGCCCCGCTCGCCCCGGAACCGCTCCGCCGAGCGGTGACCGCACTGTGACCTCCGCCGATCCGGCGGGGGTGCGGGCGCGTGTGAACATGTGAGGGTGTCGTATCCCCCTCATCCGCCGTACCCGCCCGTGCCCGGCGCGGTGACGCCACTGGTCCACCCCCACCCGATCGCGCCCCCGCCGGGGTACGCGGTGCTCGCCGTCACGGTGAACCGCGGCCCGTACATCGTGCCCGCCCCGACCACCAGCAAGTTCAAGATCGACGGCCAGACGGTGTCGATCCCCGGCGAGGGCACCTGGTACATGGTGGTCGCGCCCGGGCAGCACGACGTCCGCTACACCGACTTCATGGGCGTCCCGCTGATCACCACCTCGCTGGCCGTCCAGCCCGGCGCGGCGCACCACCTGTCGTTCCGCTTCGGCGGGTGGCGCAACCGCGTCCACGACGGGCACGGCACCGACGTGACGAGGTTCGGGCTCTGGTCCAACTACAGCATCCTGCTGGTCACGCTCGCCATTTTCGGGCTGCTCTGCTGCGGTGTCTTCGGCGTCCTCCTCGGCTCGTCCTGACGCCGGTCCCGCACGGCCCGTACCCGGCGCGCGGACGTCGCCGGGCGCCGACCGGCCGGGGCTGCGCCCGGCAACCGTCGTGGGGACCGCCTATCGTGGCGGATCGTGACGAGCACCGAGGAGCGACTGGCCGCGATCCGTGGTGGCGTGCCGCCCAGGCGGCACAACGCCCGCACCATCGCCGCCCTGACCGGCAACCCGGGCTGCACCCGGCGGGCCGTGCTGGACGGCGCGGGGGTGGACAAGCCGAAGCTGGCCGAGCGGATCGGCTTCCCCGCCCGCTTCGGGCAGTCCCGCTTCGCCATCACCCGGGGCAACGCGTTCGAGGCGCAGGTCAAGGCCGACGGCGGGGCGGAGCTGTTGCGGCTGGTCGCCGAGCGGCTGGGCGTACCGGTGCCGGCGGCGGCGACCTGGACGGACCTCGGCGACGGCCCCGACGACGACATGGCCGCCCGCCAGCGGCGCTCCGCCGAGCTGCTGGCCGCCGCCGCGCCGGGCGACGGGGCGGACGCGGCCCTGTTCGACCACCCGCTGCTCGGGCTGGACGTCGCCGGCCGCCGGGTGCACCTGGAGCCCGACCTGGTCGCCGCGCGGCTCGCCGGCCGGTTCCACGTGGTGGAGGTCAAGTCGTTCCCGGTCGTCGACGGCCAGGCCGACCCCGCCAAGGTGTCCGCCGCCGCGATCCAGTCCGCCGTCTACGTGCTGGCCCTGCGCGAGCTGCTCGCCGCCGCCGGCCGCGACCCGGAACTCGTCTCGCACGACGTGGTGCTGGTCTGCCCCCGGGACTTCGCCAACCAGCCCCTGGCCAGCCTGGTCGACGTGCGCAAGCAACTGCTGGTGCTGCGCCGCCAGCTGGACCGGATGGCGCGGCTCGACGCGCTGCTGGCCGCCGTGCCCGAGGACTTCACCGCCGACGTGGCCGCCGAGCCGGCGACGCTGCTGGCCGCGCTGTCGCGGGTGGAGGCCCGCTACGCGCCCGAGTGCCTGGCGGCGTGCGAGCTGGCGTACTTCTGCCGGCACGAGGCGCGCGGCCACACCGGGGCGCTGGGCCGGCCGGTCCGGGAGGCGCTGGGCGGAATCGCGGACGTCGGCGAGGCGCTGGCGCTGGCCGCCGGCGAACGCGCCCCGACCCCCGAGCAGGAGCAGGCCGCCGCGCTGCTGCGGGCCGCCGCCCGGCTGCGCGCCGACGCCCTCGCCGGGGCGTCCGCATGAGTACGCTTCGCGCGCTCGCCCGGGCCCAGGCGCTCGCCGCCGGGGTGGCCCAGCCGGTGGCGACCGTCCGGCACCTGCACCTGGCCGAGCGCCCGCTGGTGCTGGTGCCGCTGGCGATGGCCGGCGAGGCGAACGCCCCGCTGGCGGCGCTGGTCGGCGACGCGCCGGACGCGGGGCGGCTGCTGATCGTGCCGCAACCCCGCAACCGCGACCAGCGGTTCGCCTTCGCCGCGGAACTGGCCGCCGCCGTGCTGCCCTACCTCGACGGGTTCCGGGGCGTCGCCGAGGCGGTGCCCGTCGACCGGGGCAGGGACGTGCGGTACCGCTACGTCGACGCCCCGCAGCTTCTCGTGCCGAACCCGGCCGGGGTGACCTTCCTGCGACTGCTCGGCCGCTCCACCCGCTTCCGCCGCCCCGACGGCGAGTACCCGGTGCACCCGTCGGTGCCGGTGCTCGGGCGCTGGCTGACCTTCTTCGCCGAGCGGGCCGAGCACCCCGGCTCGTCGGCGCTGGTGGCGATGACCGACGCGCTCACGCTGCACTGGGCGACCGGGCAGAGCCCGGTGGAGGATCTGCACCTGCCGGCGCTGACGGGCTGGATCGACCCGCCGGCCGGGCTCACCGGGGCCGAGGCGGCGGCCCGGGCCGAGGATCCCGCCGTCTGCCCGCCCGCCGGCCCGGCCACCGACCCCGACTTCGACAACCACCGGCTCGCTCCGGCCATCGCCGCGTACGCCGCCGCCGAGGACGACCCGGTGGCGCGCGCCGAGGCGTACGCGGAGCTGGAACGGTTGCTGCGCGGCCAGCTCGCGCCCACCTGGGAGCTGATGTGGCGCGGCGTGGGGCTGCTGCGCGGCCTGCCGCCCGGCGCCCGGGTGGCGGGCCGGTGGGACGGCGACAAGGACGCCTTCACCGGCTACGCCGAGCACGTCGACGCCGGCGGCGCGCCGCAGCCCCGCCGCGACGGGGCGGTGGCCGCCGCCCAGCGGCTGCACCGGCTGGAACGCGCCCAGACCTCGTACGCCGTCCAGCGCGCCTACGACGACCCGCTCGTGATGGCGGAGCACCGGCTGACCGGCGAGGCGTTCGTCGGCGAGGTGACCCTGGCCGACCCGAAGCGGGTGGACGACACCGGCAAGCGACCGGTGCTGCGGCCCCGCGTCCAGGTGGTGACCACCGAGCCGGTGCTGGTGCCGATCGGCGCGACGCTCCACTCGCCGACCCGGCTGGCGCAGAAGGCCAGGGTGGTCTTCGTGACCCCGGCGGACGGCAGGACCGAGGTGGTGCTGGAGCTCTCCGGCGGCATGGGGCGGGGGCTGACCGCGCCGCCGGGCAGCGTGCCGGAGGTGGGGGAGCGGCTCTGCTACACCACCCTGTCGGATGCGTTCATGCCGGCGGGGGCCTTTCCGGCCGTCGAGGAGACGCCGTGGACGCACGGCGGCCCGCCGGTCCCGGCTTCGCCCGTCTCCGGCCCGACACCCGCGTCCGCCGGCCTCGAAGCGGGCGCGTCCGCCGGCCCCGGAGCGGGCGTGGGCGCCGGCCTCGGAGCGGGCGTGGGCGCCGGCGACCCGACGGTGACGGCCCTTGCGGCCGAATCGGACGGCGACCCCGCCGAGGAGTGGGCCTGACCGACTGACGATCAACCGGTTCCCGACATTCGTCGGGCCGGACGGGCGGATGTGTCCCGCAGCGCCTTTCGAGGTGATGTCGCAGACGAATCACCGCGGGCCGGCCCGGGTGTCGTCGCCGGCCCTGGGTGCCGCTGTGCCCCGGAGGTCGCGCTGATGTCGCAGACGATTCACCGCGGGCCGGCCCGGGTGTCGTCGCCGGCCCTGGGTGCCGCTGCGCCCCGGTGGTCGCGCTGATGTCGCAGACGATTCAGCTCGACAGCACCGTCCGACCCCTTCCCCCGCCCGCCGGGTCGGCGACCACCGCCGCCGCGGCGTCGAGCGCCTCGGCTGCGGGCACCTCGACGTCGGGCACCACACCGGTGCCCTCCCAGTTGGTGCCGGAGACCGGGTTGACCGGGCTGGCGACCGGCACGGAGAGGTGCAGGTGCGCATGGACCGGGAAGCCGGTCCGGGGGTGGGCGCCGCCCCCGGTGCGCTCCCCGACGACCGTGGCGCGGCCGTGCTGCTGGAGCGCGTAGGCCAGCGACTCGCCGCCGGAGAACGTCGTCGCGCTGGTCAGCACGGCCAGCGGTCGGTCGCCGCCGAAGCGGGCGCCGGCCGACGGCGCGGGGCTCCAGAACTGGCGGTCGGGCCGGTGGCGCTGGCGCATCGTGTAGAGGTGCGTCGGCCGGTCGAAGAGGTGCCCGCAGACCAGCGCCTCCATCTCCGGGTCGCCGCCGATCGTCTCGCGCAGGTCGAGGATCAGGGCGTCGGCGTCGGCGACGAGGCGCAGCGCCGCCGTCATCGCCTCCCCGGCGAGCGCCGGCCCGAACAGCGCGGGCTCGATCCGCACCAGGCCGACGTTGCCGCGCAGCCGCTCCACCCGGTGGATGCCGCCCAGGCTCTCCCGGGCCATGCGCGGCAGGTCGTCGGCGAGCGGGTCGCCGGAGTCCTCCGGCAGCGGCTGCTCGTGGAACCTGACCCCCAGGTGCCGGTCGCCGTTGACCGACTGGAGGGCCCGGGTGAGCGTGCCGGCGAGCGCCGGCCAGGACCCCGCCCGCCGGTGCCGGTCGACGTCGGCCCGCAGCAGCGCGGCGAGTCGGGCCGCGACGTCGGGGAAGACGTAGTGCTCGTCGACCAGCCGCGCCGTGCGCTCGACGACGTCGGCGATCTCGATCTGCGTCGCCGGCCGGTCCCGTGTGTCGAGGGTTGTCATGTGCGCAGTAGAGCAGCCGCTTTGACAAAGCGTCAAGAGGCGTAGACACTTTCGTCCATGACGCCGACACCCACGGAGCGGCCCCCCGACGACCTGCTGGAGGTCACCACCCCCGCGCAGTTCAAGGCGCTCGGGCACCCGCTGCGGCAGCGGCTGCTCTTCGCGCTCGGGCAGCGCCCCGCCACCATCAGCCAGCTCGCGGCGACGCTCGGCGCGGCCAAGGGCAACGTGGCCCACCACCTCAAGGTGCTGCGCGACGCCGACATGGTCCGCGTCGCCCACAGCCGCCAGGTCCGCGGCGGCACCGAGCAGTACTACCAGCGCGGCGCCCGACGCGTGCGGGTCGCGCCCGGGCACTCCGCCGCGACCGCCGCGTTGCTCGGCGCGGTCGCCGAGGAGGTCTCCGCGGCGCCCGGTGAGCCGCTGCTGCACCTGCGCCACCTGCGCCTCACCGCGGCCCAGGCCGACCGGCTCGCCGCCGCGCTCAGCGACCTGGTAGAGGGCGCGCAGGACGCGGGCGAGGACGAGCCCCGCTACGGCGTCCTGGTCAGCCTCTACCGGCAGGCCCCGCCGCCGCCCCCGGCCTGACCTGCCCGTCGGCCGCCTCCGGGCGCGTCAGAATCGGCCTTGACCCTCACGTAACGGCAGGCGAGAGGCTGGTTCCCGGAAGGAGGGAACGATGGCCTACACGGTGGGACAGGTCGCGAAGGCGGCCGGGGTGACCGTGCGGACGCTGCACCACTACGACGAGATCGGGCTGCTCTCGCCCAGCGGTCGCAGCAGCACGGGCTACCGGCGCTACGACGACGCCGACCTGGAGCGGCTGCAGCACGTCCGCTACTACCGGGAGCTGGGGTTCCCGTTGGAGGAGATCGCCGCGATCCTCGACGACCCGGCGAGTGACCCGGCGGCGCACCTGCGCCGCCAGCACGAGCTGCTGACCGTACGGATCAAGAAGCTCCAGGAGATGGTCACGGCGATCGAGTTCGCGATGGAGGCGAGCAAGTTGAACATCTCACTGACCCCGCAGGAGCGCTTCGAGGTCTTCGGCGACTTCGACCCGGAGGCGCACGCCGAGGAGGCCGAGCAGCGGTGGGGCGGCAGCGAGGCGTACCGGGAGTCGAACCGGCGCGTGTCCCGCTACACCAAGGACGACTGGCTGCGGAACAAGGCGGAGAACGAGGACTGGGGGCGGCGGTTCGCCGAGGTGATGTCGTCCGGGGCGCCGGCCGACAGCCCGGCCGCGATGGACCTCGCCGAGGAGCACCGGCAGATCATCAGCCGCTGGTTCTACGAGTGCTCCTACGAGATCCACACCGGGTTGGCCGACATGTACGTGGCGGACGAGCGGTTCACCTCGTACTTCGAGAGGATCAGGCCGGGGATGGCCGCGTACCTGAGCGAGGCCATCCACGCCAACGCGATCAGCCGCGCCTGAGGGTTCGGCCCGTACGCCGTCCGCAGGTCACCTCCGTCGAGGTGCCCCCGGCCCGCCGGCCGAGCGCCGGCGGGCGGGGGCGGTCGAGGTCATGCCTGGCCGACCCGCCGCAGGAAGTCGCGGATCAGCCCGGCGATCTCGTCGCCGTGGGTCTCCAGCGCGAAGTGGCCGGTGTCCAGCAGGTGGATCTCGGCGTCGGGCACGTCCCGGGCGTACGCCTCGGCTCCGGCGGCGCCGAAGATCTCGTCGTGGCGGCCCCAGGTGACCAGGGTCGGCGGCCGGTGCTCGCGCAGGTAGCGCTGGAAGTCGGGGTAGACGTCGAGGTTGAACTGGTAGTCCCAGAAGAGCTGGAGCTGGATCTCGGAGTTGCCCGGCCGGTCGAGGCCCGCCTGGTCGAGTCGCCAGGTCTCCGGGGCGACGCGGTCCAGCCGGTCCGCCGGCACGCCGTGCGTGTACTGCCAGCGGGTGGCCTCGACCTCCAGCAGCCTGCGGACCTCCGGCTCGTGGGTCGCCCGGTCCTTGGCGTGCGCGAAGAGCACGTCCCAGAACGGGGTGAAGCCCTCGGTGTAGGCGTTTCCGCTCTGGGTGACCAGCGCGGTGACCCGCTCCGGGTGCCGGCTGGCGATGCGCAGGCCGATGGGGGCGCCGTAGTCGTGCACGTAGAGCGCGAAGCGGTCGATGCCCAGGGTGTCGAGCAGGCCGAGGGTGATCCCGGTGAGCCGCTCGAAGCTGTAGTCGAACCCGTCGACCGGCGGGGCGGAGGAGTTGCCGAACCCGACGTGGTCGGGGGCGACGAGGTGGTATTCGTCGGCCAGCGCCGGGATCAGGTTCCGGAACATGTGCGAGCTGGTGGGGAAGCCGTGCAGCAGCACCAGGGTGGGACGGGAGGGATCGCCGGCCTCCCGGTAGAAGATCTGCTGGCCGGCGACGGAGACCATGTGGTGACGGGTGGCGAACGGGGACACGGGCACGCTCCTCGGCATCGGGAGAACGATCGTTCTCCGGCTCGGTTGATACCGTAGGAGAACGATGGTTCTCCAGGCAAGGGGCTTTGACATGGACCACACCACGGCCGAGGCGCGACTGCTCGACGCGGCCGACGCGCTCTTCTACGAACGCGGCATCCAGGCCGTCGGGATGGACGCGATCCGGGCCGCCTCCGGCGTCTCGCTCAAGCGCACCTACCAGCTCTTCCCCTCGAAGGAGCACCTGGTGGAGGCGGTGCTGCGCCGCCGCGACCGGGCCGTCCGCGACGCGCTGGCGGCGTACACCTCGGCGCGGCCGACCCCGACGGAGCGCGTCCTGGCGGTCTTCGACTACCTGCGCGACTGGTTCGACGAGCCCGACTACCGGGGGTGCGCCTTCATCAACTCGTTCGCCGAGCTGGGCGGCACCTCGCCCAACGTGGTCGACATCGTGCGTACCCACAAACGGGCCTTCGCCGACCACCTCGCGGCACTCGTCGCGGAGGCCGGCGGGCCGCCGGCGCTCGCCGCGCAGCTCGCCCTGCTGGCCAACGGCGCGATGGTCACCGCCGCCATCACCGGCGACGTCGGGGCCGCCCGCGAGGCCCGCGCCGCCGCCCGCCGCCTGCTCGACGCGGACGCCGCCCCGGGAACCGCCGTCCCGGCGGCCAGCGGGCAGCCGCCGGCCTGAGGCCGCCTCACCGGCCCCGGCGGCGTCGCGGCGGGTACCGGTAGGCGGCCGGCAACGCCACGGCCACGGGGATCCGGCCGGGCCGCCGGCACGCCCCGGAGGACCGGGCGGTCGCTACGCCGGTCCCGGCGGCAGGCCCGGGGCGAGCCGGCGCAGCGAGGTGAACGTGGGGACCAGCGCGCCGTACAGCTCGGAGAAGAGCGGCAGCAGGGCGGCGTACGTGGCGGCGGCGGCCGGCTCGGGGCGGGCCGTCTCCCCGATGTGCACCAGGTCGGCGGCGACGTCGATCGAGGCGACCAGCCCCAGCGCCTGCATGCCGAGCAGCGCCGCCCCGAAGCTGGAGCCCTCGCGGCCGGTGGGGAAGCGCACCGGCATGCCGAGCACGTCGGCGAGCATCTGCCGCCACAGCGGGCTGCGGGCGAACCCGCCGCTGGCCCGGATCTCCCGCACCTCGTTGCCGGCGGCCCGCACCGAGGCCAGCACCAGCGCCAACTGCTGGCAGACGCCCTCCAGGGCGGCCCGCACCAGGTGCGCGCGGCGGTGCACGTGGGTCAGCCCCACGTACGCGCCGCGCGGCAGCGCGTTCCAGTGTGGCGCCCGCTCGCTGAGCAGGTACGGCAGCATGATCAGGCCGCCGGAGCCGACCGGCGCCTCGGCGGCCAGGGCCAGCAGTTCCTCCTCGGCGTCCTCGCCCAGCTCCGGGGCGAGCGCCTCGCCGGCCCAGTCCAGCACGACGCCGCCGTTGTTGATCGCGCCGCCGACGACCCAACGCCGCTCGGTCAGCGCGTAGCAGAACACCCCGCCGAGCGGGTCGACGCCCGGGCGTTCGACCATCACCCGCATCGCGCCGCTGGTGCCGATCGAGCAGGCCATCACTCCGGGGGCGACCGCGCCGAGCCCGAGGTTGGCCAGCGGGCCGTCGCCCGCGCCGACGACCACCTTCGTGCCCGGCGGCAGCCCGGTCGCCGCGGCGGCCTCGGCGGTGAGGCCGGGCAGCACGGTGGTGGTGGACACCAGCTCGGGCAGCTGCTCCTCGGTGATCCCGGCGATGCCCAGCGCCTCGGGATCCCAGGAGAGCTGGCGGATGTCCAGCAGGCCGGTCGCGGACGCGACCGAGTGGTCGGTCACCAGCGCGTCGCAGAGCCGCAGCAGGATCCAGTCCTTGATGCTGACCCAGTGGGCGACGCGCCCGAAGAGCTGCGGCTCCTGCTCGGCGAACCAGAGCAGCTTGGGCAGCGGCGCCATCGGGTGGACCGGGGTGCCGGTGCGGTGGTGCAGGGCCAGGCCGGAGGGGATGCCGCGCAGCCGCTCGGCCTGCCGGCTGGCCCGCGAGTCGGCCCAGGTGACCGACGGGGTGAGCGGGGTGCCGTGGTTGTCGAGCCCGATCAGGCTGTGCATCGCGGTGCTGAACGCCAGGCCGTCGACCTGCCGGCCCAGCTCCGTCACGACCGTACGGACCGACTCCAGCACCGCCGCGTGGATGAGGTGCGGATCCTGTTCGGCGTAGCCGGGGTGGGGTTCGTCGAGCGGGTAGCCGACCGAGTGGTGCACGAGCTGGTTGCCGCCGACGTCGTACGCGACGGCCTTGGTGCTGGTGGTGCCGATGTCGACGCCGACCACGACGGCACGGAGCGGGTCGCGCACCGGCCCCACCCCCTCGCTGACCCTGGGTGCCGCCGACGTTACCCAGCAACCGGACGGCCCGTAGGGGGAACAACCCGTTTCCCGGTCAGGTCTTCCCCGGCGCCCCCGCCCGGCACGAGAATGCCCATCAGTGTGAATGTCCTGCACGTTCACGACGGGGAGGAAGACACGATGAGGTTGAAGCCGACCGGCGCGGTGGTCACCGCACTCGCCACGGTCGTCACCACGGTGGTCACCGGCGTCCCGCCGGCCGCCGCACAGCACCGCGACGGCGGCTACTCGGCGGAGATCCGGCGGGCGTCGTACGGCGTCCCGCACATCACCGCCCGCGACTTCGCCTCCCTCGGCTTCGGCGTCGGCTACGCACAGGCCGAGGACAACATCTGCGTCATCGCGGAGAAGGTCGTCACGGTCAGCGGGGAGCGGTCCCGTTTCTTCGGCGTGACCGGCCCGACCGACGCCAACGTGCGCAGCGACCTGTTCTACCGCAAGGCGATCGACGACGGCACCGCCGAGCGGCTGCTGCAGGGGCCCCGCGACGGCGTGCGCTCCCCGTCGAACGAGGTGCGCGACCAGATCCGCGGCTTCGTCGCCGGCTACAACAACTACCTGCGCCGCACCGGCGCGGCGAACCTCACCGACCCGGCCTGCCGGGGCAAGTCGTGGGTGCGCCCGCTGACCGAACTGGACCTGTGGCGCGCGAGCTGGGCCAGCATGGTCCGGGCGGGCTCGCGCGCGGTGCTCGACGGGATCGTCGCCGCCGCGCCGCCGACGGCCACCGGCCCGGCCGGTGTGCTGGACGCGCCGGGCGCCGCGGCGGTGGTCGCCGCCCGCGACGGCGCGCCCGCCGGAGTGGGCAGCAACGCGTACGGGCTGGGCGCGCAGGCGACCACGCACGGCGGCGGGATGCTGCTGGCCAACCCGCACTTCCCGTGGGAGGGCGCGGAGCGCTTCTACCGGATGCACCTGAAGGTGCCGGGCCGCTACGACGTGGAGGGCGCGGCGCTGATCGGCGACCCGATCATCGAGATCGGGCACAACCGCACCGTCGCCTGGAGCCACACCGTCTCCACCGCCCGCCGCTTCGTCTGGCACCGGCTGGCGCTGGTCCCCGGCGACCCGACCTCGTACTACGTGGACGGCCGGGCCCGGAAGATGACCACCCGCACGGTCACCGTCCAGGTGCCCGCCCCGGGCGGCGGCACGGCGCCGGTCAGCCGCACCTTCCACGACACCCACTTCGGCCCGGTGGTCGTGGTCCCCGGCACGTTCGACTGGACCACCACCGCCGCGTACGCGATCACCGACGTCAACGCCACCAACAACCGCGCGTTCGACGGCTGGCTCCAGATGGGCCGGGCGAAGACCGTCCGCGAGCTGAAGCAGATCCTCGACCGGCGTCAGTTCCTGCCCTGGGTCAACGTGATCGCCTCCGACGCGCGCGGCGAGGCCCTCTACGCCGACCACTCGGTGGTGCCCCGGGTCACCGACGAGCTGGCCGCCGCCTGCATCCCCGCGCCGTTCCAGCCGCTCTACGCCACCAGCGGCCAGGCCGTCCTCGACGGCTCCCGGTCGGCGTGCGCGCTCGGCCGGGACCCCGACGCGGCGGTGCCCGGCATCCTCGGCCCGGCGAAGCTGCCGATCCAGTTCCGCGCCGACTACGTGGCCAACTCCAACGACAGCCACTGGCTGGCCAACCCGGAGGCGCCGCTGGAGGGCTACCCGCGCATCATCGGCAACGAGCGCACCGAGCGCAGCCTGCGTACCCGGCTCGGCGTGGAGCAGGTGCGGGAGCGGCTCGCCGGCACCGACGGGCTGCCGGGGCGGAAGTTCACCACGGCACGGCTCTGGCAGATTCTCTTCGGCAACCGCGCGTACGGCGGCGAACTGGTCCGCGACGACCTCGTGGCGGTCTGCGCCGCGCACCCCACCGCGACCGCCTCGGACGGGACGACCGTCGACCTGCGCGACGCCTGCGCGGCGCTGAAGGGTTGGGACCTGCGCGTCGACCTCGACAGCCGGGGCGCGCACCTGTTCACCGAGTTCGCCCTGTCCGGCGGCATCCGCTTCGCCGACGCGTTCGACGCCGGTGACCCGGTGCGCACCCCGAGCCGGCTGGACACCGCCGACCCCCGCGTACGCACGGCGCTCGCCGACGCGGTGCGCCGGCTCGCCGGTATCCCGCTCGACGCCCGGCTGGGCGACGTCCAGTCCGAGCCGCGGGGCGAGCGGCGCATCCCGATCCACGGCGGACGCCCCGAGCCCGGCGTGTTCAACATGATCATCGGTCCGCTGGTGCCCGGCGTCGGCTACCCGAAGGTGGTGCACGGCTCGTCGTTCGTGATGGCGATCGAGCTCGGCCCGAACGGCCCGTCGGGGCGGCAGATCCTCACCTACTCGCAGTCGAGCAACCCGAACTCCCCCTGGTACGCCGACCAGACCCGGCTCTACTCCGGCAAGGGCTGGGACACCATCAAGTACACGGAGGCGCAGATCAAGGCCGACCCGAACCTGCGCACCTACCGGGTCGGGGAGGGCCGCCACTGACCCGCCACCGCCACTGACCCGCCACCTGCCGGCGCGCCGGCCGGGCCACCCGACCCGGCCGGCGCGCCGCCGCACCGCACCGCACCGCCTCGCGCGGCCCCTGTGGGCAGTGCGCCCGCCGGGCCCGACCGGGGCCGACGGCGGTTCGCGCCTCGGCCGGGCCCGCCCGGGCGACACGCCCGACGGGCACGGGTCGGCCCGGCGAAACCCGCCTATCGTCCGATTTGGTCCGCCGATCGGCCATTTTGCCCCGTTGCGTCGTGTCTCCCCCGACCGTTGTCACCGTTGAGGACTGTGACACCCCGGTTGGTGGCCTGCGCGGCGAAGGAGTCGGCATGGCAAGGACTGATTCGACGGGTTCCACGTGGCGGTACCGGTGGGCGCACCGGCAGAACGAACGGCGTCGGCGGGTGTTCCGCAGCGCCGAGAAGGCCTGGCGACGGCGCGACGACGAGCTGCGCCGGCTGCGTACCCTCGCCGAGGAGTTCCAGGGCTCGGCCGCCGCGGGCGCGGGACTGCCCCTGGAGCTGGCGCCCGACGAGGTGGTCTTCTGGGTGCTGCCGGCCGCGCAACTGGTGGAGGTCCGGCACACCACCGTGCTGCCCGCGCCGGACCTGACGGTCGCCCCGGAGTCCGCCCCGCTGCGCGCCCGCAGGCCCGACGGGATCCGCGTCACCGACGCCGGCATGGCGGTGATCACCAACCGCCGGCTGGTGCTGCTCGGTGGGCGCGGCCGGCGCGACTGGGCGTACGGAAGGATGACCGGCCTGGCGCACGACCCGCACGCGCCGGTCACCCTGATGCAGGTGCTGGACCGGCGACGCACCTCCGGGCTGATGCTCCCCGTCGACGTGGCCGCCGACTTCCGGTTCAAGCTGACCCTGGCCTTCGCCGACGCCATCGAGCAGCGCGGCGCGGTGCTCGACCAGCTCGACGAGGCGATCGCCGAGCACGCGCAGCTCAAGCCGTTCCGGCCGGTGATCGCCACGCCCGGCCAGGCCCGTCCCTTCGCGCTCGTGCCGGGCGGCCGGCGCACCGTGGCCGTCGCCGCCGGCATCGCCCTGCTGGTGCCGGCCGCGCTGCTCGACACCGACCCGGGCCCGACCGGCTCCGAGGTCGCCGTCGCGGCCACCCCCGCGCCGAGCGCCACCGTGGCCCCGCCGGCCGCGCCGCCCGCCGGGCCCAGGGCAACGGCCGCCTCCGCGCCGCGCCGCGCCACCGACTCACCCGCGCCGACGCCCGCGCGGCAGCGGCGCTGCGGCGCCCCCGCCAACCCGATGGGGTACGACTTCTGCGGCGGCGACCGCGTCCGCAGGCCGGCCGCCGAGGTCTGCGACTTCTTCGACTGCGTGCCCGAGTTCTGGGCCGGCCGGGGCTACCTCGTGCAGTGCCGCGACGGCTCGGTCAGCCTGACCGGCGGGCGGCGCGACGCCTGCGCCGAGCACGACGGAGTGCGCCGCACCGTGTGGGGCTGACCTTCCCCGGCGGTAGGTCCCAGGTCCAGCCGTCGCCCCGGTCGCCGTCGAGGCCGTCCGCCATCCGCAACAGGCCGCGTCGGCCCCCGGTCCGCCGCCCCGGCGTCGCCCCGGCGTTCAGGGGTGGCGCGGCCGTCGCATCATGTTCCCGTGATCAACCTCAAGCACGACCGGCACCGCAAGAAGAAGAAGCGCGACCACTGCGACGGGTGCAGCTCGCTCGACTGCGACGTGCCCTGCTGCGACCTGGGCCTCTTCTCCACCCTGCTCACCCTCGGCGCGCTCTGCGCCCGCCTCGTGGCGCCCCGCCGGGCGTCGGCCGCCGCCGGGCGCGCGTCGTTGGTGGACCCCGCCGGGCGTACGCCGCTGCTGGACCGGGCCGGGCGGGCCGCGATCCTCGGCTACCGGCGCTGGCTGTCGCACCGCTGGCCGGGGCGGTGCCGCTACACCCCGACGTGCAGCGCGTACGGGCTGGCCGCCGTCGAACGGCACGGGTTGGCCATCGGTGGGCGGATGGCCGCCGCCCGGCTGCGCCGCTGCCGCCCCGACGTGCCGTGCGGCACCCACGACCCGGTGCGCTGACCCGGGGAACGCCTCTGACCTGCGCGACATCCGCCCGCCCGGGCGTGCGGTTCGGCCATGATGGGACCATGGAGATCCGCTCCGACGACGGCGCCCGGGTGAGGATCCGGCCGGTGGGCTACCAGCCCGGGGTCGAGCCGCCCGACGACCCGGACGAGGCGGCGGACTGGGACGACTGGCTGCTCATCGAGACCGATGCCCGCACCGCCGACGGCCAGGCGTGGTCGCACTTCACGCCCTGCCTCACGGTGTCGGAGGCGTACGCGCTGGCGGGCTGGCTGCGGCAGCAGGCCGAGACGACCGGCGACCCGGCGGAGCCGCTGGCGGTGGCGCGCTTCATCGAGCCGAACCTGGCCTTCCGCAGCCGGGTGCTGCGGCGCCGCCGGCTGGCGCTGACCGTCGAGTTCTCCTACGAGTCGCTGCCCCCGTGGATGCGGCGGCAGCCGCTCAGCGCGGTGTACCCGCTGACGCTCACCGTCTCCGCCGACGCCCTCGCGCTGGCGGCGGAGCAGTGGGCGCGGGAGGCCGAGGCGTACCCCCGCCGGGCGACCGCCTCCTGACCCGCCGCCGACCCCGCGGGGCAGGGTGGCGAGGACATGGAGGCGGTCGGGGGCCGGACCGTGCAGTTCGCCGTGCGACTCAGGGCTGGAAGTACTCCGACATCAGGCGGCCGACCCATTCCGGCTGCCGGACGTTCTGCGGCAGGAACTCGGTCATCGTCGGCTTCAGGTCGATGACGGGGGTGCCCGAGATCGCGTCGAGGCCGACCACCGTCAGTTCGCGGCCGCGCACGGACTCGATCGCGCAGCACGTCACCCCGATGCGGTTGGGTCGGCGGGGACCACGGCCGGCGAAGACGCCGACGGGCGGGAGGTCGGCGCGGCCGCGGTTCGGGCGGGGCTCCCGGTAGTCGTCGTGCTCCGGAAACTGGTCGAAGACGAACAGCACGTCGACGTGGGAGAAGCCCTCCAGCCCCTGCAGGCAGGCGTCGCCGAAGCGCTCGTCGACGACGATCGTGCTGCGGACGTCGCCCCAATGGTCGCTGTGCTGGGCGTCCGTCCTGTCGTTGCGGACCGTACCGATCGGGTAGATCTCGAAGCTGGGCATGGCTGCTGTTCCTTTCGGGTCAGTCGACGGCGGCGGCGCAGGTGCGGCCGGCGGTCAGGGGACGATCACCACACCGCCGCGGACGCCGCCCCGGGCCAGCCGGTCGTGCGCGGCCGCGGCGTCGGCGAAGGGGTGCACGCCGGCGACGCGAAGCGGGATGTCGCCGCTGGTGACGAGCGTGACCAGTTCAGCCAGCCGCGCCCCGTCCGGCTGCACCTCAAGCGCGAAGGTCCGGACGTTCCGCACCGGCTCCGGGCGAAGCGGAGGCGACGCGGCCACGTAGCCGCCGCCGTCGCGGACGAGGTCCAGCAGCGAGGGGCCGATCACCGCCAGGTCGACGACCGCGTCGAACGTCCCCGTCGGGCCGTCGGCGCGCGACACGAATGCCGCGCCCAACGACTCCACGAACGCACGGTCGTCGGGGCCGGCCAGTCCCGTGGCGTGCAGGCCGGCCGCGCGGGCCAGCGCCAGCACGAACCCGCCGACCTGCCCGGCGGCGCCGGTGACGAGCACGGTGGAACCGGCCGGGAGCGCGAGCAGGTCGAGGGCCTGGGCGGCGGCGAGGCCGTTGGTCGGCAGGGTCGCCGCCTCGGTGGCGGGGACGCCGGCGGGCGCGGTGGTCAGCCAGGCCGCGTCGAGCACCACGTACTCCGCGTGGGCGCCGACCGTGGTCTGCAGCCACGGCGAGAAGCCGACGACCTCGTCGCCGATGGCGAACCGCTCGAACGCCGGGTCGACCGCGTCGACGGTGCCGGCCACGTCCCAGCCCGGCGTGTACGGCAGGCCGGTCGGCAGCGGGGCCGGAAACCGACCGGAGCGGACCATCAGGTCGACCGGGTGGACGACGGAGGCGGCGACCCTCACCCGTACCTGCCCCGGCCCGGGCTCGGGCACCGGCACGTCGGCCACGTGCAGAACCTCCGGGCCGCCGAACTGTGCATAGCTGACTGCGCGCATCGCTGTCCCCCTCGTGAATTCTCGTGATCACCATGACCGTAGGAATCAGCGGGCACCGTCAGTAAGTAGGTACCGTGAAGTGCCTAGGGCACCGGTGGAGGAGCAGGGATGGCGACGACCACCGCGGCACAGCGCCGCGACCAGGCCAAACGCGACTACGACGCGTTCCTGGAACAGTGCCCGACCCGCGAGCTGCTGAGCAGGCTCACCGACAAGTGGGTCGCACTGGTGATCCCGGCCCTCGCCGACGGCCCGCAGCGGCACGGCGAACTCGCCGGCCGCATCGCCGGCGTCAGCCAGAAGATGCTCACCCAGACCCTGCGTACGCTGGAGCGCGACGGCCTGGTCGCCCGCACGGTCACGGCCTCGGTGCCGGTCCGCGTCGACTACGAACTCACCCCGCTCGGCCACGAGCTGTTTCCGGTCCTGGTCGGGATCAAGAGTTGGGCGGAGTCGCACATGGACCGGGTCTTCGAGGCCCGCGCCCAGTTCGACGCACGCCCCTGAGCCTCCTTCGCGGCCACTCACTCAGTGTGCGGTGAAGTCCGGGACGGTGAGCGTGCCGTCGTCGGCGAGGGGGAAGCCCGGGTTCCAGGCGATCTCCCAGACGTGCCCGTCGGGGTCGGCGAAGCAGCCGGCGTAGCCGCCGTAGAACGTCTCCCGCGCCGGCTGCGTCAGCGTCGCCCCGGCCTCGACCGCCACCGCCAGCACCTCGTCGACCTCGCCCCGGGAGCGGACGTTCTGCGCCAGCGTCATCCCGCCGAACCCGTGCCCGTCGACCATACCGGCGTCGGCGGCCAGCCTGTCGCGCCCCCACAGCACCAGCGCCAGGCCGCCGGCCTGGAAGAAGACGGTCTCCTCGACCTCCTGGCCGCGCCAGCCGAGCCGCTCGTAGAAGGCGTGGGCCCGGGCCACGTCGGCGACGCCGAGCGTGACGAGGCTGATCCGCTGCTCCATCGTCGTACCTCCAGAGTCGGCCGTGCCGGGCCGCAGCCAGCGGCCTCCGGACCCGGCGGTTCGGCCGGTGGCTACCGGCCCAGGTCGGGTGTCGCCGGGCCGGTCAGCCGCAGCTGGCGGGCGTTGGCCCGGGCGTGACCGGCGAGGATCTCACGCGCCTCGCCGGGGTCGCGGCGCGCCACCGCGACCACCCTGGTCACCCGCCGGGCGGCCTCCTCGACCCAGTCGAGGGGCTGCGGGTCACGACGGTTCTGCTCGGCGGCGCGCTCGGCGTATCCGGCGGCCACCTCGGCGGCCGGCAGGTCGCCCAGCAGCAGACTGGCGTACGCCAGTTCCTCGTCGAGCAGCACGTCGATCCACTCCTGCCCCGGGTCGAGCTCGGCCAACCGCTCCCGCAGGTGCGACAGGTAGCCGTCGAGGGTGGCGTACCGGTCGAAGAACGGCACGGCGCGGGCGACGACCGCGTCGACCACCTGCGCGGCGACCGACGAGTATCCGGCCGGCGTGGCGGGCGCCTCCCAACGGCCCAGCCGGAAGCCGCACGTGTAGCTCTCCGGTTCCGGCTCGGCCAGCAGCTGCACCTGCGCGTGCAGGAAGAACGCCGACCCGTACGCCGACGGCTGCGGCACGACCCGCGCGGCCGTCCAGCCGACCGGCGCGCGGACGAGCGAGTCGCCGGCCAGCTCCCACCGCTCGCCCAGCGCCGGGACAACGTGGCGCCGCAGCGCCTCGATCCACACCCGAGTGTCCATCGGTCAGCACCGTACCTCGAACACCGGTAGCTGACGGTTGCGGTACTGCGCCGGCAGGTTGCGGTGGAGCTTGTCGTACCAGTCCTGCTTGAGCCCCTCGTCGCCGGTCTTCAGGTCGAGGAAGAACTCGGGCCGCAGCGGGTCGGCGCCCACCACGACGTCGGCGCGTGCGCTGCCGGCGGGCCAGACCATGCGCCCGAAGTACGGGTTGTAGCGCATCGGCGCGATGCGCCCCCGCAGGTAGGAGACCTCGCTGTGCAGGTTGCCGCCCTCGGCCTCGACGAGTTCGGCGAACCGCTTGTGTACGGCCGTGCCCCAGGTGGCGGCCGTGTGGTGCGGCTGCCGGGCGACCTCCCGGCAGGCCTGCCTCGCGAGCTGCTCCACCCGGGCCTTCGCCTGCTGCTGCGCCGGCGTCAGGCTCGGTGCCGTCGCGGTGGGGAAGACCATCGCGCTGCGGGTGGCCTGCGGCTGGGCGGTGCCGCTCGGGGCGTTCGGCGCGGTGCCGGCCGGGGTGGGTGTCGGCGTGGCGCGATGCCGCCGGTTGCGGGCGAGTTCCTTGGCCAGGTCGTCGGCGAGCGCCTTGATGTCGGCCTGGACGAGCGCCCGGGCCACCGTCGACGCCTGGGCGCGGACCGTGTGGACCCTGGGGTTGCGCGACGGGGGGATGCGGTAGCGGGCGAAGCAGGACGTGGTGACGCTGCCGTTGGGCCGCATGCTCTTCGTGGTGGTGCAGGTGGCGATCGGGCGGCCGTCCAGCGTCATCGAGGTGGTGATGGACGCGTTGACCGGCCGGTTGACCGACAGGTACGGCGAACTCGACACCACCCGGTTCGACACCGTCACGTTGGCGCGGCATCCGTTGACCGTGCACGGTGCGAGGGTGATCGCCCCGTCGAGGGTGAACCTGACCTGGGAGTCGACCGAGTTGCGCAGCTCCTGCACGCGCGTGGCCAGGGTGCGGAAGAACTCCTCGACCTCCTCCGGGGTGAGGCGGGCGAAGCCGAACTCGAACTCGCCGTCGGCCCGCGCGCCCCGGGCGATCAGCCGTACGCCGCCCGACCCGTCGTCGTTGCGGGTGCCGGTGACCGTCGGGCCGCTGCCCGCCCGTGCCGCCACCCGGACGACCTGCCGTGGCTCGGTGGTGGTCACGTGGACCGTCAGCCCACCCGCGTCGATGACCTGCACCGGCACGCCGTCGATCGTCGTGGTGGCGCCGGGCACCGGCAGGTCGGTGACGCCTTCGCCCGCCAGCACGTCGGCCAGGGTCGACGGGGCCAGCGAGTCGCCGAGGTCGAGGCCGAAGTGGTCGTCGGCGACCTGCACCCACTGCCGGCCGTACTCGGTGACGACGTCGGCCCGTACGCCCGTGCTCCGCCAGTAGGCGGCGGGGGCCCTGACGAAGGTGCGTTCCCCGGTGTCCAGCGCCTGGAGGCGGTGGCCGTTCACGCCGAGCTGCGCCAGCGTCGAGCCCTCGGCGGTGACCCGCGCGTCGACGGTGACCCGGTCGCCGTCGTCGTCGGTGAACCAGCCGGTGTAGCGGGCGCCGGGCACGCCCGCCACCGTGACCGCCGCGGCGGCCAGGTCGCCGGCCGCCGCGACCTGCCGTGCGACGTGCGGGTCGAGGGGCGGCGGCGCGTCGGGGTCGTCGCCGACGGTGCGGACCAGGAAGACGCCGAGCAGGGCGCAGACCAGCAGCAGCGCGAGGGCGCCGCCGCCGAGGCCGAGGAAGAGCGGGGTGTGGTTGCGGCGCGGCCGCGGTGGCGCAGGCGGACAGTCCGGGTACGGCGGGGGCGTGGTGGTGCGCAGCGGCGCGCCCGCCCACGGCTGTCCCGGCGCGCCCGCCCACGGCTGCCCCGGCGTGACCCCCGGCCGGTACTGCGGCGGCACGGCCGTCCCGGCGGCGGGGGACGGCGGCGGCAGCGGCGGGCCGGTGTGCGCGGGTGGCGGAACCGGCGGCGGGCCGACCTGGGCGGGCGGCGGAACCGGCGGCGGGCCGACCTGGGCGGGCGGCGGGATGGCCGGTGGGCCGGGCTGAGCCGGCGCCGGACCCGTCGCTGGGCTGCCGTGCGCCGGCGGCGGGGGCGCCTGCGCCTGCGCCTGCGCCTGCGGAGGGTGCTCCGGCTGCTGCTCCGGCTGTGTGTCGTCGGCCGCTGCGCCCTGGACCATGATGTCTCCCGGTGAGGTTACCGGCACCGTCGGTGAGAGCCTATGGCCTCGATGCAAGACGGTGTATGTCCGGACGCCCGCTGCGGATGTGGGAGTCATTCCGTGCCGAGCACGACGGAGGCGGCGAACTGAGCCGACCGGCCCGGCGCCGGGTTGGCGTCGGGCCGGTCGCGCCGTCGGCGCTGCGGCGCCCTGCGCGTGCGGAAGCCTCGCTCTTGCGAGAGCCTCAGTAGTCGATGTTGATGGCGGCGATCTGGCGGGTGCCGTTCCAGACGATGGCGGGGCCGGCGTAGCGGGAGCTGGCGTAGGTCAGCGCGGTCCTGTGCCCGGGGCTGTTGAACCACGCCTCGATCATCTGCTCGGGTGAGGAGTTGCCCGAGGACGCCCACAGGACCTCGTGGCCGCAGTGCTCGAAGGTGCCGGCGTCCAGGTTCCGCTTCACGCAGGACTCCGCGGCGCGATGCTCCGTCGTGCGCAGCCTCACCTCGGGCAGCCCGAGCGCGCGGCGCCGCTCGTTGAGCAGCACCAGCAGCCGCTGCTCCGCCGCGGACACGCCGGTGGACGTGGCGGCGGCCCGGGTCGGTGACTTCGTCGGCGTCGGCGACTTGGTCCTCGGCGACCTGCTCGGCGTCGGCGACTTCGTGGCGGCGGGGCTCGATCGTGAGGGGGTCGGCGACCTGTCGAGCGCCGTCGGGGAGGGCGACGCGGGCGCGGGCCCGGTCGGCTCGGCGGCGGGCACGGTGATCGCGGTCGACGACTGCGCGCCCGTCGCGCCCGCCGGCCGCCGGCTCGGCTCGGCGGAGTAGCCGGAGACGATGAAGCCTCCGCCGCCGACCACGGCGACGGCCGCGAGGACGCCGACCAGGGCCTTGGGCAGGGACAGTGCCTGCCCCAGCAACCCGGCGGTCTTCGCGTGCGCGCCCGCCTCCGCGGCACCCCGCGACGCGCCGGCGGCGGCACGCATCCGCTGCGTGACGTGCGAGGCGAGAGCGACCGGGATCGGCGTGAGCGCCAGGCCGGCCAGCAGCCGCTCGGCCGGGACCAGGTCCGACGTGGCGTCCGGGCAGTACGCGCAGGTCCGGATGTGCCGCGCCAACCGCTTACGCCACACCGGCGCCGGCCGGCCGTCCCAGTCGGCGGCCGTGTCGAGCAGGCCCGCGCAGCCGGGCCGGGCGGCCAGGGCCCGCACCACCAACCGAGCGGTGTCCAGCTGCGCCTTCATCCGGGCCACGCGGACGGTCACGTGGTGCGGCTCCAGTCCCAGGGCGTCGACCAGGTCGGCGCGGGAGAGGTGACCGGCCTCGACCAGCCACCACAGGGACAGCAGGTGGCGGTGGTCGTCGTCCAGCCAGCGCGTGGCCAGGGCGACCTCGCGGCGTTGGTCGGAAAGGCGGAGCCGGGTCAGGGTCAGGTCCTCGAAGTCGGAACCCGGGTCGATCACACTGTCGATGTCCTCCGGCGGCGCCGGCGTGGCGCGCTGGTGCTGACGGGAGGCGCGGACCTCGTTCATGGTGACGGCCACCAGCCACGAGCGGAAGAGCCGCGGGTCGCGCACGCCCGCCAGCCCTCGCACGACGCTCAACATCGTGTTCTGCACGACGTCGTCGACATCCGCCGACCGGTTCAGTGCCCGGCCCACGATGTTGTAGACGAGCGGCAGGTAGTGCGAGACGAGCGCGTCCAACGCCGCCTGGTCGCCCCGACGCGCGGCGTCCACCACCGTCGACATGTCGGTCCTGATCGGGTACGCGTGATCGGTCACGCTCACAACCTCGCCTTCACGAGACATCCTCGTACCTACGTGGAGACTGGTCGGCACCCGTCCAGGTCACACAAACTCACGTCGTCGTCGGGACACGTTCGGAAAGTACCGGCCAACAGCTCGCCCACGGCATGCCCCGGCGGCCGGCGCGACGTGGGGTGTTAACAAGTCGCACGGGCTCGCCGAGCGCCGGTAGCGTGCCGGCGTGTCCCACCGCACCGTTACCCTCGCCCTGGTCGACGCCGCCGGCACCCCGCTGGGTGCCCTGCCACCCTTCGACGTGCCGTCGCCGTGGTGGCAGGAGGTCGCCCCCGTCGTGGCCGAGGCCCGCCGACGGTACGGCGTCGAGGTCGTCGTCCTGCGCCTGCTCGGCGGGGACGACACCGGCACCGTCGGCGGCGCGGTGACGTACCTCGGACAGGTCGACGAGCCGCCCGCCACGCCGCTCGCCCCGGCGAAGATGGAGCTGTCGGCGGACCCGCTGCGCGCCCCGTACGCCGAACCGGGCGGCCCGGCGCGCAGCCTGGCGTGGGCGACGGGGGAGCTGCGGCGGCTCGGCCGGCCGGTCGAGACCGTCACCCAGCAGCGCACCTGGAACCTGTCGGCGGTCTGGCGGCTCGACGGGCCCGGCGGCACGGCCTGGCTGAAGCAGGTGCCGGTGTTCTTCCGGCACGAGGCCGCCGTGCTGCGCTGGCTCGGCCGCGCGGCGCCGGGGAAGACCTCGACGCTGCTCGCCGACGACGGCGACGGCCGGATGCTGCTCGACCACGTGCCGGGCGAGGACCGCTACGGGGCGCCCATCGAGGAGCGGCTGACCATGGCGGCCGACTTCCACCCGGTGCAGGTGCGGTCGGTCCCGGATGTGGCGGAGCTGGTGGCGGCGGGCGTGCCGGACCTGCGCGCCCCTCGCCTCGCCGGCTGGATCCGGGACCGGCTCGCCGGCCACGACACCTCGTCGGTGGCGCCCCTGCTGGCGGGGCTGGCGGCGCGGCTCGACGAGGTGGGCGGATGCGGGCTGCCGGAGACGCTGGTGCACGGGGACCTGCACCCCGGCAACGTGCGCGGCTGCGAGGGGCGGAACGTCGTCATCGACTGGGGTGACGCGTTCGTGGGACACCCGGCGTTCGACGTGCTGCGGCTGACCGAGGGGCTGCCCGCCGACGCCGCCGCTCCGGTGCTGTCCGAGTGGTGCGCGCGGTGGCGGGCCGCCGTGCCGGGGTGCGAGCCGGAGCGGGCCGTCGAGCTGCTGCGGCCGGTCGCGGCGCTGCGGATGGCGGCCGTGTACGCGATGTTCCTCGACGGGATCGAGGCGACGGAGCGGGTGTACCACGTGACGGACGTCGACGCGTGCCTCAAGCAGGCGGTCGGCTCCGCGCCCGCACTGCGCTGACCGTTCCCGACCGGTCGGGCCGCACCGGACCCGTCAGCTGTCGCATCTCCGACAGTGGCGCGCCGTGGGCGTGCGTCGACCATCCGCAGGGGTGACCCTGCGGTAGGAGGCCGCGACGTCTGACCGGTGACGCCGTTCGCCGCTGAACAGGCGAGGCGGAGATCACCGGCAGGTAGTTGCCTCGGCGCAATATTGACCTCGGAGGCAATTGACGGCGGGAAGAGGTCGACCCACGCCGGCCGATCGGTGGAACATCGGGGGGTCCCGCAGGCAGGACTCGTGCGGGTAGGGTCCGGGGACCGCCAGTGGGGAGGTGGGAGCTGTGGGCCTGCGCGAAGGTCGCGGTCAGCTTGTGCGACGGCAGGCCGGTCAAGGCGTCACGTGGACGTGCCCACGCCACCGGCACCTGTCGGGCGCCCGCGTTCCCACGTCCGTCCCACGCCGCCCCGGCCACCCCCACCGATCAGGCGGGGTCGGCCTCCTGACAACGGGTTGAGCCGGCCTCGCCGTGGCAGATCCATCCCCCAGAACCAAAGGTGCCGCATGCTCTCCCCCTCCACGTCCTCGACGGAATCGCCCGCGCTGATCCTGGACCGGGCCACCTCCCTGGTCGAGTACCTGATGGCCGTGCGGGCCCAGATGGAGAAGCCGGCCCGGACGGTGCCCACGGCCGACGCCTTCTGGCAGCACGACCTCCCGGATCACGCCGCCTGCGAGGTGGGTGTCTCCACCGACGGCAGCTGGCTGCGGGTCGGCCTGCCCGCTGCC
This sequence comes from Micromonospora citrea, assembly GCF_900090315.1. Taxonomy (NCBI): domain Bacteria; kingdom Bacillati; phylum Actinomycetota; class Actinomycetes; order Micromonosporales; family Micromonosporaceae; genus Micromonospora; species Micromonospora citrea. The sequence continues at coordinate 2,354,758 of NZ_FMHZ01000002.1, read as the reverse complement.
GCCAAGCCGATCCGGACGCCGAGCGAGTTCGCCCCGTACCTGGCCGGGCCGTCGTCGTACGCGGCCGAGCCCCGGCTCGCGGGCGACGAGGAGACGATCGGGAGGCTCCAGGAACGGTTCGCGCAGTGGCGTGAGCGGGAGTGGCGCCCCTGGGCCGACCAGGCCCGGCGTACGGAGGCGGCACGGGACCTGCACCGCAGCCTGTTCGACCTGAAGCACCGCGTCGACATGAACGCGGCCACGCACGAGCTGGTGTGGGGGCACGGCGTCATCCGCGTCGAGGTCGGCGGGCACCGCGTGCAGTACCCGCTGGTGGTGACGCCGGTCGCCATCGAGTTCGACGCCGACCGGTCGACGGTCACCGTGGTGCCGCAGGGCGCCGCCCGGTTGCAGACCGACCCGCTGACCGGCCTCGACGAGCGCTACCTCGGCCAACTGCTCGCGCTTGCCGGCCCCGGCGGCCAAATCGACCTCGACGTGTGGCAGGACCTCGACCGGGTCGAGTTCTTCGAGCGGGCCCTGCGCCGGATGGGCCACGACCCCGTCGTCCGGGACCGCGGGGCGGCGGCACCGGCCGGCCCGCACGTCCACGACACCGGCGTGCTCTTCCTGCGCCCCCGCCAGCGGATGCTGCGCCGCTTCCTGGAGGAGCTTCGCGCCCGGCTGCTCGCCGGAGACACCGCGAGCATCGGCGCACTGGCCGCCGTCCTGGCGCACGAGCCGAGCCGGCTGGAGATGCCGCAGGACCAGCCGGCGCGGTGGGCGCCGCTGGGGGAGCGGCTGCTCATGCCGCTGCCGACCAACGAGGCGCAGGAGTCCATCGCGCGCCGGCTGGCGCAGCACCGCAACGTCGCCGTGCAGGGACCGCCCGGCACCGGCAAGACCCACACCATCCGCAACCTCATCTGCCACCTCATGGCGCACGGCAAGCGGGTGCTCGTGGTGGCGCAGAAGGAGGACCCGCTGCGGGTCCTGCGCGACGGCCTGCCGCAGGAGATCCAGTCGCTGTGCCTGGCGGTGCTCGGCCGCTCCACCGACCAGCTCGTGCAGCTCCAGCTGGCCGCCCGCGAGCTCTCCGACCGTGGGGCGACCCTCGACAGGCGGAGCGAACAACAGCGGGTCGACCGGCTTCGCCGCCAGCTCGAAGAGGCCGAGCGGGACCTCGGCCAGGCGCTCGCCGGCCTGCGGACGATGGCCGAGAACGAGTCCGCGCACTACGAGATCGACGGCATCCGGCTGTCGCCGAGCGACGTCGGAAACTGGCTGCGGGAGCAGGCCGACCGCTACGGCGACATCCCCGACGCCCTACCGCCCGACGCCGAGGCCCCGCTGAGCGTCGAGGAGTTCACCGAGCTGCTCGACATCGCCCGCCGTACGGTCGCGCAGGACCGCGCGCAGGCGATGCGGCACCTGCCCACGGCGGCCGAGCTGCCCGCCGAGGCGGCCGTCCTCGCCGCGCGGCGCGAACTCGCGGCCGTCCGGGAGGAACTCGACCGGCTCGCCGCCGCCGGGGTGGTCCTGCCGGAGGTACGCGCCATCGGCCGGCCGGCCCTCGACGACCTCGTCGGGGAGCTGCGCCAGGCGCTGACGCTGCTCGCCGGGCGGGAGGGCGCGTGGACCGACCGGCTCGCCACCCTGCTCCAGGCCGACCCGAACTGGCAGACCATGTGGCAGGACCACGTGACGGCCTGCCAGCGCGCGCTTGCCGACCTGACCGCGGCGGCCCGGACGCTGGCCGGTCACCAGGTGAACGTCCCCGAGACGCAGCTCGCCGAGCCGCGCCGCCTCCTCGCCCAGCTCGCCGAGCTGCGGCAGCGGTTCGCGACCGGCAAGGGCGTCAACCGGCTCTTCCAGGGCACCCTCGCCCGGTTGGCCGCCGACTGCCGTATCGACGGCGAGGCCCTGCGCACCACCGACGACGTCGACATCGCCGTCGCACACGTCACTCGGCTGCGGCTGCGCCAGGAGCTGAACACCCGGTGGACCGAATGGCGGCAGCTGCTCGACCTGCCCACCGACCTCGGCGACCAGCCCGACCTGTGGGTGGGCCGGCTGCTCACCGACGCCGCCACCGCGCTCGACTGGGACCGGCGCCGCTGGCCCACCCTGCACGCCGCCGTCCGCCGGCTGGTGCCCCGCGCCGAGCAGGCGGTCGACGTACGCCGGCTCACCGCCCTCACCGACCTGGTCTCCCGGTGCGCGACGGTGTTCGACCACGACCGCCTGATCGCCGACGAGCGGGCCCTCGGCGCGACCCTGCAGGAGGGCATGTCCAGCACGGACGCCAGCGAGCTGTGGCGGCTGCTCGACCAGACCCGCCAGCACGCCGACCTGGCCGGCTGGGACGGCATCCTCGCCGAGGTGCGCCGGCTCGCCGCGCTGCGCCCCGACGCCCAGCGCTTCGCCCAGCTCGCGGAACGGCTGCGGCCGGCCGCGCCGGGCTGGACCGCCCAGATCGAGGACGGCACCGCGACCGCGCTCGGCGGCACCGGGGCCGACTGCCCGCACCGCTGGCAGTGGCGCCGGGCGCAGACCTGGTTCGACGCCGTCGTCGGCAGCGTCGACCCCGTCGCACTCGGACGCCGGATCGAGCAGACGCGGGAACGGATCCGGCGGCTCACACAGGAGCTCGTCGTCGCCTCCTCCTGGCTGGAGGTCTCCAAGGCCCTCGACGACCGCCGCCGGGCCGCGCTCGCCGACTGGACCACCGCACTGCGCAAGATCGGCAAGGGTACGGGCAAGAACGCCGCCCAGTGGCAGGCCCACGCCCAGCGGGCGATGAACGCCGCCGTCGACGCCGTGCCCGTCTGGGTCATGTCCGTCGACCGGGCCATCGAGCAGTTCGCCGGCGGCGCCCACTTCGACGTCGTGATCGTCGACGAGGCGTCCCAGGCGGACATGTTCTCCCTGCCGATCCTCAGCCTCGCCGAACGCGCCGTGGTCGTCGGCGACGACCAGCAGATCGGCCCGCAGCTCTCGTTCGTCGGCACGGTCACCGGCCTGATCAACTCGCACCTGGTCGACGTGCCCTCCGCCGAGCACTTCGACCCCGAGAGCAGCCTCTACGACCACGCCGTGCGGCGCTCGCCGGAGCGCATCCTGCTCACCGAGCACTTCCGCTCCGTACCGGCGATCATCGGGTTCTCCAGCCAGACGTACTACGGCGGGGAGATCGAGCCGCTGCGCACCGACCGGCCCGCCGGCATCGGCGAACCCGTCATCGCCGTGCACGTCCCCGAGGGCATCCGTCAGGACCTGCCCACCTACGGCAACGTCAACGTCGCTGAGGCCGAGGCACTCGTCGAGCGGGTCGCCGCGATCGTCGCCGACCCCGCGTACGACGGGCGCACGATCGGCGTGGTGAGCCTGCTCAGCACCAGCGGGCAAGCCCTCTACCTGCTCGCCCGCCTGCGCGAGACGGTGGGCGAGGAGGAGATGGAACGGCGCCGGCTGCGCGTCGGCGACTCGTACACCTTCCAGGGCGACGAACGCGACATCGTCCTCGTGTCGACGGTCGTCTCACCGCACAACGGCGTCGTCTCCGCCTTCACCAAGCGCGACCACCACCGGCGGGTCAACGTCGCCGCCTCCCGGGCCCGCGACCAGCTCTGGGTCTTCCACTCGGTGCAGCCCGCCGACCTGCGCGAGGACGACGCCCGAGGGCTGCTGCTCACCTACTGCCAGAACGTCACCGCCGCCGAGGAGGCCTACGACGACCTGGAGAAGCGCTGCGACAGCGACTTCGAACGCGCGGTGCTGCGGCGGATCCTGCGCCGGGGCTACCGGCCGCTGCCGCAGTTCCGCATCGGCGGATACCGGATCGACTTCGTCCTGCCGGCGCCGGACGGGCGACGGCTCGCCATCGAGTGCGACGGCGACGCCTACCACGGGCCGGACCAGTGGGAGAGCGACATGCGCCGGCAGGCGATCCTGGAGCGCGTCGGCAACTGCGTCTTCGTCCGCATCCGGGGCAGCGTCTTCAGCCGGGACCCGGAGGCGGCGCTGGAGCCGCTCTGGCAGCGCATCGACGAGCTGGGCATCATGTTCGCTGAGCCGACTCTCGAATCGCCGCGGGCCCTCCCCGCAGTCGACGCCACCAACCCGACGATAGTCGTGGATGACGTTGCCCGTGACGGAGAAGCTCTGTCCTCGGAACCTCATCCGGCTCTCACTGGCGGGCCGACGACCGCTGGGGCCAGCGCCTCTACTGCCGATGGCTCCGCCTGGATGCATATTGACCAAGAGACCACATCGGACGGCTCTGCCGCAGCGGGGCCGCAGCCGATCGTCGAGACTCAGGCCTTGGACAACCTGCCGGATTTGGGGGCCACGGCACCTCGGCCGTTGGCCGAGCCCGTTCAGACATCGGGGAACGCTTCCGCCCTTCGCCAAGGCGACATCAAGGTTGAGATCTCGGCAGTGGACGAGCCATCGGCGCGCCAGTCTGAGCCGGTCGCTGAGGCTCGCCCGCTGAATCAGCTGCGTCCTGAGGTACCGTCGGACCCCGATGAGCAGGCCAAGCCACGGCTGGCCTCAACCGGGCTGCCTCGACAAGCAGCAAGGGATTCGGACGCCGGACAACCGAAAGAGTGGACGACGCCTCCTCCGGCGGACGGGCAAGGCTCTCTCCCAGCTCCGTCCCTCGAGGACAGCACGATGGAACCGGAGCCCCCGGTGCCTGCTGGATACGACAGTCTCGCGTGGCTGCGGCCGTACGAGGCGCAGGCCGCCATCACCAGCTACCAGCAGCGGTCTGACATCCCCATCCGGCACGACGGAAAGGTACTCGGGTGGGCCAGGTTTCACCCAGGCACCTCTGCGGAGGCCCGAACTCACCGCGCAAATATCAGAATTGACCGGACCGGTCCCGATGGCCCTGAAGTAGTTTGCTGGGTGCACCAGAACGAGGCGAAGGCGGTCATCCAAGCAGCCAGCAGGAGGCGGAACATCTTCTGGGAGGTTCCCCATGGTGGCCGCGGGGGGTTGGTCCAATACTTCTCACCCACCAGCCCGGCAGCAGTCCGACATCGGAGTGTGACCCGTCTGCTGCGTTCGGTGGAACACGTTCCAACTGGCGCTACGGATTCAGGTGCCGGGAACACCCAGGATATCGCGAAGCCGGTTGAGGAACGTGACGCTGAGCGACCGCAGCGGCAAGCAACGATGCAGAAGGCGGAAGGGGTATCTCGCGCTCGCGCGGATTTGACGGCCTCAACCACCCAGGGGACGAGTGAGCAATCAGGGCTGGAGCGAGCCTTTCACCAGGCGATGGTTCGTATCCTCGTGCGGGCGCGCGATGAGGCCAACTACAACCCGACTCTCCTGCTGAGGATGGTCACCGAAATGGGAGGTCTCGTTGCGGCTCGACGGCTTCTCCACAATCCGGTGGTCTCGGATGGATTTACCGCGCTGTGGGAGCGGGGCCGCGTGGATCTCACGGTGGAAGCTCTCGTACTGCAGGCGGAGTTCCACCCGCTCTTCACAGAGGGGGAGCTGACCGTGGCCAGCTGTCGGGTCAAGGGAGCCGGCTCGCGGAGTTCTTGAGTTCGCGATCAGATGGCTGTCAGTAAGGCAAGACCGAGCTGACGGCCATCCTCAGCGAACGAACCCAGAGTTGCCTGCGAGGCCGACGTGTCGACTCAGCTGGCGCTCGACGGGTCAGCCAGCTTGCCCGTGGCCGCGGAGCAGTCGCGTTGTGCTCCTGTATCGTTCGGCGGCCTCGCTGCCAGGCCGGAAGTACTGCACCATCCCCGCGGCGACGCCGTCGGGTCCGCGAACAGCTATGGGCCGCTTCTCTGCTGCTGCCTGGACGATGGCGAACGCCTCGTGCTCGCGGATCCAGCACACGACGCGCTCGCCCTGCGACCTGGCTCTGACCAGCATCACGTTGGCGCGGAACTTGGATGCGTCACCGGAGCTGTCGTCGACGTACCTGGCCCAGCCCGCAATGTTTTCTCCATCGTGCACGGGAACGTCGGAGTGCAGTTGGTAAGCCAGCACAGCGGCCTCCGCCTCATGCGGCCGGACCCACCCCACACTGCGGTACCCCGTCGGCACGGACACGGAGCCGTTGTCGGACGAGGCCTGGCCCTGTGGTTCCGCCTCGACGGCGACATTTTCGTTGCTGGCGTCGCCCCCGTTGTCCTGGCCGTTCCGCACGGCCCCGGGATCTGACGGATCAGTTGGCGACAGATCGACCCAGTGACGGCGAGGACGGGTCCATACCTCCTCAAGGAGACCCGCAATGTCATCATCGCCGCGCTGCCGGTAAGCCGCCAGGATTTGTCGGGGCTTGGCATCGACTGGAAGATCAACTGCCATGGCCAAGGCCATCTGTGCGTCTTCCGGGTCCCCGACCCCCTCAGCGCAGCCCGTGAGCGCCGCAGCCTGCTCCAGAGGGTGGTCCTCGGGATCCACCGGATCTTGAAGCGAAACGTCAAATCGACCGTACGGGGCGAACTCAAGGAAAACGTTCTGGCCTTCCCGCACCTCAAGGCGGTCGAGGAACCTCTTGATCGTTCCGCTTGACGGCTGCAGTCCCGTCCATCGGATGCTCTGCGTGCCGAGATCCGATTCAAGCTCGACGACCTCGCCCTGTGCACACCCCACGAGACTGGCCACTCCGGAGGGCACCGGGAAGCCAGAGCCGCGGAGGTGGTCTCGGGTGACGGTGACACGCAGCTTCCACCAGCCGTCGTCGTACTTGAAGAGCCGGCGGGTGGCGCTTGGCGCCTTGCGAGGTGCTGCGGGGGATTCCCGACGTCGGACCACACCCTGCGCAATCTCGTAGTCACCGTTCCCGGCGTAGGCCTGCACGCTGCTCGGTGACACGTCGAAACGGCTCGTGATTGACTCGACGAGCTGTCCGATTTCCAGCTCGCCCCCTGCGGCGGCCAGCTCCAGGCCAATCTGCTGCCGGATCGACGTGTACTCCTCCAAGTGCCAGCTCGCAAGCCCCCAGGTTGCCCGGTCGGTCCTCACGAAACGCTCGTCGTCGGCCAGTTGGTTGGCGAGACTCCGAACGCTGTTGTCCCGGCCCATCTGCAGCTGAAGCTCGTCGATGTGAAGCGGTTCGCCAGTCGCGGCCAGGAGGCCTGCGGCGTGATCACTGAGGGAGCGGGTGCGGGTCAGGATCTGGTTGTTGTGAAGCGTGTAGCCACACCAGCTGAGCCAGGCGAGCAGCTCGGCCTTCGGCATCGGGGTGGCAGCGGCGACAGCGGCCAGATCTACGAGGCCGTGTTCCGTCGCGAAGTCCTCAAGCAGGGTGCGGGTCTGTTCGCGCGCGGCGGGGACGTCGGGAGCTGCCGCCCACCCGTCTGTCACCTCGAAATAGTCGTCCAAGCGGTCCAGCACGAGCCAGAGTGGGACGCTGACCCCTGGGACATCCCGGGCGAGGTCGGGGTGCAGGGTGATCAGCCGGTCCAAGGCGGCGATCGGTTGGATCTCCGTGCGTATACTCGCCAGGAGATTCCCGACAGCTGTGCCGAAGTGGAATCTTCCGACAAGCAGATCCTTCACCTTGCTCTCGATCTGCCGGACTCGCTCGCGGGAAACATCGAAGTCGTCCGCCAGCTCCGCGAGTTTCTTCGGGGGCCTGCCAAGGAACCGGTCGCGCAGAATGCGAACCTGCCGCTCGTCGAGCTCGGACAGGAACGCGGTGAACTCAAGGACCGGATCCGAGCTTGCGGTGGCGGAAACCATGTCCGCCGCCGTGAATGCGTTGAGCCGGAGAGCCAGTTCCTGGATTTCCTCAGGCGCTCCGTCCTCGACCACGACATTCAGCAGGGACTGGTCGCCGCGACGTCGGATGTGACGCCAGACCGCCAACTGGCTGAGGTCCTCCAGCATCTGAAGCTGGACGGGGGGTAGAGGAGCCGGCATTGACCCGCGTAGCGGCTCCCCTTCGTCTTCCGGGCCATCCCATTCGTCCTGCTCACCGGACCGGACGATCGCTGCCGAGACGAGGGCTGTGACGGCATCCTCAACCGTGTTGTGCCCCGTCCCGCGGACGTCGTAAAGGTCTCCGACTGTCAAGGGCTCGAGATCGGCGACCGTCTGCACCTGCAGGCGCTGAAATGTTGTCGCGACCCTGGAGCTGATCGCAAGAGTGGACAGAGGCAGTTGGCGCGGGACTGTGGGGAAACTTGGGCCGAAGGCAGCGGTTGAATGACGGACGACGAACAGCTGGGCGAGATGACGGCACAGTTCCTCGTGCTCAACGGTCATCGTGGTGACCGCCGGCGACTCAGTGATCCACCAGTCAGGTGAAGGAGTCAGATCCACAAGTTCTCGTGCTGTCGCCGGCGTGTACGGAGCCAGCCAAGGCAGCAGCCGGGTCCAAGGCGCGTCGTGGTACGCCTCGGGGGGCAGATCCCCGAATGCTGTGCTGGTCACGGTTGTCCTCTCGTTGTCAGTGCTCGACGTCAGATTGTTGATCAGTGGTTGGCGTGGAACCCGAGTCGCTTCGCCTCATCCATGAGTCGAAGCGCCTGAGTGGCCTGTTTGTCGGTGACCGGCCAGCCGTTGTTCACGTACCGGCCCACGGTCTCGGCCAACTGGCGTTGCCAAGGCTGCAGGTTGCGGGTTTCCTTCGCCCAACGTGCCACTGCAAACCACTCGGGTGCGGAGATGGCCGTCACCGAGGCGACGTCACCGGAGGTGTCGTCCGGCACCGTTGGCGCGCTGTCTTCGACGGGCTGGTCAGTAAGCTCGGCGATGAGTTCGTCCGGCACCGTCCATGGGACGGCGAGGACTGCCTCCCAGCAGTCCGGACGCTTCGCCCACTCGCCGATGTTGGTGCCGCCCCGGAGAGGGTTGACAATCACATCACGAACGGGGACGCAGAGCTCTTCCAAGGCTGTGACGAGGGCTGGGCTTAGGCCCTGCTCCCGCCAGATCCGATCCAGGTCGATCCGTCGTGCCGTCGCCTCAGCGAGCCGGGCGATTGAGTATGACGTGATGTTGATCTTGTAGCCGCCGAAGTCCTGAGCAGCGACAATCTTGTCGGTCGCCTTAAACAGGATCGCCTTGGCGATGAGCCGCTGGCCGAAGCTGATGTTGATGTCCGGAACGTTGTCACCCATCCGCATCATAAGCTCGCGGAAGTTCTTCTCAGCCCCTCGGCTCACCAGGTAAGGGAGCCCAGCCCAGGAATGGATGTACTTTGCCGCGTCCGCCTTGGTGAACTTCTGAGCGAGAGGATGCAGGCTCTTGAACTTGCGCTGGTTGGACGGCGTCCGTTCGCGGGCGAGCGCGTCGGTGTACTGCCCGCGCGCGCGCTCATAGAACCAGCGAGTCTCCTGCCCGCTGCCGTCTGCAGCGGGGGCCCATAGCGATCGCGTGATTTTCTCGATGCCGACGTGGAATGGGTGATTCGAGCTGAAGTCGACGACCGTGACCTTGTTCTGGGTGTTCGAGTACTTGGAGATTTCAGGAACGATCTCCTGCAACCGGTCCGGAGAGACCCGGGTCAGTTTCATCTGGATGTGGACCCGGCCGAGGTCCGCCTTGTCCCTGGTATAGGCGTAGTGGATTGACGCTGTTGTCTGGCCACCGTTGACGATCTGCAGGTCGTGGACCCGGCTGATCGCCTGCCCGCCGCCGGGGAGCTGGGTGAACTCCACGGTCGAGGCTGTGGCCGTGATCCCGTTGTTGTAGGCCAGGAACCGGTCAGGGTTGTGCAGCAGGGTGTCGCGGATGCCGCGGTTGACGCCACCCTTGGTCTGCAGGAACGAGCGAACGTTGAGCTCGAGCAGACGCGTGCCGTGTTTGCCGTAGAGGTTGGCCAGTTCCTGTCCTGGAATGATGGCCAGGAAGACCGAGTAGTTCCGGTCGGTCTCAGGAGTGGCCAGGCAGGGCAGTGGCGGATCGAAGTCAACCACGATCGGTTCACTCAGCGTCCCGGACGAGGACAACCGGTGAAGGCGGGTCAGGTCCCAGATCTCGTGAGTGACCTTCAGGCCGTCCAGGTCCCCGGGCGGGATGCTGGAGACCGCACTGACAACGTCGGTGAGGAGGAAAAGACGGATGCGGGGGGCATCGGGCAGCGCCTTCTCGACCGCGACGCACATGTCATGCACGTCGGAGGACTCGTCGATGTCCCGCGCGAGACCGTCACGGCATTTGCGGACGAAGGTTGCCAGGCGCCTGAGCAAGGTCTCGACTTGGGCCCGCGGCAGGCGGTCCTCCTCAGGCCTGAGACTGAAGTGGGTGATGAAGAGATCGAGAGTCCCCAGGGATTCGTTGGTGCCGTAGCCGTTGACCTCCAGCCCGTGGGCCTTGTGGTAAGCGGTGAAGGTGTTCTCGATCTCGCCGGCCTGCTCCAGTTCGTCGAGCACGCGACGGGTGAAGGTGTCGGGGGCTGTGGCGTTCTCCGCCTCGGCCGTCGCGAGCACCTCGGCGACGAGTTCCTGAGCGTAAGCCGACAGGCTGTTCTGGCTCATGCCTTCCCCTTCACGATGTTGGCCACCCATTCTGCGGAGACACCGTACTGGTCAAGTCCGGCAGTGCTTATCCGGTAGCGGCAGTCACCCACACCGGGTCGGAGGTCTACCTCCACGATTCGTGGGAAATCGCCGGTGACCTGCCAGAAATCGGTCCGGCGGACGGTGTACCGAACGTCCTCGTACATGTGACGGTGCTCGGACAGGTAACCAACCCGAACAAGCAGGTCACCGAAATCAGCTTGAGCCTGGCCCTTTGGCATCACGTCCTTCAGCGAACCGACAACCTCATTCAGCGACTCACCGGAACCGCCTCGCCGTTCGTCCACGGACAGGTGAGCCAGGATCAAGTGGTCCGTCCCAGTCTCGTCGAGCTGACGTTCGCTGGCGATCACGATACTTCCGGGGTTTCTGCCTGCTCCGGTCTTGACCTCGATAGCGCTCCCCGGCAACTGAAAGTCCTGATTCGCTCCGGTAGGGCCCCGCCAGGCAGAAATCGCTTCAGCGGGCGACAGGGCCGGAAGGAGGTGATCACGGAGCACCACGAGTTCCCCGAAGAGACCCCGTCTGGCATCCATGCCGAGGCCGGTGTCCCGAAGCGACTGAAGGAGGCGGCGCCAGTGTTCGAAGCGCTCGATCGCCGCGGTGAGCGCCTGCCCCGGCCCCTCCGTTGCCTGAGCCGCCAGAGCGACATCGACGATCAGCGGGTTGAACACTTCTCGCCGGTCGTCAGCGGTCAGCACCACCCGTAGCTCGGCATTTCCGTCGGGAGCCGCCGCGAACTGCAGCGCCAGACCTCGAGTGCTAGCGAGGGACGGGTGTCGCTCCTCCACTGCCTCGGCCGCGGTGGCCGGCACGCGGAAGATCAGAGCGCGCCGTCCACTGGGCTGTTGAACCGCCAGGAAGATGTCATGCCCCGAGCGTGGGAACAGACGACGAGCGACGATGCCGTACGGGTGGCGCTCCGCTTCAAGCGGTGCCCAGTCCTCTTCGTCAATCCTCACTCGTCGGGGTCCTCGTCGTCGTAGTAGTCGATCTCCTGCTGCCTCCAGATGTCGTTGACCACATACTCGGTCTCGGTCGGATGCTCCGAGAAGGGGAAGCTGATGGCGAAGCCGACAACCGGAAGACGGTCGTGGGTTGCTGTCTGCTGCGGATGCTCGATCGGGTAGATGATGAGTAGTGGCTCCTGCGCCGGGCGGAATTTCCGGAGTGACTGCCCGGTTGGGACGTCAGGCTCCTTGTACCTCCTGTTCTTGCGCTCGGCCCACGCCCGACGTGCTGCCCTCGTGGCCTGCAAAGCCAGCTCTCTCACCTCGTCTGCGAGATCGCTGCTCTCATCGGCAGGGTTGAGTACCCGTTTGATGATGAAGCGGTCACCTTCGATCGGGCGCTCCCTGCCCTCGACCGTCGGCGGCCGCCGCCTCACCAACCCGATCTTGTGATTGCCGATCTCCACCTGCCGACCTGGAGCACCCACCAGGCGCACCGTCCACCGGGACAATTCCCCGAAGACGGCGCAACGGCGGATGTACTCCGCGATGAAGGCGGGTCGCACGCGGTATGAGCCGCGGTCTGAGACATAACGGTCGAGAAAGCCGTCGATGATCTCTGCGGGGGTGATGTTCCGCCACACAAGGCTCTTGCCGTCGGTGTGTGGTTCCGTTGGGTCTCCCAACAGCCTGACGAAGTGCTCCAAGTTGTCGAAGTTGCGTCGCAGCACCTCTTGCCGGAGGTTGAAGATCGTGGTTTCCGGAAGCTCACCGGAGTAGCTCAGCCGTACCTTGACGCCACGGCGCATCTTGTTGGCGGCCGTGACCGCGAGTCCGGCGGAGGATGCGCGAACCCTGAGACCGAAGTTCTTTGGCGTCTCGCCGAGTGCCGCCATCTCCTCGAACTCCCGTCGCAGCTCGTTGTCCGCTGCGGTGATTTCGGCATAAGCCTCGCGAAGATCAGGCGTCGTGTACAACCGGCAGAGGTCCTCGTAACCAGGTCGGTAGCCGAACCAGCGCCCCATCTGCAGCAGAGTGTCGTAGGTGTTCGACGCGCGCAGATAGTAGCTGACGCTCAGTCCCTCCAAAGTCAGACCGCGGGACAGCTTGTTACCGCCCACGGCGATGACTGAGACCCCCGTCCGCCTGTGCTCGTAGTACTCGAGGGCGTCTCGTGAGCTGCCGTTGATAGCGCGTACTTCGATCTTGAGTAGGGCAGGGCGCAGCTCTTCTCGGACATCCTGCCAGGAAGGTGGGTCGGCTTCCGTGGACGGGAAGTTCACACTGGTCGGCGCGAAGTCGCGGTCCCAAAGCTCACGGAGCTGGGTGAGGACTTCTCCGGCTTCACGACCCATGCTGTCTCGGAGCCGGTCCCGCATCAGGCCGACGTACTCTTCGATCTGGTCGCGCACCAGGTTCTGCACGTTCATGAACCTGGTGACGTGGACAAGCATGGAGTTGTGCTGGCGGCCCTGCCCCCGTGCTCGCCGCGCTGCGCAGGTCAGTACGAAGGCGTCCAACGCCTCGCGCAGGGACTTTGGAAGGTCCTCTGGCAGCGGCCAGTCCTTCTTGTGGCGCCGCGGCATCCAAGCTTCGTGATCTTTGATGGCACGGAAGATCGGTAAGGCCTCCACGTCATCCTCGTCTGGGTCCTCGGCGCGTAGGCCGAACACGCGCTCTGGCCCGAGGTAGTTGGACGGCGCGGGCAGACTCTCGATGAAGCTGTCGGGGAACAGGTCGAGCCCGAACGTCTCGTGGTCGGCGTCAGGTCTAATATAGATGTTGGCGAATGGGGTGGCGGTGTAGCCGACGTAGGCGGCCTTGTCGAAGCTGTTCAGCAGGTGCCGGATGGACGCATTGATCCGTGTTGGATCGGCGTCGTCGTCCTTTGTCGTGTCAATCGACGCGTTGTCAGCCTCATCGTCGATTACCAGCAGGGGAACGTCCCGCACAACCTTGGTTACGCCGTCAGCGGTTGGTTCACCCTCAACCTCGACCACCCACTTCCGTACGTATTCGAGGATGCTCTGGTGCTTCTTGATCACCAAAACGACGGGATAGTCGCCGATTGGAAGGTTCAGGTTACTCGCCACGTGCCGCCGGAAGTCGCCCCCCTCAGCACTGTTGGTCAATGAGGCGATTCTGAGGCGCTTCACCCCTGGCATCACGCCAACACCGATGCGTGCGGTGCTCTTGTTCTCGTCGTAGCGTTGCTGATACTGGGTGTCGAAGCCGAGGAGCCCTTCGTCGACCCGAAGTTGGGTCTGACTGCGCAGGCTGTTGTGGATCCCTGCAAGGATCACGATGAGTTTGTAGCCGGCGTCGGCCGCCTTGCAGGCCAAGCCGATGTAGTTACCTGTCTTGCCCGACTGGACCTGACCGACCACCAGCCCGTGACGACGCCAGGAGCCGGGACGCTGTGGGTCCTCGAGCTGTCGCAGGATCCTGTCCGTGCTCTGGTTCAGCCGTCGTACGACTCGCGGCGGCATCAGCCGTACGTCCTCAAGATACCGGCGGTACCGGTCCCAGAAGTCCCAGCTGCGGTCCAGCTGCGCCTCGGCCAGCCACTCGATGTGGTTCCGGTCGTCCTTCAATCCCACTGAGTCGTCCTGCCAGACCGCCACCCGAGCCTGGATCTCTTTGAGCAGCAGCTCCCGGTCCAGTGCCTGGCCTCGGGCCTGCTGCATGGCGCAGACCATGTTCACGGCGTCGTTCAGCTCGGTCGGATTCGCCTGCCGATCCTGCGGCAGGAATGCGAGCACGAGCCGGATGGCCTGCTGCATCGCGTCATCTTCATCGTGTGTCAGCGCCGTCATCCGGCCCTCCCCGTTGGTCTGATGCGGTGGTTGGCGGTGGAGCCGTCAACGCTGCTGCCAGAATCCGTCGAACTGGTCGAAGGGCGGCATCAGTGCGAGCCGTTCCTTGGCTTCCCTGGGAGTCCGTCCCTGAGCGACGAAAGCGGCATAGATGCGGTTCGCCACATCCCCTACCTCTTTGGGAGCTGCCCCGAGGAACGGCTCGGGATCGTCGGTGACGTCGCCGTCGTGCATGATCCGCAGCGCCGCGACCGGCACGGTCTCCTCCAACAGCCTGATGAGGGCCTTCGCGTCAACTGCAGCATCAGGGCCGCCCTGCAGCACCTCCCGTACGAGTGGGTGGTCCCGGTTGATGCGGCAGCGGATGGTGCCGTCGCGCTTGTCGACGCGCCACGCGTAGATGAACTCGGCGCCGTGCTCGCGTGCGGCGATCCGCCCACGGTGACTCAGTACCTCTGCGGCTCGGCTCCGGGTCGCGGTACCGATGCGCTGCAGGTGGCGACGCGCGCCCACCGGTGGTACGGCCGTTGACTTCCGGACGTCGATCGCCCAGTCCGCGTCCGCCTCGGCCGGCACGTCGACGATGATGCGCGCCAGGTTGTACCGCTCGTCCCGTCGGAAGCCGCGGATGCCGAGCCAGTCGCCGGCGAGGATGAGCCGGTCCCGCCGATACACGTAGAAGCCCTGCTGGTCCAGCCAGCCTCCCGGGCCGGCTGCCTGTTGTTGCTGCTCGGGGCTGAGCTTCTTGGGGTGAGGCAGGATGAACGGCTCGATGCGGACCGTGTGGTTGCCGACAGGCAGCTCTTCTGCCGGTAGTCGCTGGACCGACGGGTGTCCGCTCAGGAACGGGTCCCAGGCCTTCACCGGTGTGGCGTTGACGGTCATCGCGAGCCGGTTCCTGCCTACGAGGAACCGCCCAAACACCATGCCCAGGTGCTCCTCGACCCGGGTCGCCTCCGCGTAGAACTGTTTCTGCGCCCGTGCATCTTCGGCGGTCACGCCGTCCATGGCGAACCGGTGCAGATCGCGCCAGACCACGGTCGTTCCAGCGCCGCCATGGGGCCGGAGCTGCTTGAGAAGCGTGCCGGTCTCCTCGTCAGTGCCGTGCAACAGCCGCCACTCGCTCGTTTCCGCGACGACGGACAGATCCCAGGTCCGGACCGCTTCTTCAGCGCTGACCGCTGTTCTCGTGCTCACGGTGAGGCGGGCCGCCTGCGAGAACGAAGCGCTCTTCAACCCCATGCCGAAGCGCCCGAGATCCGCGGCTGCGCGAGCCTGGTAGGAGCCCTTCGCCGCCACGGTCATCGCGGTGACGAGTTCGTCCGCTGTCATCCCCCTGCCGTCGTCCACCACCGCCACCCATGAGGCGGCGCCGGCCCACGTGAAGTAGACGTCGATCCGACGGGCGCCGGCGGAGACACTGTTGTCCACGAGATCCGCCACGGCAGCCTCGACGCTGTAGCCGAACGACCGTAGTGACGTGATGGTGCCCGCCGGGTCGGGGTTCGCGATGTCGTAGCTCAAGGCAGTCGGCTCCAGTCGGTGCAGGAACCTCTTCGGTGCCGCACGGTCGCGTTCGTTGCATCCCAACTCGGCGGGCGTGTCGAAGTCTCGGCGGAACCCGAACCCCGGGAGCGGGCTTGGTGAGTATAGGTACGTGACGGTGCTTACAGGCAGCCCTCCAAGATCGTTCCTCGCAGGATTTGAGCAGATTGTTCGGTTTTCGGAGTAAACTTCAAGCCGTACGGGCAGTAGTTGCCTCAGGACAATGGTGACCTCGGGTCCATACCAGTAGCTGCATGGCGGTGTGTCGCTGCCGGCGGTCGATGACTGGGGTGGCGTGCCGGTAACCTGCCTTGTCGTGACCACTGAAGACCAGCCCCCCGCCCCTGCCCGACGCCGTGGGTACGGAGTCAAGTTGGTCCGTGGTCCTTTCGTCCGGCTCGCGCCGCACCCCAAGGCCTGCTCGGAACCCGAGGAGTTCGTCTCCCTCGCATCTGAGCTCCGAGCCGAGGGAGTGCGTCTCGCCGCGGATTTGTTCAGCGGCGCCGGCGGTCTGAGCCTCGGTCTCGATGCCGCCGGCTACAAGGTCGTACTTGCGGTCGATCATGATGAGGAGGCCGTCGAGACTCACCGCCACCACCACCCTGGACTGAGCGTCAACTGGGACCTCGGCGATCCGGACCGGGTTCGGCAGGTTGGCGAACTCATGAAGGCGGCCGGAGTTGAGCTGCTGGCGGGCGGCCCGCCATGCCAACCGTTCTCGAAGGCAGGGCGCTCGAAGATTCGGCACCGGGTCCGGCACGGCCTCCGTGATCCGTATGACGAGCGCCGGGACTTGTGGCGGTCATTCTTGGAGATCGCACGGACCGCGCGCCCACAGGCTGTTCTCATGGAGAACGTGCCGGACATGGCGCTCGACAAGGAGATGTTCATCCTTCGGACGATGGTCCACGAGCTCGAATCGATCGGATACTCGGTCGAAGAGCGGTCGGTGGAGACGTTCCGTTACGGGGTGCCGCAGTTCCGCCAGCGACTCATCCTCGTTGCGCTGCGGGACGGCATCCAGTTCACCTGGCCGCGGGAACAGCCCGAGCGGGTCACGGTCTGGAACGCGATCGGCGATCTTCCCCCGGTCGAGGGGGGCTGGCGACCGGAGGGTGGCGCGGAGGGCTGGAGCGACTACGAGGGCCCGGTCAGTGAGTTCCAGCGCCGGATGCGCCAGGCCGTATCCGCCTCCGACAAGCACAAGGTCTTCGACCACATCACCAGGCCGGTGCGGGAGGACGACGCACGCGCCTTCGAGGCCATGGATCACAGCACGAGGTACAGCGACCTACCGGACGATATGAAGCGGTACCGGGACGACATCTTCGATGACAAGTACAAGCGGCTCGACGAGAACAACCTTTCTCGGACGATCACCGCACACATTGCCAAGGACGGATACTGGTACATCCATCCTCGTCAGAACCGGACCCTTACAGTCCGGGAGGCGGCCCGCCTCCAGACCTTCCCGGACTGGTTCCGCTTTGCTGGGCCACCGTCAGCGGCATTCCGTCAGATCGGAAACGCCGTGCCGCCGTTGCTCGGCGAGCATCTCGCCGGCGCCGTGCGGGCATCGCTCGACAACCCACGGCCCGTGTCGGCCACGACCCAGGATGTCGCGGCAATTCTCGCCAGATGGTTCGACAGTGCCGCCGTTCGCGGTCTTCCCTGGCTGCGGGCCGAGACGCGATGGCAGGTGATACAGACCGAAATGCTGCTGGACCGGGCCCCGGCCGATGTCGTGCGTTTCATCTGGCCGCTGCTTGCGCGCTGGCGACAGCCTCAGGACACGGTCCTGGCCGAGAGCGAGCTTGTCGAGATCAGCAAATGGGCGTCACGACCCCAGCGCGCCGGGACGATCCTTGAACTTGCGGGACGGCTCGCGGACAACCCTGAACTGCTCAATGATGACGATCAGCTGCGCCAAGTGGCCGGGCTGACGGAGTCAGTGGCTGATCTGGCGGTCCTGGTCGTGCCCGCTCATGGGGACGAGGACTCCGAGGAGCCCGTGCTGGTGACCAAGGGCGTGTTGCGGGTTGCGGCACGTTTCAGTGGGGATCCCGTGAATCGCCGAAACCGGCTGACTGACGGGCGGCTCGAGATAGCGCGGATGATCGGCGCGGACAGCGACGCCCGCCGTGCACACCTCGGACTGGTCGAGCTGGCGAACACACTGTGTCGGCCGGTGGAGCCTGAGTGCAACGCATGCCCGCTGCAGAAGCTGTGCCTCGAGTCCCGTGCCGACCCACTGCGGCTCTTCTGAGCAGGGTCGTCACTGACTCACACGTCCAAGCCCAGCGACTTCGCAATCTCCGGCGCATCTTTGCGCAGGGAAGCGGCGATCCGCTGCCAGGCGTCCCACTCGCCTGCCTGCATCGCTGCGGCTCGAAGGGCCAACCCGGCGGTGGTCGCGGCCTGCGTGGCGGCACGGACATCGGGAGTGGTATTGAGGTCAGTGGGGACCGGCTTCTGTTTGGGCCGTGCGCTCCGGCGATAGGCGTCGTTTGCGTAGATGCAGAGTTCATTGACCGGGGCCTCGAGCATCTGACGTAGCTGCGCGGGTAGCGAGACTCTCATCTTGGCAACGTTGATGTTGAAAGCCGAGTCGAGGTCGGTGCTGAAGTCGAGGGCGGCACGCGCCATTTTGGTGTGCTCGTCAATGCCCCGGATGCCGCTCCAGCCGCCCCACTGCACCAGTCGGTCCGCGCGGTAAACGTAGATGCCCTGCTGCCGGTTCCAGTTGAGCGGACCGGAGAGTCGCTCGAACTCGCCAGGAGTGGAGAATCGGTCGCGCGAGGGAAGGACGAAGCGTCGAAGATCCACGTGACCTGTAACGTCACCGATCGTGACCTCAAAGCGCTGCGGCGGCAGCTCAGACACGCCAGGCTCTTCGGGCGCAAACGGGTTCCATGCCCTGACCTTCTGACCGTTGACCGTGATGACCAGTGGGGCCTTGCCGTCGACGCCCTCAAGGAAGCGGTGGAACACAACTCCCAAGTGCTCAGCAGTTTTCGCGGCAAGGGTCTCGAACCGGCGTCGGGCCCAGCCGCCCTCAGGCTGCTTCTCGGGCAGCACCCGGTCAAGGTGACGCCAGAGGACCACTGTCCCGGTACCCTCGGCCAGCCACTGCTTGGCTCTGGCGACGTCCGGATCATTACCCGGGTCCACCACGACCCATTGGTCCCATTCCTCCACCACGTCAAGGTCGAGGACCCGGGCGGACGTCCGAACCACCTCGGGATTGCTCCGGGAAACCACCGCCACCGATCGGCACTGGGACAGCGAGGCGGTCTTGAGACCCAACCCGTAGCGGCCCAGCTCACCCAGCCTGTAGGAGCGACGCGTGCCGAGTCGCAGGCCCTCCAGCAGAGCGCCCGCCGACATGCCGCAGCCATCATCCGCTATGTAGACCCGCGACCTTGATCCCGCGAACTCGATCATCACCTCCACCCGCATCGCTCCGGCAGCCACGCTGTTGTCGACGATGTCCGCTACAGCCGTGGGGAAGTCGTAACCGATGTCACGAAGCGAGCTGGTCAGGCGCGCAGCCGACGGCGCAACATCGAACCAGGCCTTGCCGGGCACGGCTACCTCCATGAAGTCATGCGAGCGAGGACCAGGATGTCACAGACCACGTCACGGCCTTCCACCGGATGCTTGCTCACTGAGCAGGTGCCGCCACAGCCGCGCAATCTCGTCCGTGGCCCTTACTGGATCCTCATGCTCCCAGAAGTGTCGAACGTGCCAGCCCAGGGCCGACAGCGCCGCGTCCTTCTCCCGGTCGCGCTCAACGTTGCGGAGGAGCTTCGCCTCCCACCAGTCGCGGTTGTTCCTGGGCAGGACACCATGTACCGGACATCGATGCCAGAAGCAGCCGTCAACGAAGATGGCGAGCCGGGCTCTGGTGAAGACGATGTCTGGCTTTCCGGGCAGTCCTGGGTGATTTACGCGAAAGCGAAGACCGCGGCGGTGCAGCTCCCTACGGATGAGTAGCTCAGGCTTGGTGGAGGCCCGACGCATGCGCTTCATCTGATCGGAGACCGCTTGGCTGAGCGGAACAGGGCGGCGGTCGGAAGCGACACTGGGAGGGCGGCTCACCGCCGCGGTCTCGCCTTCGCCATCGTGCCGAGCTGTCCGTCCATGTGCTGATCCCCCGCCCGATTGGAGCTGACGCAGCTTGTTTCGCCGCCGGCAAGTATTCCGGCTGGGCAGGACGCGAGAGTATCGGCCGGAGGGCAAAGAAGGTCAAGGCCCCTCGCTCGGTCTGGTGAGGCGCCCTCATGCCTCTCAACTCCGGGGCATCGGCCTGCAGGTCAGTCGATCACGGCCTTGCCGCTGCGGTCAGTCGCTGTCGACAAGAGTCTCTAGGCTCTCGGCCATGTCACTTCGGCAGAAGCCCCTTGCTGGCGCCGTCCCGTCCATGGGCGAGAGTAAGCTCCGGCAGTTGCTCCAAGACGTCATGAACCTGGCCAGCGGATATTCACACAAGGGCTCACCTGCGATGCTTGCCCGCGACGCGGCCCTTCATGATATTGCTGAGCTTCTCAGGGCTATTGTCGGCTCGGCTGCAGCATCTCTTGGCCTAGATCGTCTTAGTCTGGATGTACAGTACGGGGGGCGGAGGGGAAGTTATGGACCTGTTCCCTGGGTGAGGATGTTCTCCAAGCTTCACGCGCCGAGCGCGCAGGAGGGATATTACCTGGCATATCTTTTTGCGGCTGATGGATCTCGAGTGTACCTGTCCCTGATGCAGGGTACGAGTGAACTCCGTGCAGGTAAGCGTCGACCGGTACAGAATCGTGAGTTGATCTATTCCCGATCGGCCGAGGCGCGGAGCCTTTTGCGGGGCGTCGCAGGGGCCGCCTTCGACGCTATGGACACGAGCATCGTTGACCTTGGGCTCAGTGGGATTCCGCCCGTAGGCTCAGAAAGCCGTGACCGAATCCGCAACTATGAGGCGGGAACCATTGTCGCTCGCTGCTATGGCGGTCTCCAAGTGCTGACAGGCGACGTTCTTCTCCGAGATATCATCGAGATGCTGACTCTCCTCGCGTACCTTCACCGTGAGCCAGTCATGCAAGGTTCGTTCAGTCCGGTGGATTCCGCCGACGCTGAGCTGCAAAAGGTGATTGAAGAGTCTGGTCGTAGCGTTGCCAAGCTACGGCAAGGTCGCCTGATGGATCCCATTGTCCGGAAGCTAGTCGAGGTTCACGCTGAGGGGATGGCCAGGGCGGAACTTGTCGCTGACGGCTGGCATGTTCAGCAGGTAGGTCAGTACAAGCGTGGCTATGACCTCGATTGCTGGCAGGATAACGGGCGTGCATTGCATGTGGAGGTGAAGGGTACTCGATCATGTGGGCGGGAAGTGGTACTCACGCCTAATGAGGTTTCTCATAGTCAATCCGCGACGGGCTGCGCTGCCGAACATGCCCTGTACGTTGCGTCGGAGATTCAAATCATTCATGACGCCGGTCTCAGGGCTGCCGGGGGCAGAGGGCGCTGGTTCTGGCCTTGGGAGATCAGCCAAGACGAACTGATCCCCACCGAATACGCCTACCGTCCTCCGGTGAAACCTGCTACCCATGCTTCTCGACCGTCCTTGTCGCCCTCCGGTGAACTGTGGCGTGAGGGCGGACGGGCTGGGGGCTTCGACTCGCGGTTCTTGGACTAGCAGTCGTAGCTCTCTTGCTGATTCAGTGTGACGAGTGCTTCAGTGGCATAATTAGGTGGTCGAGGCGGTCCCGAAGACGTTGGGCCCTGATGAACGGCGTCCATGCTGCGCTGGTTTCCCGCCTTCTAATTGATTGCAGCCGCTTAGTGAATTCTGCCCGTATGCTGGGGGAGGTGTCGACGATCGGTGCGGCGGCTGCGATCATTTTAAGTTCTCTGGCTTCACGCAGTGTGGGCCAATACCGGTCGGTCGCGATGTCATACCCATAAGCGGCTGCCATGCTGGCGTGTGCTTCGGCTCGGCCAAAGCGCACGCCGCCAACCGCCACTGCCGTCAGGTCAATCTGCCACGGCCCCTTGCAGGTGGCATCGAAGTCGCACAGCACTAATCGCCCACATCGGTCCCGAAGCAGGTTTCCCACGTGCGCGTCCCCGTGGATGAGCTGCCCCTCGGCTCGCTGCCGAAGAACTGCTACAGGCCCCTCCAAGCGTTCGCACCAGCTGAGCAGGAACTCGCGATCTTCATCGCTCAGCCCTTCCGCCTCACTGATGCGAAGCCGCGCATCACCGACCGGGTCCCAAGCCGGTAGCGGGAAGGGAGGCGGCCCGACAGCGTGGAACCTGCGCAGGACCACCCCGAGGTCCTCGACGGTCGGTGCTGGCGGATTCTGCGGCAGGTAGTCCCAGACCGAGGCCATCAGCTCGCCTGCCTGCACGGGTTGGGTGATGCCCTCGGCCAAGCGGATGGTCGGCGCGTCGATCTGCGCGAACCATCTCCCAAGCTCAACCACCTTCCGCACCCGATCCCGCAGCCGATGCGATCGCGCTATCCGGATGACGATCCTTTCTGAGGGCAGCGCGAACACCGCGTTGTTGGTGAGCTGGAGCAGCTGTGCATTGTCGGCCCGAACCCCCAGTTGGTCGGCGACCTGACGCATAGCCGCCGTCATGGCCTCGTCACCGAATCGTCCGGTACCGCTCATGCTGGTACAGCCTGGAACGCGGCGAGTTCGCGTGCGAAACCGGCGACCTCGGAATTCATCCTGTGCGCGGTCAGATCCCGCCCGAGGTTCCGCACCCGGTCCACCGTCCGCCGTGAGGTCAGCGCTCCCGCCCGGCTCATGACGCGTCGGCCGACGACGATCGCCTGCCGTGGATCATCTGCGAGGAACAACGCGCTGCACAGCCCGACTTCGTTGAGCACGGTGCTGCGGACGTTCTGCTGCCCGAACGCTGCCACGGCCTCCTGGACCCACCGGACCGCATCCGGCGCGTACTTGCGCTCAGCGCGGGCAAAGTCGCGGTACACCCGGCCGTGCTGGGCCAGCAACTCGCCTCGGTCGTAGAAGCGCATCCACTCCGGCTCCCGGTCGCCGGCAATCTGGTCGAACGCGTCGTTAGACCTCCCGAGTGCGGCCAGCGCTTCACGGCGCTGTCCGAGAGCTGCCAGGGACGCTGCCTCCGCCCCGTGGAGCATCGCCGAGACGGCCGGCGTGGCGGCGGAGCCAAGTTGGTTACGAGCGAGTTGCAGGGTGGCGAGCGCGTCCCGGTTGTGGCGACGGTGCTGCAACTGCCGGGCCTGGCAGTAGCGCACCCTCGCGGCGAGCAGCACCTCGTCTGCGGCCAAGGCGGCTCGTTCGGCGGCGGCGAAATGCCGCTGCGCGTGGTCGTGCAGTCCGGCGTCAAGGGCTGTCCAGCCAGCCAGTTGGCGGGCCGCCGCGACCGAACCGACCAGCCGCGGAGTCAACGACTCAGGATGCGACCAGTCGAGCAGTGCGTACACCGACTGGGCAAAGCGGTCGACTTCCCGGTAGAGCAGTCCGCCGCCGCACTCGTAGTCCACCGACCGGTACAACTCTAGGACGGCGTTGAGGCGCACGACATCGGCTGCTCCGATCCTGCGGGGACGGGGTGCCGGCGCTGCTTTCAGGAGTCCGGCCCCGGCCGCTACCGCCGCTATGCCGGCCAGCAACGCTCGCCGGCCCTCGTCAGTTGCCATTGATTGGTCCGAGTCAGCAGGAGTGGTTCTGGCGGACAGTGGCGCTGAAGGGGACGCGAACCACAGGAGCGGCGCCGGTATCCCGAGCACCTTTGCCCAGTGGGCCAGCCGATCCATGTGCATGATCGGTGGCCCGTTCTCCACCCGGCTGAGCTGCGCCTGCGTGATCCCCAGCCACCCCGCCACCACGGTCTGCGGCAGCGGCTGCCGCCCGTGGTACGGATGGCACCGGTACGCCCGGACGACCCGCCCGAGGTGCCGCTCGGCCAGGGCCCGTCGCACCGGTTCGTGTTCCCAGAAGCTTGCCGGCACCACCGGCGGCGTGCTCAGCCTGTCCCGTTCGGCGGCCTGGCAGGGCGCGCAGCGCCCGCTGTCGTTGTCGCGGGCCAGGCGCGCGCCACATCGGGGGCAGTTCGCGTGTGTCACCGGCAACCTCGCCATGCGCAGGTGGCTCCGTCCATGGGGCCTTTCGAGCCTATCCATTGAAGCCGCTCCGTGGCGGTCCGATATACGCGGCGCGCATATCGACGATGCTCGCGCCGTCATCAGTCGCCGATCGGCCGGGCCGCAGTCTGGGCGCAGACCCGCCAACGGAAGGAGCGCCAATGCTGCTCACCGTCGACAAGACCGGCCGGACCCTCGTACCGGATGAGCTGTTCGACCGGCTGACCGCCCGCATCGCCCACGACCACCCCGAGCTGGCCCCGGACCTGCCGGCCAGGATCATGGACCAGGCACTGGCGTTCCTCGGCGCGTGTGCCGTCACCGCCGAACCGATCGGGCCGACCGATCTGGTGGACATCGGCTGGCACACGTTCATCCTCCACACCCACGACTACGCCGAGTTCTGCGACCGCGTCGCCGGCCGTTTCATCCACCACGAGCCCGTGCCGGACGACAGTCGACCGTCGGCTCCGGAGCCGGTCGGCGCCCCGATCTCCCGGACGGTGGCCGCGATCACCGCCGCCGGCTTCGCTCTCGACGCGCCGCTCTGGGCGGCGCGGGCCGCCGACTGCAGTTCGAAGTGCCACCAGTGCCACGCCGGCTGCCACGACAGCCCCAAGAAGTAGGCGGCTGACCAGCGGTCCCGGGCATAGACTGCCCGGGACCGCTCGCCGCCGGAAGGCCCACCACATGCCACGTCGCCGCTGGGAGGAGCTGCCCGAGGGGGTACGCCGTGACGTCGAGCGGCACACCGGCTCGATCTGCTCGGTCAGCCCGATCCCGACCGGTGCCGCCAGCGACATCGCCGTCACCATCGACGCCGACGCCGGCCGCATCTTCTGCAAGGGCGGCGAGGTCGACGGCCCGTTCGGCTGGCTCTACCGCAACGAGGCCCGTCTCAACCCGTGGCTGCCTGCGGCGGCTCCCCGGCTGCTCTGGACCGTCGAGCGCGGCGGCTGGCTGCTCCTCGGCTTCGAGCACGCCGCCGGCCGTCATCCCGACCTGGCTCCGGGCTCACCCGACCTCGCCCCGCTGGCGGCCCTCCTCGATGACCTGGGGCGGCGGCTCACGCCGTGCCCGTCCGTCGCCGTGCCATCCATCGGCGACCGCTGGCGGCCGCTCATCGCCCCCGAGCTGGTCGACGGCGACACCCTCCTGCACACCGACATGACGCCCCGCAACTTCCTGATCGAGACCCGGTCAGATGCGGGGGAGACCCCGACCGTCCGGCTCGTCGACTGGTCCGGTCCCGCCTGCGGTGCCGCCTGGATCGACACCGCACTGCTGCTGCTGCGCCTGATCCGCGCCGGCCACGATCCCGCCGCCGCCGAGGAGTGGGGCCGGCAGGTGCCCGCCTACGCCGACGCACCCGAGGCCGCGTTGACCGCGTTCGCCGACGCCCTGGTCGTGCTCTGGCAACGCAAGCAGCACGCCGCTCCGGCACCCCATCACGGCCCGCTCCTCGACGCCGCCCGCCGCTGGGCGGCCCACCGGACGTGCCCGCACAGACGGGGCAGCTCGACAGCGCCGGCAGCGTGAGAGGCGGACGCCGCCCGGCGCATGCTCGGACGCAGTCCGGCTGAGTGATCAGCCGTATACGCAGCCCGTATCTCCGCCACGATCATCGCCGCATACCGGCACCCCTGGTCGGAGGTGAAGGTCGACGCACGGCCCGGGGCGGGTGCTGGCTCCGGAGCTGCGTCGACCCGAACGACGCAGCTCCGCTCCCGCCCGCCTCGGCGCCACTCCACCGGCCGCGACCCGAGGGGCAGCAGACGTGTCCACCCTGATCGACGACTTCCCGGTCCTGACTCCGGTCACCGACGAGGACCTCGCCTTCGCCGTACGGGCGGTGCGCACGCATGTGCCGGAGAGCTGGCCGGAGGGCGAACTGTGCCGCAGCGAACGCGTCCCCTACCCCTGCCGTCTCGCCCGCTGGGGCCGGGCCACCCTGGCCGCCGCCGGCCTGCCCGAAGCCGAGGTCGAGGCCGACGCCGCAGCCGTGGATCGCCTCGCCTGCGAGGCGGGCGCGTGACCGTCGTCGCCGCCTGGGAGGCGGCCGTCGACAGGGGCGCCGACGAGGGCGCCGACGACTTCTGGTGCCCCCTGGAGGACGGCCGCCCCGGCCTGCTCCCCGAGCGGGACGCCCCGCTGCTCTTCGCCACGCTCGGCCGCCTCACGGTCGGCGGCGACGACCCCGCCGGGCGGGCGGCGCTGCTGGCGGTGCTCGGCCGCGCGTACCGCCGGCACGGCCTGCTGCCCCACCACGCCGCCGTCGCCGAGGCGCTGCGGGCCGCCGTCGCCCGGCAGGCCCGACCGCGGTGGACGCCGCCGGTCGCGGAAGCCTGGGAGCGCGCCGGCCGCCGCGCCGCCGAAGCCGTGCGCCGCGCCGCCGAGCAGGCCGGCGACGGCCCGGCCTGGTGGCCCGCCGAGGTGATCGGCCACGACCGGCCGTGCGACACCATCGCGATCCTCACCGTACGCCCCTGGCGTCGCCTGCCCCACCGGCCCGGCCAGGCCCTCCCTGTCTGCACGCCGCGCCGCCCCGGCCGCTGGCGGTGGCTCTCGCCGGCCAACGCCCCGCGCCCCGACGGCACCGTCGAGCTGCACGTCCGCGCCGTCGCCGCCGGCACCGTCTCGCACAGTCTTGTCCACGACGTACGCCCCGGCGACCCGCTCTGGCTCGGCCCGCCGCGCGACGCCGGCCTCAGCCTGGACCAGTCCCCGCGCCTGGATCCGCTCCCGCGCCGGGACCTGCTGCTCGTCGCCGGGGGCACCGGCCTGGCGCCGCTGCGCGCCCTGGTGGAGCAGGTCGCCGCCGCGCCCGACGGCCGGCGGGTGACCCTGGTCGTCGGGGCGCGCGGCTTCGCGGAACTCTACGACGCGACCGCCCTCGACAAGCTCCAGTGTGCCCACGACTGGCTGACCGTCGTGCCCGCCTTCAGCCATGATCCTGCCGCCGAGCCGGCCGAGCGGGGCGACGCCCTCACCATCGCCCTCGACCACCATCGCCCCGACCAGGACGTCCACGTCTGCGGTCCGCCGTCGATGCTGGCCGGCGCGCGGCTGCGGCTGCTCGCCGCCGGGGTGCCCGCCGACCGCCTCCACCTGCCGTACGCGATGGTGCCCTGATGGCCGTCTACCGCAGCCGGCACGCCCTGCCCGACCCGCTCACCCCCGATCGCGTCCTCGGCGTCACGCTCCCGCGCACGCCCTTCTGCCGGCGCGGCTACCGGGTCGACGAGGTCGACGCCCTGCTGCACCGTCTCGCCCACGAGCTGCGCGACCGCACCCGCCAGCTCGACCTCACCCGCGCCGAGAACCACCGCATCAAGGAGGCGCTGCGCACCTGGCAGACCCGACACGCCGAGGAGCGCTCGCGCGATTCCTCCCCAGTGGACGAGACATCGACGCCCGGTCGGTCACGAGCACGATGATCACTAGGATCGGCGCCGTGATGATCAAACGACGGCTCCCGGCGGTCCTGTTAGGACTGTTGGTGGCCTTCCCGACACTGGGTGCTCCCGCCTACGCCGACGAGCGCGAGACCGAACCCGTCGAACCGCCCAAAGTGGAGCTGGTGCTCGACGTGAGTGGCTCGATGCGCGCCAAGGACATCGGCGGTCGTACTCGTATCTCCGTCGCCCAGGAGGCGTTCAACGACGTCGTGGACGCGCTGCCCGAGACGACGGATCTCGGCATCCGCGTCCTCGGCGCCACCTACGGCGGCGACGACAAGAAGGTCGGCTGCCAGGACACCCAGCAGCTCGTGCCGGTCGGCCCCGTCGACCGGGTGAAGGCCAAGAACGCCATCGCCACCCTGCGCCCAACCGGCTTCACCCCGGTCGGCCTGGCCCTGCGCGAGGCGGCGAAGGACCTCGGCACCGGCGAGACCACCCGGCGCATCGTGCTCATCACCGACGGCGAGGACACCTGCGCGCCGCCGGACCCCTGCGAGGTGGCCCGCGAGCTGGCCGCCCAGGGCACCAAACTGGTGGTCGACACGCTCGGCCTCATCCCCGACGAGAAGGTACGCAAGCAGCTCGTCTGCATCGCCTCGGCGACCGGCGGCACCTACACCTCGGCGCAGAGCAAGGACGACCTGACCCGGCGGATCAAGCAGCTCGTCGAACGGGCCAAGGACACCCACGCCAAGACGCCGGCGAAGGTGGCCGGCACCGACGTCTGCGCCAAGGCGCCCGTGCTCACCTCCGGCGTCTACACCGACCGGGAGCGCTTCGAGGAGCACCGGTGGTACCGGATCCCGGTCCAGCCGGGGCAGGAGCTGCGGGCCTCGGTGAGCATCGGCCTGGACCGGCCGTTGAACCGGGACTACGGCGTACTGCTGCGGGCCACCGCCCCCGACGGGCGGGAACTGGTCCGGGGCAACGACGCCGGCAGCGGACGTACCGACGTGCTGTCGACCGGCGTGCGCTGGTCGGCGGCGGAGGACGACGACGACGAGGAGGAGTCGGAGGCCGACGACAAGGGCGGCGTCTTCTCCGGCTCGACCGGGAAGGCCCCCGAGCCCACGGTCGTCTGCCTGGTCGTCAGCAACTCCTTCTCCGCCAAGGCGGGGGCCGCTGCGGCGCCGGGCATGCCGCTCGAACTGACCATCGACCTGGTCGACGCGTCGCCCGCCCCGAACAGCCCGGGACTCGGCCGGGGCTGGGTGCTGCTGGGCGTACTGACCCTCGCGGGCCTGCTCAGTGGGTTGATCGTTGGTTGGCTGACCCGTTGGTGGGTAGCGGTCTGGAGGACCCGATGACGATGCGGAAGGCTCCGGCCCTGACCCCGGCCCGTCGGGCGGCGGTGCTGCTCGCCGCCACCGGTGTCGCCGTCGCGCTGCCGGCCGCCGCCGGCGCGGACACGCCCACCCC
Organism: Micromonospora citrea; assembly: GCF_900090315.1. Taxonomy (NCBI): domain Bacteria; kingdom Bacillati; phylum Actinomycetota; class Actinomycetes; order Micromonosporales; family Micromonosporaceae; genus Micromonospora; species Micromonospora citrea. The sequence continues at coordinate 2,325,967 of NZ_FMHZ01000002.1, read as the reverse complement.
GTCGCCGGGGGCCGCCACCGTCAACAAGGCCGGCACCTCGTTCCTCACCGCCGCCGGGATCAGCCCCGGCCAGCCCGTACGGGTCGGCGCCTCCGTCGGCGACTACCTGTACTGGTCGTTCACGGCCGAGGCGGGGGACACCCACCACGTGGCGGCCACCGTGTCGCTGCCCGCCGCGGCGAGCCGGAAGGGCGACTCCACCTGGACCGTCGAGGTCTTCGACGGGCTGCGCCGCCGGCAGGCGTGCGTCGCCGGGGCGCAGACCCCGGTGGCGTCGAAGAGTGCCGCCACCGTCGAACTCGACTGCGAGCTGCGCCAGGTGCGCTCGTGGGCCGAGCCGTGGTCGGGCGACCCGCTGCCGGGCACCTACTACGTCCGGCTGTCCGGCACCGAGCTGCCGGAGCAGGAGCTGGGCCTGCCGATCGAGGTGAGCCTGCTCGTCGGGGTGGAGTCCGACGGCGACACCGAGCCGGAGGGCGGCGACCTCAAGGAGCCCCTTGTCCCGGCGGTGAACCCGGGCAAGGTGCTCCCCGGCGACCCGACCGCCGGTACGCCCGACCCGGCGGCGGCCGGCGACGACGAGGACGGCTGGTTCGACTGGGTCCGGTGGCCGAGCCTGTCGTCCCGCTGGTACTGGACCGTCGGGGGCGGCATCCTGGCCGCCGTCGCGGGTGTGGTCGGCTTCGCCCTGACCCGCCCCCGCCAGCGCGTCGGCTGACCGGTGACGGCAGGGCGGGCTCGACCGCACGGGTCATCCCCGCCCTGCCGCCAGCCAGGCCCGGCACGCCGATCGCTCGGTGTTTGTGAAGGAAGTGCTGCTTTCAACCGGCTCGACCAGTCGGCAGAGTGTCGGCACCGGAACGGCCCGGCCCTGTGGTTGAGTGACCTGGTCGACGACCGTGCCGCCATGGAGATGTGATGACCGACGGGCTCCGGGAGATCGAGGTCAAGTACCGGGTCGGCGACCCGGACACGCTGGTTGACGCGATCGAAGCCCGAGGAGCGACGTTCTCGGAGCCGGTGCACCAGGACGACCAGGCGTACGCGGCGGTCGGTTGGAGCTACGGCCAGAGCAAGGCGGGTGCCGCGTTCGCCCGGCTGCGCACCGAGAACGGGCGGCACGTCTTCTGCGTCAAGAAGCCGCTGGCCAACGAGCTGGCCTGTCGGGAGCACGAGACGGAGGTGCTCGTCCGGGACCAGATGCACGAGGCGATCCTGGCGATGGGCTTCTACCCGACGGTGCGGATCGTGAAGACGCGACGCACGGCACGGCTCGGGCAGATGTCGCTCTGCCTTGACGAGGTGCGCGGCCTCGGCGCTTTCTTCGAGATCGAGGTGATGGTCGCGGGACCCCGTCCGGCCGACGACGTGCAGTGCGATCTCGATCGGTTCGCCCGCTCCCTCGGTGTGGAGTTGGAGCGGACCACGGAGACCTACGACTCGCTGATCCGCGCGTCGCTGCCAGTGAGGGCCTGAGCGTCGCCGCCGTGGCCGAGCAGCGCCCGGACCGGGTCGAGGAGCGCGGCGACAACCTCGCCCGGTGACTGCGTGCCGACATCATGGACGTGCACGGAAAATCCGGCTTCGCTCAGCTCGGCCGAGACCTCGACGTACAGCTCCATCTCGCGTCGCCCCGCGTCCACCCCGCCACGGTGGAATCTGCTGTGGATGCCCCGTGCGGCGGCCCTGCTGCGCGATCGGTTCGGGTCGCCCGTGAGGACGATGGTCAGGTCGGGTCGGTCGGCCAGGCTGTTGAGGTCCCAGATGAACGTCGGATCGACTCCGTCCAGTCGCTGCAACACCAGTGACGTGGCGAGGTACCGGTCGCAGAGAACGATCTGCCCGGCGGCGAGCGCCGGCCGGATCTCGGTCTCCAGGTGTTGATAGCGGTCGGCGGCAACGAGACAGGCCAGGGTCAAACCGTGGTAGTCATCGGTTCCGTACCGTGCGGTCTGGCCCAGCCTGGTGCGGGTGGGCTCCTTCGTTGGATGTACCAGCCAGCCCTCGGCGGCCAGGCTGTCCGCCAGGAGCGCGGTGATCGTGGTCTTCCCGACGCCGCTCGGGCCGTCGACGACGATGAACCTGCCACTCATCGCGACGCCGACCGGCCGTGCTGGGCGCGGGCCAGCTCGACGAGTTTTCGCCGTACGTACGACAGCTCGACCTCTCCGAACTGGAGATTTACCGAGAAGTTGAACTCGTCGCGTTCGCGCATGGCTTCGTCCAATCCTTCGCCGGTGAGGTCGATCGCGTCGTAGTTCAGCAGTTGCGCCGCGTCGTATCGGCCGGTGGCCAGCAGCCGGTGCCACTCCGGAGTTCCGGGATATGGGCGGAACTCGAACACGCTGGCTCGGAAGGATCCAGGCTGGCTGTCGGCGAGATCCCACAGCTCGTAGACGTGCTGGACGGTGGCGTCGAGTTCGGCCCGGGTCTCCGTGGGCAGGCCAAGGATGAAGTAGCCCTTGACGTTGATACCGAGTCGGGTGAGTCGGCGGACCACCTGCCGGGTCAGTTCCGGGTTGATTCGCTTACCGATGTGGCCGAGCACCCGGGCGCTGCCGGATTCGATGCCGAGCGCCACCTCCCGGCAGCCGTTTCCGGCGAGGCTCTCCAGCAGTACGTCGTCCGCCCGGGCGAGGACATTGATTCGTCCGGTCGCGTCCCAGACGTATCGGCTGCCAACCGCGGCTGCGCCGAAGGCTGCCATGCACCGACGGATGAACCGTTCGTAGCCGAGGAATAGATCGTCGACGAAGCGGAATGCGGTGACTCCGTATCGGGCGTGTACCGCATCCATCTCGGCGATGATGTTTTCCGGATCCCTGGTGCGGATCGTGACATCGGGATTCGCGCTCACGGCAGCCCCGCAGAACGAGCAGTCGTAAGGGCAGCCGCGGGCTCCCACCATGGCGGCCTCCAAGGGGCCGCCACTCGGGCGATAGGGGTCGGCGGCGAAGTAGCGCCGGTCGACGAATGGTAGGCCGTTGATGTCCGGGGCGAGATGCCGCTTCGAGCCGGGGCTGTCTCCGGCCACCGGCGTGCGCAGGACGGGGTCGCGCCACATGACTCCCGGCAGCCGCGAGCGACGCTGGTGTTCGTGGAGCAGCTCCGCGACCCGCGTCTCGCCCTCGCCGAGGACGAGGGCCTCCAGGCGGCCAAACCGGGGATCGTTGATGACCGTGGCGGGCATCGCCTTTGCCTGGTGACCACCGACCATGATGTTGATCGCCGGATCGAGCCGGGCAGCGATACGTGCGCTGAGATCGTAGGTCGGAGCCAGAAGGTTGAAGCCGACCCAACGCGGCGCGGCCTCGTTGATGACGTCGCAGATCCGGCGGACACCCAGCCCCAGGCACTCGCCGTCGAGCACGCCTACGCGGAAACCCTGGGCGGCCGCGTAGGTAGCGATGTAGCCCATCCCGAGTACGGGCAGGGTGAAATCGTTGACGCGGGGGCGCAGGTCGTAGTCGCGTAGCGGGGCGTTGACCAGTAGCAGGTCGAGCGGTGAGCCCGGCCGGGCGCCGAGGATCGGAAAGCTAGACGGATCCGTTGCGTCGGCAACCGAGGGCGAGGGTGAGCAGGGTGTACGTGGCGAGGTCGTCACCGGTCACCCGCTGCCACGTCCGAACGAACGATGGTTCGTCACTCGGCCAGGGATGGTCCGGGTTCGCCCGCCGCGCCCAGGTGCGGACCGCCAGGTCGCCGTAGGGGTAGAGCGCCCAGTCGTTGCTCCAGTCGGCGACTGCCGCACCGGCACTCCACGGGCCGATCCCGGGGATGGTCTGAAGCTCCTTGACCAGTACCGAGGGGGACAGGTTCGACCAGGTCGGGCCATGAGCGAGAAAGGCTCGCGCCGCGTGCCGCAGCGGGCGCCGCTTGAACGCCATACCACAGTGGGTAAAGTCGTCATCGCTCAGAGTTAGCACACGGTCGGGGGATGGGAAAGCGTGGATGTCCGTCTCATCGGATAGCGCGACCCCGGGGCCGAAGCGCATGCAGAACTCGCGATACAGCCGACGCGCCTGTCCGGCCCGGATGACCTGCCGGACGATCGCCGTTGCCAGCGCATCCCACAGACTCGGGTTGCGCAGTCGAGCCACTGTTCCCAGTTCTGCCAGTGAGCCATGGATCGGTGCGGCCTGCGGTTGTGCTGTCGACGGGGAAGGGAACGTGTCGATGATCGGTCGCGGCCCTTCGCCGGACACGGCCCGATCGGTGATCAGTTGGTCGCGGACCGTGAGTAGGCGCGCTGCTCCACCGTCGGTCGTCACCAGGCGATGGATGCCATCGTCGTTCGTGTGCCAGGCTGGGTGGTCCGTCATGAGGTAGTTGAAGCGCACGCCGCCTCCTCAATGATCGGCAGGGCCATCGGCGATTCTTGCATTCGGACTGGTACCGGATGAGATGCCCCGCCGCCGATGACCCATCTCGCCGTGCGAAGCTAGGCCTCGGGCTTGATGGACTGGACGCGCTGCTTCACCGCGTGGCCGCGATCGCTGAGAGCGCGTGGCCGCGAACGTTGGGAGCGGGCGGCCGGTGGGACTCTTTGCTGGACGGCCGGCGGGGCGCCGATGTCTGTAGCATCCACGGATGCGTGACGCCGCCCTCGACACTCTGCTTGCCGCGTTCACCGAGCCGCTGCCGTTCACGCGGGAAACGGTCGCGCGGGCGCCGCTTGCGCCCGGGGCTCACGTCGTCATCCTCCATGGCGAGATCGTCTACGTGGGAGAGACAGGTCGGACCCTTCGGGAACGGCTGAGGGCGCACCTCGGGGGCGGCCGGGGCTCGTCGGTGCTGCACAAGCAGGTCGGCGAGATGCTCGACGATGACCTGGGCAGGCAGACGACCACAGCCGAGGTCGCCGCGTGGCTCGGGCGGTGCGAGGTCAGGTGGCGGGAGACGGGCGACCCCAAGGCGCTCAAGGACGCCCTGCTTACCGGGCTCAGACCGCGGTTCAACCGGCTGCTGCCCGGGCGGCCGGCCGTCTCCGATGTCGCGAGCCGCTTCGATCGGCTGATGGACAGCCCGTACTTCGACGCGGTGGTGATGGCCAACCGCGCTTATCTCGACGCGGTCGTGCCCGATGCGGCGACGACCGAGCGGGAGTACTGGGCGCTCTCGTGCCTGCCTGGCACGAGGACAAATCCGCCGCGACTCTCGGCGGTCTCCATGAAGACGATGGAGACGTTCGTGCTGCACGAACCGGCCAACCCGACCAGGGATGCCCGGGTCGAGGGGTTCCTGGTCGTCCGCAGTTCGGTGCTCGTCGAGCACTGGACGCACGCAGGCTTGCAGACGACTCATCCGGCGCTTACCAGATGGCCGTCGGACTACGTTGATGCCGGGCCTGACCAGGAACTCCTCGCCGGTAGTGTCGACGACCTGCTCGCGGCGCTCGCGGACGATCGCATCGTCCTCGCCGCCCGCGCCCTCACCGAACCACTGCTTCGGTCTCGGACCCTGCACGCTCGGGGGCACAACCAGCAACTCGCCGATGCGGTCCTCCGCCGGCACAGGGGCACAACCGACTGGATCTTCCCGGTCGAGGAAAGCGGCAGCGAACTGTCGGGGGACGTCCGGGAGCTCTTCCACAGCCACACCCCGCTCGACTGGCGGCTCTCCTCCGGCTATCACCGGATGGCGGCCGGCGACCGAATCTGGGCATGCGCCCCCGAGCCGGCGCCTCGCCTTGTCGCCTCCGGCATCGCCTGGGGCGACCCGTACCAGCGGCCTACCGGGAGCGGGCTGGAGTGGCGAGTAGCGATCCGGTGGAACGCCGAACTGAGTCGGCACCTGCTCGGAAACGACAGGGCCGCGCATGTGGTGTCCGCCGGCTCCGTGCGCGGCGTGCGGGAAATGCGCGCGTGGGAGCTGGACGGGCTCACGGATGCGCTGGGAGCGGGTCCGTCGTCGGAGCCCGACGCACTGTCCGAAGGGCGTCGCCGCCGGCTCGCCGAGGTGACCGCCCGCCAGGGCCAGGCCGACTTCCGGCGCAGGCTCGTCGAGGCGTACGGGGGGCGGTGCGCGGTCACCGGCTGCGACACCGAGGCCGCCCTCCAAGCCGCCCACATCTCGCCCTACGACGGGCCCGCCACGAACCGGGTGACCAACGGACTGCTGCTCCGGGCCGACGTGCACAACCTCTTCGACCGCGGCCTGATCTGGGTCGACGACCAGCTCCGCGTCCGGGTCAGGGAGGACGCCGCGCACTACGCCCGGTGGCACGGTGAGGAGCTGCGTCTGCCGGCCCGTACGGTGGACCGGCCGGACGTCGCCGCGCTGCGCGCCCACCGGCAGAAGGTCGCCGGGATGCCGTGACACCCCGTGGCCGGGATGCCGTGAGCCCGTGACCCTCTCCGTCGAGTCGGCAGTCCACGTTACCCGCCCGGTGGCTGGTAGGTGACCGGCATCCTGGCTGCCGTGTCGATCTCCTCCGGGGTCAGCAGCGGGACGACTGTGGCTTCCACCCCGCCCGCCGACCGGACGGCGATGCCCAGCGCGGCGGCGGTCGCGTTGTCCGCCACCTCGCCCACCACGTACAGGTCGTACTGGCCGAACGCGAAGTACAGCGACTCCACCCGACCGCCGGAGTTCTCGATCAGCGCCCGGACCACCTCCGCGCGAGCCGTACCGCCCTCCTTGCCCAACCCGGCGATGCCCCGGCTGGTGTAGGTCGCCCTGATCAGGAACTTCGCCACGTCGGCACCTGCCTTCCTCACGCTCGCGCAGCCCAGCGCGGGTACCCGCTCGCGGCGCGAACACGCCTGTCGGGCCCTCCGGCCGGCGGCCGAACCGCCCGACGTGGCTGGGCGGGCGGCGGGAGGAGGGGCGCGCCGGCGACGCCGCCGGCCGGGGGCGTGATCGGAGGGGGCTCACTTCCGCCAGGCGGGGGCCATCCGTTCGGACATCTCGTGCCAGAACGTCCGCAGGTCGTCGCGGTTGACCGCCTGCCAGTCGGCCCGTCTGGACGGGCGGAACCAGTGCCCGACGAGGTCGATCTGGTGGGCGCAGAAGACCTCGTCCATCTGGTAGCGCAGCTCGTCGCCCTTCGGCGGCAGCGGGCACAGCCGGAACGCGCAGTCGTCGATGCAGGTGGAGCCCGGCTGGACGTCGTGGGCCTGGCGGCGGCTGAGGGTGACCCGCATGGCGGTGCGGTCGATGGTGAGGCACGGCGGCAGTTCGGGCCGGCTGGCCCGGGTGAGCCGGCGTGCCCGCTCGTCGTCGTCGTGGCCCCGGTCAGCGAGGTTGAGCAGCAGCATCACGTCGGCCAGCAGCCGTTGGGCCCGCGGTTCCAGCACCGCCCAGCCGTGCGAGGGTGGCAGCCAGGTGTCCTGGAGCCGGCGGATGCCGGGTTGCGGGCTGACCGCGCCCACCCGTCCGACGATCTCCCGCTCGTCGATCCAGCAGCGCCGTTCGGGGTGGCGGTCGACGAGCGCCTCGACGCACAGGTCCGCGACCCTGCGGACGAGCGGGTGCTCGGTGCTGCTGCCGGGAGACGGGGCGGCGTCCGCGCCGCCGGCGATCGAGATCCAGAACTCGACCAGGCCGCGCGGGTCCGATCCGTGGCCCCGCTCGCGCAGCGTCTCCGCGGGGTCGCGGGGCAGCGCCAGCAGGGTCAGCGCCTGGATGAGCACCAGGTGCGAATACCAGAACCGGGAGTGCCGCAGCGCCTTCTCGGCCTCCTCGATCAGCAGGCTGCGGTGTGCGGGGTAGACGCGGCAGTTCGCCGCCAGGCGGAAGCCCTGGGCGAGGGTGATCTCGTAGAGGCGGGCGCCGTCGGAGGCGTCGCCGGCCAGGTGGCGCACCCAGCGTCGCAGGTTCTGGTGGGCCTCGTGTCGCCAGGTCGTTCCGTCGGGGGTCGGCGTGTCGTCGGCGTGCAGGAACAGCGCCGGCGCGATCCAGGTCCGCAGTTCCTCCAGGCGCTGTCGCTGCGGGGTGTCGGCCGTCTGCGGCGGTTCGGCGAGCAGCTCACCCAGCTCCCGGACGGCCGCGTTGCCGCCGGCGGCGATCGCGCGGGCCGCGGCCAGCCGGGGAAGGTACGAGCCCTCCCCGGCCATCATCCGGAACAGCTGCTGGTACTGCGGTGTCGGCCGTCGCGTGCGGAGCCCGACGGGTTCGGGCGGTCGGGCCCCGAGCTGCCGGGCGGCGTCGCCGAAGCGCCGCACGAGGGCGATCTTCGCGTCCTCCAGGGGGCGGTCGGTGACGCTCCCGTCGCCCTGATAGTGGTGCCATGCCCCGCGGACGGCGTCGGCCAGCGCGCGATGCGAGGTGTGCCCGGCGGCGGCGTCCATCTCCAGCGCCGCCGCGAACATCTCCAGCGCCCGGGTGCGGTTCGGCGTCCTTCTCGCCTCGTCGCAGAGGCGCCGCACGAGAGCGGACGGCCGGCTCCGGGTGGTCTTCGGCTCCCAGCGGGTCAGCCCCACCTGGTCGCGGGCGGCGTCGGCGAGGCGGCGCAGCTCGCCGGGCCGGCCGCCCGGTTTCCACCGCTCGCCCCGCCCTTCGCCCGCGTCCGCGCGGCCGGCGTGCAGGGTGAGCGCGGAGAGCAGTTCGCGCCCCGGACCCGCGTTGCGGGTGAACGCGCGGTCGAGGAAGCCGTCGTCGCGCATGGCGGCGGCGAGGAAGCGCGAGCCGAGGTAGGCCTGGATCACCCCGTGCTGGAAGCGCACCCCGTCGACGCGTTTCGCCACGATGTTCAGCGCGTCGCCGGTGGTCTCGGCGAGCCCGATGTCCTGCAGGTTGTCGGCGTCGAGTTTCCGCAGCCGTTTCTTCAGCTCGCGCAGGATCCGCCGCCGGCCGTCGCCGAGGGGCGCACCGCCGCCGGTCAGTTCCGTCGTGCGGACGAACTGCCGGTTGTCGCGCAACCCGATGCAGGCGAGGGCGGAGAGCACTTCGATCGCGTCGGACCGTTCGGTCTGCGGCAGGCCGTAGTCCTCGTACAGGTCGCCGGCGACGACGGCCGCCCGCCACTCCTCCAGCAGGCGCCAGCGCAGCGTGGCCCGGCCCGGGTCGGCCGCCTTGACGTTGTCGAGGCGGTCGACCTCGTGGAGCTGACCGATGATCCGCAGGTAGAACGGGGAGTCGGCGACATCGGCGGCCTTGACCAGCTCGGTGATGCGGTCCCACCGGTGTTCCGTACCCGAGCGGCGGCTGTGGGCCTGCACGTATTCGAGGGCGGCTCCCTCGCCGAGCGGCTCCAGTTGCAGCAGCAGCGCGTCCAGGCCCCGCAGCGGGTCGTCGGGGCGCGACGCGATCACCAGGGGGAGCTGTTCCCGGACCGCGGCCCGGATGGCCTCCCGGAGCACGCTGTCCCGGTCGGCGGCGGGCTGGTCGGCCTCGGCGAGGGTCTCCTCCAGGCCGTCGGCGAGCACCACTATGCGGTTCTCCAGCCAGAGCCTGCGCCAGATCCGGTCGGCCTCGCCCGCCCCGCGCAGCCGGGTGTCGATGGTGCGCCCGAACTGTTCGAGGGCGAGCTGGTGGAAGTTCAGTTTCTCCGGGTCCTTGACCGTCCGCAGGTCGACCCCGACCGGCACGACCTTGATGGTCATCAGCCGCTCCGCGAGGCGGGCCAGGGTGGCCGTCTTGCCGGTGCCGATGCCGCCCACCAGCAGCAGCGGCCGTCGGGTGGCCCGGTCGCGTAGTCGCTGGATCAACAGCTCGCACAGCTCGTCACGGCCGACGACGTCGGCCGGGTCGAGACCCCGTTCGGCGCTGGGCAGCACCATCCGGCTGTTGCGCAGCACGTTCTGCCGGTACCAGCGGCGGACCGGGATGTATCGCCAGTAGTAGAAGACCGCGAGTCCGAACGCCGCGCCCAGCAGGGGCTTGACGAACCCGATCACCTGCCCGCAGTAGTAGGCTCGCGGGCCCTTCCCGCCGCACCACCCGGACACGCGCACGGGGTCGATGTCGAGGACCGTCAGGATCACGGAGAGGGCGGCCCACCCGAGGAACGCGAAGGCGCCGGCGACGATCGTCCATCGCAGCCAGCGGCGGTACCGCCACCGCACCCTGACGTTGCCCCGTTCGTCGGTGCGCCGGCGGCGGTCGCGCTCGGTCCGGCGTTCCCGCCGGGTCCGCCACCGGCGCCGGCGCTGGCGTAGCCACAGTTGGGCCGCCCAGGCCGGACCGCGTTTCGGCCCCCGCATCGGCACCCCCATGATCGACATGGTCGGCCAACGGCGGCGGCACCCGCCTCCGCCCACCGCTCACGCTAGTGCCTGTCGCCGCCGGCCAGCGGTCGGTTTCCGCATTCCCGCCGGCCCGGACGCGCCGTCCGCCGCCCCGCCGTCCGCCGCGCGTCGTCGGGCTGGCGTAGGGTCCCGTAGACCTCGTGGGGAAGGTGGGATCGATGCGGGCCGGGTTGGAGGTGCCGCCGGCGGTCGAGGCGGAGCGGGTCGTCACGGCCGTGCTGGCCGACCTGCGTTCCGGCGCACACCGCGGCGTCGTGGTCGACTCGCCGCCGGGGGCCGGCAAGTCGACCCTGGTGGTGCGCGCCGCCGTCGAGCTGGCCGCGGCCGGTGAGCCGCTGATCATCGTCGCGCAGACGAACGAGCAGGTCGACGACCTGATCGACCGCCTGGCCCGCAAGGCGCCCGAGCTGCGCATCGGCCGGCTCTCCGCCGGCGACTACCGGCCGTCGGAGCGGGTGCGGGGCCACGAGACGGTACGGGTGGCCGCGAAGGTCGCCGACCTCGGCGGCCCGGCCGTCATCATCGGTACGGCCGCGAAGTGGGCCACGGTCGCCGAGGGCTTCTGGCCGTGGGCGATCGTGGACGAGGCGTACCAGATGCGGTCGGACGCGCTGCTGCGCGTGGCCGGCAGGTTCGAGCGGGCGCTGTTCGTGGGTGATCCCGGCCAGCTCGACCCGTTCTCGACCGTCGAGACGGCGCGCTGGACGGGCCTGACCTGGGATCCGATGCAGTCGGCGGTGGCGGTGCTGCTGCGCCACAACCCGGGGTTGCCGGTGCACCGGCTGCCGGTGTCGTGGCGGCTGCCCGCGTCGGCGGCGCCGGTGGTCGCGGCGGCGTTCTACCCGTTCACCGGGTTCCGCGCCGGCACCGGTCCCGACGACCGGGTGCTGACGTTCACCGAGGCCGGCCCGGGGGACGCGGTCGACGAGGCGGTAAATCTCGCCGCCCGCACGGGCTGGGCGCTCTACGAGCTGCCGGCCGGGCACACCCTGCGTACCGATGCCGACGCCACCGCCGCGTGCGCGGCGCTGGCGCTGCGGGTGCTGCGGCGCGGCGCGGTCGCCGTCTCCGAGCACGCGCCGGCCGGGGCGCCGGTCACCGCCGACCGGATCGCCGTCGGAGCCGCGCACCGCGACCAGGTCGCGGCGATCCGCGCGCACCTGGGCGAGGCCGGGGCGGGCATCACCGTCGACACCGCCAACCGGCTCCAGGGCCGGGAGTACGACGTGACGATCGTGCTGCACCCGCTGTCGGGGCGGCGGGACGCGACGGCGTTCCACCTGGAGTCGGGGCGGCTCTGCGTGCTGACGTCCCGGCACCGGCACGCGTGCGTGGTGGTGGCGCGGGCGGGGATCGGCGAACTGCTGGACGCGCACCCGTCGACGGAGATCGTGCACCTCGACGTGCCGGTCAAGTTCCCGGACGGCTGGGAGGCGAACCAGACGATCCTCGCGCTGCTGGCCGGGGCGGCGTCGGCGGACGGGCGGTGACACGGTCAGGCGTAGGTGTCGCCGAACTCGCGTACGCCGTCGACGTCGAGGGTGATCCGGCTGTTGTCGATCCACTGGCCGGTCGCGGCGCGCCAGCTCGGGTCGTCCCGTTCGTCGACGCCGGTCCAGTCGGGCCGGTGGTGGCGCAGGTGGATCGGGCCGGTGGACGCGCCGGGGGCGAGGATCCCACCGGTGAAGGTCAGCTCGACCCACCCGGGGACGGGCGTGCCCGGCAGCGGGTGGTGGGTGGGCGTCGGGGTGGGCGTGCCGCCGGCCGGCGGCGACGGCGGCAGTGGCGGCGGGAAGAACGTCACGGAGCGTCCGACCTGGTCGCAGCCCACCGCCGCCCAGTCGCAGTTCGGCACCAGGGACGTGTTGCCGCCCTGGAAGGTCAGGTGGTAACGCACCCGCACGGTGGCGAGGTCGAGCGGCACGCTGCCGGTGTTTGCCACCTGCAGGACGTGCTGGATCTGGTTGTCCGTGGGTGACCAGTCGACGTTGCGGTAGCTGACCTTCGCCCGCCCGTACGCGGTGCGCACCGGCGTGACAGGGGAGGGGTCGGAGTAGCCGCCGAGTGTGTAGGCGCCGACGACGAGCCGGTATTCGCTGCCGGGGGCCAGGTTCGTCAGCGTCAGGGTGGTCGCGGTGGTGGTGCCGAGGGCGCGGTAGACGTGGGGGCCGAGCTGCGCCCGCACCTCGTAGGTGATCGGCTCCTCGCCGGCCGGCTCGCCCGCCCACGCCGACGGGGCCCAGGCGAGCGTGAGGTGGTGCGGCTCGTTGGTGACGACGACGGGGCTGCCGGGGGTGGTCAGCGCGGGGGCGTCGTCCGCCCGGGCGGTGCCGACGGCGAGCAGGCTCAGCAGCCCGGCGAGGGCGGCGACGGTGGTGACGCTTCGGGCGCGCATGGTGACGATGCTAGCGACACTAATTGATTCACTTCAATATTACTGGCAAAACATTGATAGCGGTCATCGATTTCTGTGCTGGCTCCGCGTCACCCGCCGCCCCGACGTCGGCCCGCCGCGCAACTCGGCGGGGCCGTCCGGCTCGAACCGGCCGCCCCGCACCAGCTTCCTCGCGCGTCTGCTGCCGCCGTCGGTGGTCGACCCTCTGATCCCGGCGACCATGCAGGTCGGCTTCACGGGGAACTTCGGCACGCCGTCACACCTCGCCGAGGCGTCGCTGACGTGCCGGGCTCAGCTCGTTCCCCGTCGTTGGACCCGCCCGGCGCCCTCGACCTTCGCCCGCCCCTGGTCGCGTTCCGTGCCCGCGGATCCGGTCGCCGTGCGCAGGTGCCGCGCCTTCGGCGAGTGCTCGACGGGCGAGCCCTGGTGGCCCCGGGCGCCGCTGCCGGGATGTCGTCGGCCACGCGCCGACTCGCCGCCGGGATCGTGCTTGTTCTCCTTGTGGCTACCCATGCGCCGCGCGTACCCGATCCGCCGGCCGCTAGTCGTCGCCACCGCCGGCCGGCGGCGCGGCGGGCCGTCGACGGATGGCGCCGCGTGCGGCGGGTCCCGGCGGCGGACGGTCGGCGGCGGCCCGGCGGTGGGGCGGCTCGACAGCGCGGACGCACGGGGGGAGAGACAGGCATCCGACCCGCTGCGGGCGCAAAGCCGACCGATGGCACAAGGCCGCGATCCGCGCCGCCGTCGATCACCGCGATTCCTGTCGCCCTGCCGATAGAACGACGGTTCTCCTGATCAACGGCGATCGATAGCGTGGCGAGGCAAAGGCCGTCCAGGAAAGGCGAGCCATGACCGATTCCCTCACCTCACTGTCCCGGCGACGGATCCTGCTCGGCGCCGCCGCGGCCTCGGCGGTCACCGTCGCCGGGGCGAGCGCCGCACACGCCGCGCCACCGACCGCACCCGTCGGGGGCCCGTCCCCGACGCGAGCCGCCCCGCCGCTCCTGGCCCGGGACCGGATCGCCACGGCACGGCTCGCCGGCGGGCCGGCCCGCTTCCAGGCCGACCTCCACGAACGCCTCGACGCCTGGCTGGCCTTCTGGTCGGCCAACTCGCCCCGCAGCTGGAGCACGCCGGTCGAGGTCGAGGGCACGGTGAGCGCGGACGGCGACGCGTTCACGCTGCACGCGATCCGGGTCAGCCGCGACGACGAGACGCGGGACGCCTTCGCCGCCGGCCGGGCCGACGCCGCCCACCTGGCCACCCTCGCCAGCCTGCACCACCACTTCCCGTCGGTCCGCGTCGAGGCCGGCGGCGCGCTGCGGGTGACCGACGGCCCCGCCGGCTGGACCGGCTCGGCGGAGCAGGTCGCGTTCGCGGTCGCCGCCTGCCGCGAGCTGTGGGGGCAGCGCGGCGCCGACGCCACCGACTGGCGGGAGCGCGTACGCCGGGCCGGGCACGCGACCGACCCCGCCTCCCGGTCCGGCTGGGCGGCATTCACCAGGGCGAGTCTGCGGCGCGGGCTGCGGACCGAGCGTACTGACCATCGGAGGTAGGACATGGCACGCAGCGAGTTCCGATTCGTCGTCGACGGCGTCGAGTTGACCACCGAACAGCAGAGCCTGATCGCCGGCGAGATCCAGAAGGCGGGCCTCAACGCGCTCTCCGTCGCCGGCAGCAAGCTGACCAACCCGCTCGCCGTCGGGCACGCCAACATCAAGCTCCGCCCCGAGTGGTACGGGCTGTGGCTGATCGACGGCCCGTTCGCCGAGGAGCTCGGCCAGAAGATCAACGACCTCGGCTTCTGGATGCAGCGGTGACGGACCCCGTCCACCGGCCGGACCCGCCGGAGCGGATGTGCCCGAGCACCCCCGCGGCCAACGCCACGGTGTTCCTCGGCATGATCACTCCGGCGGGTCGGGTCGCCTACGTCACGCCGCCGCTCCCGGCCGAGGTCGCCCTTGCCCAGGCCGCCCCGGGCACGGCGGTCGAGTCCACGTACCGGCTCGCCGGCCCGTGCGTCACCGCGAAGTGCGGCTTCTGGACCGGCGAGCACTGCGGCCTCGGCGAACGCCTCGTCGCCTCCTACCGGGAGACGGCCGGCACCCGCGAGGCCGCCCTGCCCCGCTGCGCCATCCGCCGGACCTGCCGCTGGTACGCCGAGCAGGGCGCCGCGGCCTGCGCCGCCTGCTCCCACGTCGTCACCGACGCCCACTGACGATCCGGGAGCGGGTGGACGGTCCCACGTCCACACCGGGCCGGACCCGGAAACCGTCGAGTCGCACTCCCCGCGTACGTCTGGTCGCCTGCGTGGTGCTCGCCGCGACCGGCGAGGCGGCGGTCGCGCGGTCGGAGTCGGCCGCCGCCCCCGCACCGGTTCCGTGGCCGGCGGCGCGGATGTAGCCGCGGGGGTCGCGGGGCGCGGTCGGCGGCGGGATGTCCGACGGTTCCGCTACGGTCTGAGGCGTCATGGAGCCGCGGTTCGGCGAGGTCGTCATCGGGCGGGAGCACCCCGCGGGCCTGCTGCGCGCCGAGATCGACCGGGCGGCCGCCAGCCACGGCGGCCTCGTCCTGGTCGCCGGCGAGCCCGGCATCGGCAAGACGACGCTGGTCACCGCCGCCGCGAAGGAGGCACGCCAGCGCGGGACGCTGGTGCTCGGCGCGGCCTGCTGGGACTCCGACAGCGCCCCCGGCTACTGGCCCTGGGTGCAGGTGCTGCGCGGCATGCGCCGCTCGCCAGAGGACTGGGCGGCGGCCCGGGAGGCCGCCGAGCCGGGCCTGGCCGCCCTGCTCGGCGAGACGACCGGCACGGCGACCGACCGGGCCATCCGCGAGACGATCCGCGAGGCGATCGGCGGGCCGGCCGGCGGCGGTGGGGACGACCAGGCGGAGCGGGAGGAGTTCGACCTCTTCGACGCGGTGACCGCCGCGCTGGTCGCGGTCTCCCAGCGCCGGCCGGTGATGGTCGTCCTCGACGACCTGCACTGGGCCGACCCCGCCTCGATGCGGCTGCTCCGGTTCGCCGCCCAGCACACCTGGTTCGAGCGGCTGCTGCTGGTCGGCACCTACCGCGACGCCGAGGTGGAGGCCGCCGACCACCCGCTGCGTCCGCTGCTGATGCCGCTGGTGGCCAAGGCGACCAGCATCACCCTCACCGGCCTGTCCCGCGACGAGACGGGCGCGCTGATGGCCCGCACGGCCGGCCGCGAGCCGGGCGTCGACCTTGTCGACGAGGTGCACCGGCGCACCGGCGGCAACCCGTTCTTCGTCGAGCAGACCGCCCGGCTGTGGCGCGCCGACGGCCAGGTGAGCACCATCGCGCCCGGCGTACGGGAGGCGGTGCGGCGGCGGCTCGCCCAACTGCCCCCGGCGGTGGCCGACCTGCTCGCCGTGGCCGCCGTGCTGGGCCGCGAGTTCCACCGCCAGGTCCTCGCCGCCGGCGCGGGCGCCCCGGCGGCCCAGGTCGACCGGCTCCTCGACCGCGCGGTGACCGCCCGCCTCGTGCTGGCCCGTGGCGGCGGCCGCTTCGCCTTCGCCCACGACCTGGTCCGGGAGACCCTCTACGACGGGCTCACCGACGACGACCGGCGGGCCCGGCACGCCGCCGTGGTCCGGGCGGTCGAAGGCTCGGCGGGGCTCGCCGAGCGGCTGATCCCCGCCGACCTGGCCCGCCACGCCCACCTGGCCGGTGACGCGCTCGCGCCGGCCCGCGCGACCGAACTGCTGATGGCCGCGGCCCGCGACGCGAGCGGCCGGCTGGCGATGGACGAGGCGGTCGTCCACTTCCGTCGGGCGCTGGAGGTCGCCGACGACCCGACCCGGCGCGTGAAGATCATGGTCGAGCTGGGCCAGCTGCTGCACCACTGCGGCGACAACGCCGAGGCCCGCCGACTCGTCGCCGAGGCCGCCACGCTGGCGCCGTCGGTCGACGACCCGGTGGTGCTGGCCCGCGTCGCCCTCACCGTCCACCGGCACCGCCACCAGTCGGCCGCCACGCGCAGCCTCGACGCGGGCGGCCTGCTGCGGGAGGCGTACCGGCGGCTGATCGGCGAGCCGGCGGCCACCCTCGCGGCCGGCACTCTCGTCGCCGACCTGATCACCGCCACCGAGTCGCTCGCCCGGCGGGGCCGGGACGACGAGGCGCTCACCTTCAGCCTGTGGGCCCGGCACGACACCACCTGGGGGCTCGGCACGGCCGCCGACCGGGCCGCGCTCACCGCCGAGATCCGCGCGGTGGCGCGCCGGACCGGCGACCGGGAGACCCAGCTCTGGGCGACCTCGCTGCGCTGGGTGGCGCTGCTGGAACTCGGCGACCCGCGATACCACGACGAGCTCACCGCGTTCGTCGCCGGAGCCCGCGAGGGCGAGGCCCGGCACCGGATCGGCGCGGCCATCGACAACGGCATCGTCGCCGGGTTCCAGGGCGACTTCACCCGCGCCGGCGAGCTGCTCGCCGAGCTGGACGAGCTGTCCGAGTGGGGCCACTCGGAGTCCGCGTTCATGGGCCACCACCTGCGCTGGTCGTGGCTGCTGCTGCAGGGCCGGCACGACGAGGCGGAACTGCTGCTCGACGGGCTGCATCCCGGCGAGCATCCCTACCTGCGGGTCGCCCGGGCCATCACCGCGGCCGAGCGCGGCGACGCCGCGACGGCGCTGCGGCTGACCGCCGGGATCGAGGCCGACGGCACCAGCTACAGCCAGATGGTCGCGCCGCTGTGGCTGCGGCTGCGCGCCCAGGTCGCCGCCGCCACCGGCGACCCCGACCGCTGCGCCGAGGCCCGCGAGGCGCTGCGGCCACACCGGGGGCAGTGGATCACGGCGCTGTTCGGCTGCGACGTCAGCGGCCCCGTCGACCACTGGCTGGCCGCCGTCGACGCGGCGGAGCAGCGCTGGGACGACGCGGTGGCGGGCTTCGCCGCGGCCCGCGACTCCGCCGACTCGATGGGCGCCCGGCCCTGGTCCGTGCTGGCCCGGGTCGGGCTGGCGGAGGCGCTGACCGGGCGCGACCGCCCGGGCGACACGGCGGCGGCCACCGCGCTGCGCGCCGCCGCCGTCCGGGACGCCGCCGCGCTCGGCATGCGCCAGGTGGCCGCCCGGTCGGCCGGGTCGCCCCCGCCGGCTGTCACGTCCGAGCCGGTTGTCACGTCCGAGCCGGCTGTCACGTCCGAGCCGGCTGTCACGTCCGTGCCGGCTGTCGCGCCCGCGCCGGCCGTCCCGGGGCCGCCCGGGACGACTCCGCTCGCCGGGCCCGTCGTCGGGCAGCCGCCGGTCGAGGCGTACGAGTTCCGCCGCGACGGCCCGGTCTGGCAGCTCGCCTACGCCGGCACCGTCGTGCACCTGCCCGACGCCAAGGGCCTGCACGACCTGCACCTGCTGCTGGCCCGGCCCGGCGTCGACGTGCCGGCGGTCGAGCTGCTCGACCCGGCCGCCGGGCCGGAACTCGTCGCCGCCCGCCGGATGGGCGGCGACCCGGTCCTCGACGACGAGGCGAAGGCCCGCTACCGGCGCCATCTGGAGTGGCTGGACGCCGAGATCGACCGCGCCGCCGGGCGCGACGACGAGGCGAAGGTGGCCGCCCTCGACGCCGAGCGGGCGGCCCTGCTCGCCGAGCTGCGCGCCGCAGCCGGGCTGGCCGGCCGCACCCGCCGCCTCGGCGACGAGGCGGAACGCGCCCGCAAGACGGTGACCGCCCGCATCCGGGACGTGCTGCGCAAGCTCGACGACCGGCACCCGGCGCTCGCCGCCCACCTGCGCGACACCGTCTCCACCGGCGGCACCTGCCGCTACCTCCCGCCCGCCCCGCCGCCCTGGCGCCTCTAGCCCGCTGCCGCCCGCCCCGACCGGCGCAGGTGGCGTGCGAGGCCGGCGCCGAAATGCGCGCCTGCGCCTTCGGCGGCACAGGCCGGTAAACCCTGCGGCCCACCGCGGTGTCTTGCTGACCGAGAGACCAGGAGGGTAGATGCGAGATCCGCATGGCACGGAGTTCGACGACTTCGTCCGTACGAGGTCGGTGGCGCTGTTGCGGGTGGCCTACCTGCTGACCGGTGACCGGCACGCGGCCGAGGACCTGCTCCAGGAGGTGCTGGAGCAGATGTACGTGCGCTGGCGCCGGGTGCGCACGGTCCCGGAGGCGTACGCCCGGCGGGCCCTGGTCAACCGGTCGATCAACCGGTGGCGGCGGCGGTCCCGGCGACCCGAGCAGGCACTCGGCGACAACGAGGGAATCGCCCGGGACCACGCCGACGACATCGCGCTCCGCCAGGCGGTCGTCGTGGCGCTGCGTACCCTGCCGCCCCGCCAGCGGGCCGCCGTGGTGCTGCGCTACCTGGAGGACCTGTCGGTCGCCGACGTCGCCGCCACGCTGCGCTGCTCGGAGGGCGCGGTGAAGAGCCACTCCTCCCGGGGCCTGGCCCGCCTCCGGGAGGCGCTGGCCGGATCGAGTCTCGTCCTGTCCGTCCCGACCGACACCGGAGGTGCGCGATGACCATCGAAGACAACGACGTGCGGGACGTCCTGCGCCGGGTGACCGACGACCTGGCCGGGCCGCCGACCCTGCTCGACGACGTGCGACGGGGTGGGCGTCGCCGGCTGCGGCGACGGCGGGCCGTACTGGCCGCGGTGTGCGCGGCCGTGCTGGCGGTACCCGTCGGCGGCGCGATCCACTTCGTGGACAGCGGGACCGGCGGGGTGGCGGCAGAGGTCGCCTCGCCGCTGTTCGACGCACCCACCCGCGGCGATCTGGCCGGCGACGAGGAGTACCTGCGGCAGGTCCGCCAGGCGTGGCGGCAGCGGGCGGAGGGCATGGAGTCCGAGGGGGGCAGGCCGGACGCCGGGAGCGAGCCGCACGTGGTCTGGGCGGGAAACACCCCGGCCGGTCCCGCCGCCTACGTCGCGCAGCGGGTCACCGTCACCCGTCCCGGGTCCGACCGGGGCAACCACCGCCTGATCGGTTACGCCGGGTTCGTCGAGCCGGCGGCCAGCGGCCCCCGGGTCATGACGATGCGCGGCATGAACGAGGGCAACGACGGCAACTCGGCGGCCGTGCTGCTCGGGCCGCGCCGCGACGTGCTGGTCGTGCTCGACGCCGGGTATCCGGTGGAGTTCTCGCCGACGTTCCGGTATGCCCCGGACGGCCGGATCGAGCGCATCTTCCAGCGGGTGACGTTCCGCGACGGGGCCGCCGTGCTGCCGGTGCCGCCGCAGCGTGACAGGGTGACCGTCGCCCTGGTCGGGGTGCCGCTGAACACGGCGACGGCCGTCGAGATCACCAACACCGACGACATTCTCTTCCCCGACGGGAAGAACAGCCCCGAGCCGCGACGGGTCACCTACACGCTGCCCGACGCGGAACGGGTCTGGGGCGACGACCCTGCCGCCCGCGTCGACAACACCGCCCACGAGGCGCTCGCCGCCGCCTACATCGATGTCGGCCGCCCACACACGGACGGGGAATCTCCGCTGCTGGTCGTCTACGGGGCGACCCCGGACGGTCGGCGGCTGCTGCTGCAGACCGTCCAGCACGGCGACGACCCCGCCCGCGCGATCGTCCTGCTCGCCCGCGGCGACGCGCCGTTGCAGCCGGCGGTCAGCGGGTTCGTGGACTGGAGGGCGCCGCTGCCGGTGCGGCTGCGGCTGCCGGACGGGCAGGGTGTCCTCGTCGTCGCCGAGGGCGCGGCGCTGAGCTACCGGATCGGCGCCGGGCGGTGGCACGACGCCGGGAGCGGCGCGGCCCTGCTCCCCGCCGACGCCACCCAGGTACGCGTCGCCACCGCCAGCGGCACGGCCACCGTCCGGATCGACTCCTAGCAGGGCCAACGCGACGGCGACGGGCACCGCCACGAAGGTGGCGGTGCCCGTCGCCGGCCGGGTCAGCGGCGGTTGTAGCGGTACATGGTGAGGGTGCCGAAGACCAGCAGGAAGCCGGCGCTCCACACCAGCGTCCACATCGTGCCCGACGCGTCGGGTGCGTCGGACATGACGCCGCGCACCGACGCCACCAGCTGGGTGATCGGGTTGACCTTCACGAACGCCTGCAACCAGCCGGGCATGGTGGCCGGGTCGACGAAGACGTTGCTCAGGAAGGTCAGCGGAAACAGCACCATCATGCTGACCCCCATCACCGACTTCTCGCTGCGCAGGACCAGGCCGAAGAACGTCCACACCCAGGAGAACGCGAACGAGAAGACCACCAGCAGGCCGATGCCGCCCAGCACCCCGAGCAACCCGCCGTCGGGGCGGAAGCCCAGCACCAGTCCGACGCCGAAGATGACCAGGGCACCCAGCACGTAGCGCAGCACGTCGCCGAAGATCATGCCGACGAGCGCGGCGGGCCGCCAGACCGGCAGCGTCCGGAACCGGTCGAAGACGCCCTTCTCGATGTCGGTGTTGAGGCCGATGCCGGTGTACATGGTGATCATCACGACGCTGGTGACCATGATGCCGGGCAGGAAGAACTGCAAATAGTCGCGCGGGCTGTCGGCGAGGGCGCCGCCGAACAGGTACGTGAACATCAGCACCATGATGATCGGGAACGCCGTCACGTCGAACAGCTGCTCCGGCACGTGCTTGATCTTCAGCATGGCGCGCCAGCCGAACGTCAGCGACGCCGACAGCGGGGTCGGTCGGGCCGGCCGGGCACCGGGCGCGAGGACTGTCGACAGCGCCTCCGCCGACGGTACGTAGACCGCCGGGGCCGGCCCGGTCGTGGTGGTGGCGTTGCTGCTCATCGGGCTGCCTCCAGCTGCTCGTCCCGCTCGTCGGCCGGCACGGCGGGATGGTCGGTCAGGGCCAGGAAGACCTCGTCCAGGCTCGGCTGGCCGAGGGAGAAGTTGTCGACGACGATGCCGGCGCGGGCCAGGTCGCCGAGCACCCGGGCGGCCTGCTCGCTGGCGTCGAGGTCGCTGCCCTCGCCGCCGACCCGGGCGGTCAGCGCCACCGGGTCGGGTTCGAGCTGCACCGGCACGTCCAGCACCGCCCGCAGCAGCCGCTCCGCGTCGGGCCGCTGGTGCGCGTCGCGCAGCCGCAGGTGGACGGTGCCGGACCCGACCGACGCCTTCAACTCGCCCGGGGTGCCCTCCGCGATCACCCGGCCGTGGTCGACCACCGCGATCCGGCCGGCCAACTGGTCGGCCTCGTCGAGGTACTGCGTGGTCAGCAGCACGGTGGTGCCGTGCGCCACCACCGCCCGCACGATCTCCCACACCTGGTTGCGGCTGCGCGGATCCAGGCCCGTCGTCGGCTCGTCGAGGAACAGCAGGTCCGGGGTGTTGAGGATGCTGGCCGCGATGTCGAGGCGCCGCCGCATGCCGCCGGAGTATTTCTTGGCCTGCCGGTCGGCCGCCTCGGTCAGCCCGAACGCGGCGAGCAGGCCGTCGGCCCGCTCCCGGGCGGCCGGCTTGCGGTGACCGAGCAGCCGGCCGAGCAGGACCAGATTCTCCAGCCCGGTCAGGTCCTCGTCCACCGAGGCGTACTGGCCGGTGAGGCTGACCCGGGCCCGTACGGCGTCGGCCTCGGCGACCACGTCGTGGCCGAAGATCCGCGCCCGCCCGCCATCCGGGCGCAGCAGCGTCGCCAGCACCCGCACCGCCGTGGTCTTGCCGGCGCCGTTCGGGCCGAGCACCCCGTAGACGGTGCCGGCGGGCACCTCGAGGTCCAGCCCGTCCAGCGCCCGGGTCTCACCGAACGACCGGGTCAGGCCCTCGGCCTCGATGGCCGGGCCGGTGCTGCGTCTACTCATGATCTCTACCTTCCGTCGCGAACTTTCAGGAGACGTACGGGCGCGCGGCGCGGCCGTCGCGCAGTGTCAGGCCCCACCAGCACAACTGGTCGAGCAGGACGCGGGCGGCCCGACGCAGCCGGTCGGCGGCCAGCGGCGTCGGCTCGCCGCAGAGCAGGTCCACGCCGACGACGTCGCGCATCGTGACGGCGTGCAGGGCGGTGAAGACCGTCCGGAGCTGGTCGACCGCGTGCAGGCCGACCGAACCACAGCCGTACGACACGAAACCGACCGGCTTGGCCTGCCACTCGTCGTACGCGTAGTCGATCGCCTGTTTCAACGAGGCGGGGAAGCTGCGGTTGTACTCCGGGGTGACCACCGCGAACGCCTCCGCCCGCCCCACCTGCTCGGCGAACGCGCGCATCGCCGGGGTCGGCTCCGCAGGGTAGCCGGCGGGGAAGTCGTAGTCGGCGAGGTCGACGACCGTGACCGCCAGCCCGTCGTGGCGCTCCACCCGGTCGCAGAACCAGCGGGCGACGCTGTCGCCCGCCCGCCCCTCCCGCGTGCTGCCGACGATCACGGCGAGCCGCAGCGCCTCCATGGTTCCTCCTCCCGGTTGCTCCGGTCCCACCCGAGGGGCGCGAGACCGCGCCCGGCGGTCCGCGAGATCCGATCTGGCGGCCCCGTGGGGCGCGGCCCCGTGACGCGGACCCGTCGGCGTCCCTGCGGGGCGGTGGACGCGCCGCGGGCGCCCGGGAGAATTTCGTGATTGATCCGCGAACTCGCTCAACCTCGCGGCCCGACCCGTCGTCCTTGGTGGCGACGGAAGGAGAGCCCGTGCGCTGGAGGAAGAGCTTCGAGGGGTTGGACACCCTCGTGGCTGAACGGGGCGATGCCCTGCTGGCCACAGCCGTGCTGCTGACCGGCAGCCGCACCGCCGCCGAGGATCTGCTGCAGGCGGCGCTGGAACGGATGATGCGGCACTGGAACCGGGTGCGCGGCGACAAGGAGGGATATCTGCGCCGCACGATGTACCACCTCGCGATCGACCAGTGGCGCAGCCGCAAGCGCCGGCCGGAGGTGCTGTCCAGCGTGGAGCCGCCGGGCCGCTCCGACGGCACGGACGCCCTGGACCTGCGGCAGGCGCTCGTCCAGGCGGTGGCCGCGCTGCCGCCGCGCCAGCGGGCTGTGCTGGTGCTGCGCTACTGGGAGCAGTTGAGCGAGGCCGAGGCCGCCGAGACGCTCGGGTGCTCGATCGGAACCGTCAAGTCCACCACCTCCCGGGGGCTGTCCCGCCTCCGGGAGGTCACGGCTGCCTGGGCGGCCGACGACGCCCCGGCCTGGAATGGAGCGTAGAGATGAGCACTGACATCGAAGGCACGCTGATCGACGGCATGCGCCGCGAGGTCGCCGACGTCACGCTGACAGCGGACGTCCTCGGCGCGGCGAGCCGGCGCCACCACCGCCGGACGGCGCTGCTGCGGGCGACGTACGCCATGGGTGTGCTGGGCCTGGCCGGGGTGACCGCCGCCGTGCTGACGGTCGGCGGGGGAGCCGGGCAGCCGGGGCCGACGGCGGCGCGGCCTCCGGCCGTCACCGCCGAGTCGCCCCGCATGGCGCTGGTCGCCGCGGTGACGGCCAGCGAGAACGTCAGCTACCGGATGCGCCTGACGACCAGCGCCGGATCGGGGCAGAGCAGGATGACGTACGAGGGCGCGTTCGACCCGAGGACCGCCACCGGGTACGTCCGTCAGCCGCAGGACGACTCGGTCACGACCGAACTGCTGATCAACGGCACCAGGTACGTCGGCGGGGAACCGCCGCTGGGCCGGCCGCCGGCCGACAAGGAGGGCCCGGGGGAGACGTACGGGCGCTACGGGCAGTACCCGGGCAAGCACGACCGGTTCTCCCTCTACGGGGACGCGGTGCTGGGTGCCGCGGCGCCCGACCCGGCCGCCCTGTTCAGGGCGCTCAAGGACGCGAACGCGACCGTCACGCAGCGGCCGGACGGCAGCCTGCACTTCGAGTACGCCGCGCAGACCAAGGACGGCTCGACGACCACGTCCGGTGACGTCACGCGGGGCGCCGACGGCCGGGTCGCGAAGGTGGCACTGACCGGCACGTGGCAGTCGACGCTGAAGGGTCGGCTCGACACCGGCACGTACGCCGCCACGCTCGAACTCTTCGACTACGGCGTCGAGGTGAAGGTGCAGCGCCCGGCCGACGTGGTCATGACGAGGTAGGTCCACCGCCGGGACGACCGCCGTGGCCGATCCCGTTCCACGGCGGGGCTGCCCGCGACCGGAGGGTCGCGGGCAGCTCCCGTCTTTTGGGGGCAGGTGGGAGCGACCGGGCCAGCGGCTCACCAGGGCAGCACGCCGTAGCCGCCGCGTCACCGAGGAAGACTCACGCGGGGACGTAGTCGAAGGTGTCCGGATTCGGGCCCTGCCGGCCGGCCTCGCCCCGGTCCAGCCCGGTGATCCGCTCCATCGCCGTGTCGTCCAGCTCGAAGTCGAAGATCCGGAAGTTCTCCTCGATCCGCTCCGGGGTGGTCGACTTGGGGAAGACGATGTCGCCGCGCTGCACGTGCCAGCGCAGCACCACCTGGGCGGGCGTGCGGCCCACCTGCTCGGCGACGTCGACGACGGTCGGGTCGCCCAGCACCTTGCCCTGCGCGATCGGCGACCACGCCTCGGTCGGGATGCCGTGCGCCCGGCCGTAGGCGCGCACCTCCTCGTTGCCGAAGTAGGGGTGCACCTCCACCTGGTTGACCGCCGGGACCGTGTCCGCCTCGGCGGCCAGCCGCTCCAGGTGCGCCACCTGGAAGTTCGACACCCCGATCGAGCGGGCCCGGCCGTCGCGCCGGAACTCCTCCAGCGTCTTCCACGTGGCCACGAAGTCGCCGTCGTAGAGGGTGGGCAGCGGCCAGTGGATGAGGAACAGGTCGACGTGGTCCATCCTCAGCGCGGCCAGGGTCGACTCGAACGCCTTGCGGGCGTCGTCGGGCCGGTGGAAGCCGTTGTTGAGCTTGCTGGTCACGAAGACCTCGTCGCGGTCCACGCCGGATTCGCGGATCGCCCGGCCCACCTCGGCCTCGTTGCCGTACATCTCGGCGGTGTCGATGTGCCGGTAGCCGACCTCCAGGGCCTTGCGGACCGCCGCGACGGTGTCCTTCGGGTCGATCTGGTAGACCCCGAAGCCGAGCTGCGGGATGGTGTTGCCGTCGTTCAGGGAGATGTCGGGAATCGCGTTCGCCATCGGGGCTCCTTCGCCGGTCGTCACGGAGCCGGGCGCGCGGAAGCGCTTCCACGCCCGGCCGGGCGTCCCCCTGGCGTACCCCCGGGGGGCGGCCTTCCAACCGGTGATCCCGGCCTCAGGCCGGCTCGTCGAACAGCACCGGCCAGGGCCGGGGCGCCGGCACGGGCGGCGGCGCCGGGGGCGCCGGCCCGTCGGCCAGCACCTCCGCCGCGAGCTGCCCGAACATCGGCGCGGCCGGGTGCGCGCCGCGCCGCGGCCACGCCGCCGAGGTGCGCTTGACCAGCGGCGCCCCGGCGATCGGCCGCCAGGCGATCCGGGGCTCCCGGCGGGCCGTCGCCGCCGGTTCGACGGCGACCCCGCCGCCGGCCAGCACCAGCCCGAAGAGGAACTCCGGGTTGCGCGCCGGACGGACCCGCCCCGGCGTGAACCCGCGCCGGCGGCAGACGTCGAGCAGGTGGTCGTGCCAGCCGGGCGCGGTGGCCCGGGGCGCGGTCACCAGGTCCAGGCCCGCCAGCGCCGCCAGTTCCACCTCGCGGTCCCGGGCCAGCGGCGAGGCACGCGGCAGCAGCACCCCGAGCGGTACGTCGACGGCGGCGCCGAGGCGCAGCCCGTCGTCGGCGACGGGGTGGTGCAGCAGGCCGACGTCCAGCCGGCCCTCGGCCAGCATCCGCTCCTGCTCGCCGCTGGTCAGCTCGTGCAGGTCCACGTCCAGCCCGGGCGCCCGGTCGGCCAGCCGGTCGAGCAGTTCGCGCAGCGTCACCGCGGGCGTCTCCGGCGGCACCCCCGCCCGGAGCACCCCCGACACCCCCTCGCGCACCTGGCGCATCAGGTTGCGCAGCCGGCCCTCCCCGGCGAGCAGCTCCTCGGCCTCGCCGAGCAGCAGTTGACCGGCGGTGGTCAGGCGCACCTGGCGGCGGGACCGGTCGAACAGCTCGACGGCCAGCTCCCGCTCCAGGCGCTGCACCGACTGGCTCAGCGGCGGCTGGGCCATGCCGAGCAGCTCGGCGGCCCGCCCGAAGTGCAGCTCGCGGGCGACCACCACGAAGTGCCGCAGATGCCGGAGCAGGTCCACGGCCGGACCCTACGCCAGCGCCCGGCGGCGGGCGGCGGCTACCGTGCCCGTCGTGGTGACGCAGCGGATCGGGCAGATGTTCGCACGGGTCGGGGTCAGCGGCTGCCTGCACGTCGTCGACCTCGACGCCGTCGACGACGACGCGGGGGCGCGCCGGCGTGAGGTGGCGGTCGGGGCCGACGAGCAGGTGGTCATCGCCTCGATCTTCAAGATCCTGCTGGTGCTGGAGTTCGCGCGGCAGGTCGTCGCCGGCCAGCTCGACCCGCAGGAGCGGGTGCTGGTGACCGCCGACGACCGGCTCGGCGGGTGGGGGATCGCCGGCTGCGCCGACGACGCCGAGGTGTCGCTGCGGGACCTCGCCTACTTCGCCATGTCGGTCAGCGACAACACGGCCGCCGACCTGCTGCTGCGCCGGGTCGGGGCGGACGTGCTGCCGATGCTCGCCGCCGAGCTGGGGCTGCCGCGCACCCGGATCGTCGGCGGGCCCCGGCAGCTGGTCGAGATGATGCTCGCGGACGTCGGCGCGCGTACCGAGGCCGACTTCGCCCGGATCTTCCCGACCCTGCCGGTGGAGCGGGTCCGTGCGATGCGGATGTTCGACCCGGCGCACACCACGTCGAGCACCGCGCGGGAGATCACCCGGCTGCTGGGGCTGATCTGGCGGGACGAGGCGGGCCCGCCCGAGGCGTGCGCGATGGTCCGGGGCTGGATGGGCCGGCAGCTCTTCTGGACCCGGCTGGCCGCCGGCTTCCCGCCCGGGGTGCGGGTCGCCGGCAAGACCGGCACCCTGCCCGGGCTGCACCTGGAGGCCGGCGTCGCCGAATACCCCGACGGCGGCCGGTACGCCGTCGCCGTCTTCGCCCGCGCCGCGCAGCTCGCCACCCGCCGCATCGACGTCGACCTGGCGATGGGCGAGGCCGCCCGCGTCGCCGTCGAGGCGCTGCGCGGCGACTGAA
Source organism: Micromonospora citrea (assembly GCF_900090315.1). Classification (NCBI taxonomy): domain Bacteria; kingdom Bacillati; phylum Actinomycetota; class Actinomycetes; order Micromonosporales; family Micromonosporaceae; genus Micromonospora; species Micromonospora citrea. The sequence goes on along the minus strand of NZ_FMHZ01000002.1, from coordinate 2,298,381 downwards.
TTCCTTCCACCCGGACGCCGGGATTCCGCCGCCCTGAGCTGGCCCGATATCGCGGCGGATATCGGCCGATCCGGTCGTCGATCTTGGACCGGGCGGGGGCGGTGCTGGTTGGCTCGGACACGACCGATCAGCACCACGACGGGGAGAGTTCCGCATGCCCAACCTCGACCGCCGCCGCTTCCTCCGCGACGCCGCCGCCGGCACCGCCCTGGTCTCCGCCGGCGGGCTCGCCGGCGCCGCCCTGACCGGCCCCGCGCAGGCCGCCGCCCCGGTCGCCGCCGCGCCGGGCGGCCGCCGCAGCGGCCCGGTCAGCTTCCGCTGGTGGGGTACGTCGGCCTGGCGCATCGACATCGGCAACCGCACCGTCCTGCTCGACCCGTTCCTCAGCCGCATCGACACGGGGTTGTTCAAGGGCGCCTTCGACACGGCCAAGAAGCTGGAGGTCCGCACCGACGTCGTGGACTCCCTCGTCGACCGGGCGGAGACGGTGCTCGTCACGCACACCCACTGGGACCACTACATGGACGTCCCGTACATCGCCGGTCGCACCGGCGCCCGCGTGTTCGGCACCCTGACGGCCTACCACCTCGGGCTGGCGTACGGGCTGCCGTCGGGGCAGCTCAGCCCGGTCAAGGGCGGGGAGGTGCTGGACTTCGGCGCGTACACCGTGGAGGTCGTCAGCTCGCTGCACAGCCGCAACAGGTCGTACTCGATGGCCTTCCCGGGCGTACGGGTCAGCCCGCCGCCGAAGCCCGAGACCGTCGCCGACCTGCCCGAGGGCGACACCCTCGCCTACCAGGTGCGGGTGGCCGACGGCCCGTCGGTGTTCTTCATGGGGGCGAGCGACTTCGTCGAGCGGAACCTGACCGGCCTCGCCCCGGACGTGGCCATGGTGGCGCTGCCGAGCACCACCGTCACGGCAGACTACGCCGAGCGGCTGCTCGACGCGCTGGACCGGCCGAAGGTCGTGGTGCCGGTGCACTTCGACAACTTCGAGACCGAGCTGCGCAACCCGGTGCCGGTGGCGGCGACGGACCGCGAGAAGTTGGACGGGCTGGTCGCCGCGGTGCGGCGGGTCTCCCCGCGCAGCCGGGTGGTCGTGCCCGAGTACCACACCGCGTACCACTTCTGACCGGCCGGCGCGGTCGCGGCCCGGCGCGGGCGTCGCGACCGCGCGCCGACGGGCGTCGGCGGCGTCGCCATCCGCGACTCGTCGGCCGCCGCCGCCCGCGACTCGTCGGCCGCCGCCGGGCCGGGCGGCGGCCGCGCCGGCTCAGGGTGCCGCCAGCTCCGCGAGGGCGCGCACCGAGCGCCAGTTGCGGGTTGTCGCCACCACGCCGAGCTTCTTCTCCAGGTAGTTGTTGGTGAACTTCGACCGGCCGTAGCCGCCGTCGGGATAGTGCAGGTAGATCTCCCGGCCGGTGACCGTGAACGCGACGTTCTCGCCGTCGGGCACGGTCAGCGCGGCCGCGGCGGACCGCTCGGGCGCGGTCGCGAGGAAGGCCACCAGCAGCCGCGTCGGGTCGTCCTCCCGGTCGGCGTACGGGTTGCCGCCGGCCACCGCCGCCAGCTCCCGGCCGCCGCGCACCAGCACCGGCACGGTCAACCCCAGCTCGTCGGCGATCGCCCGCTCGATGCCCCGTGCCAACGCCTCGGCGTCGCGCGCCGTGCTGCCGAAGACCACGTTCCCGCTCTGCAGGTAGGTCTTCACGTCGTCGTGCCCGAGGCCGGCGACGAGCCGGCGCAGGTCCGCCATCGCGACCTTCGCGCCGCCGACGTTGACCCCGCGCAGCAGCGCCACCCACCTGCCCATGCGCGTCCTCCTCGGCCCGTCGGCGCCGGACAGCCTAGTCCTTCAGGTGCGGACCGGGCGGGGTCGACCCGCAGGAAATCCGTCCGGCCCGGGATAGCCGTGCGGCCGTCAGGCGTCTGTGACGGGTGAGAGCGAGGAACGAGGGTGGTGGGGTGGACGACGACGAACGGGCGGTGCTGGCCGAGTTCGTGGCCAGCCGCGCGCCGGCGCTGATGCGGGTCGCCTACCTGCTCACCGGTGATCGGAGCAGTGCCGAGGACCTGTTCCAGTCGGCGCTGGCGAAGATGATTCCGAAGTGGCGGAGCATCCGCCACTCCGACCCGGAGGGGTACCTGCGGGTGGTCATGTACCGAGAGCAGGTCAGCTGGTGGCGGCGGTTGCGTCGCCGCCGGAACATGTCGATCGGTGCGGGCGATTCCGTGGTGACCGATCCGAGTGCGGGAACGGATCTCCGGTTGGCGCTACGGGCCGCCCTGTGCCAGCTGCCGCCGGCGCAGCGAGCCGTGGTGGTCCTCCGCTACTACGAGGACCTGCCGGAGGCCGAGGTCGCCGAGTTGCTGGACTGTTCGGTGGGGACGGTTCGCAGCCGGACCCATCGCGCCGTCAGCCGGCTGCGCCAACTCCTGCCGAACGCCGAACTGGAGCTGCAGCGATGACCGAGCCGTTCGAACATCTACTCCGCTCCGCCCTCTCCGAGATGGCCGAGGAGGCTCCAACCATGCGGGATCAACTGAGCAGGGCGGAACGGCGGGCGCGTAACCGCCGCCGGACCACCGTCGCGGCGAGTGCGGCCGGAGTGCTGGCCGCACTCGTGATCGCCACGCCGTTGGCGTTTGCCGACACCGGCAACGGCGACGGCCGGCCGGCCCGGCCGGCAAACCCCGCCGCGACGGCCAGCACGAGCAGTCCCGACGAGGCGAGCCCGACTCCGAGCGTGCCCGACGAGGTGAGCCCGACTCCGAGCGTGCCCGACGAGGTGAGCCCGACTCCGAGCGGGCCTGGCAAGGTGAGCCCGACTCCGAGCGTGCCTGTCGTGGTGAGCCCGACTCCGAGCGTGCCTGGCAAGGTGAGCCCGACTCCGAGCGGGCCTGGCAAGGTGAGCCCGACTCTGAGCGCGCCTGGCAAGGCGAGCCCGAGCCCGCGCTGATTCCGTCGGCGCGTGCCCAACCCCTGGCGCGTCCGCCGGGCCGGCCACCCGCGGTGGCGGGCCCGGCCCGGGCCGGTCTTCAGTGAGCCTTTCCGACCTGACGAGGGGCGCTGCTCGGCTTGGGTGCCCGTTCGGGTCGCGTGATGACGTCGGGCGTGACTGCGCAGACCCGCCTCATGCTTGCTCAGAGCCGGCGGATGGCGGTGGAGGCGAGGCGGTAGCCGATGGTGCGGTCGACGATCCGGTCGACCAGCTCCGCCTTGCGTAGCCCGGTGACGCCGCGCAGCCCCAGGCTCGCCGCCAGCGCCCGCAGGTCCCGGGCGGTCCAGCCGGTGAGGTACGCCGTACCGTCGTCGCGCCGCGACATGGCCGCCAGCGCGGCCCGGGCGCGGGCCGGGTCCGCCGTCGACGCGGCCCGCCCGGCCGCCGTGGCGACCTCGTTTCCGGCCGGATCGACGGCGCGTGGGCCGGCCGCTGGGGCTGGCGCGGCGGCCGGCCGGGCGGACGGTGACCGGCGGGTGCCGGGCGGACCTGTCCGGGGCGGGTGGGCGTCGGTCCGGGCCGGGCGGGCGTCGAGCGGATGGCCGGCCAGTGGGCCGGACGGGGTGGCGTCGAGCGGATGGCCGGCCAGTGGGCCGGGGGCGGCGGCGTCGAGCGGCACCACGGCGAGCCGGGCCCGCCCCTCGACCAGGGCGGCGAGGTCGGCGGCGGGCAGGTCCCGCAGCAGCGCGGCGACCAGGCCGGCGACGTCGCGGCGCGGGCCGGTCACGCCACGACCCGCTCGGGCTGAAGGTGTTCGAGGAACTCGGTCGCGAGCTGGCGCAGTTCGTCGCGGACCGCCGGCGGGGTGAGCCGGTCGCGGAGCACCACCGGGACGCCGCGCGGGGTGTTCGTGGCGAACGTCGTGACGTTCTCCCGCAGGGCGGTCGGGAAGACCGGCAGGCCGAGCGCGCGGACCTGGTCCATGTAGCCCTGGTGCGCCGCGATCGGCCGCTGCGCCATGAGCTGGATCATCGTGAAGACCACGCCGGCGACGCCGGGGGCCACCTTGTGGTGGCGGCGGGTGGTGGCGAACCGGCGGGCGTCGGCGTTGTACCGGTCGACCAGCTCCCGGACGTTGCCGTGCAGGTAGTCGATGCCCAGCGTGGACAGGTAGTCGGCCTTCGCCGGGATGAGCAGGTGGTCGCTGGCGATGATCGCCGACTGGGTGACCACGTTGAAGTTCGGCGGGCAGTCGATGAGCACCATGTCGTAGCCGCCCAGCGCGTCGTCGTGCAGCCCTTCGGCCAGGGAGCCGCGCACCCGGAACAGTTCGGCGTCGTACTCGTCGCCGTCGGCCACGCCGCGCGCCAGCGTCAGGTCGATGTCGACGAGCTGGAGGTGGGAGGCGACCAGGTCGAGCCGGCCCGCGCCGCTGAGCCGCGCGTTCGCCGGGCCGGGGGAGACGATCAGCTCGCCCAGGGAGACCGCCGGGGTGTCCCCGCGCAGCCCGTCGTACCAGCGCTTCACCGTCCGGCCGTCGCGCAGCCGCTCCCGCCAGTCGTCGGGGTCGTAGAAGCCGAACGTCAGGCTGGCCTGCGGATCGAGGTCGACGAGCAGCACCCGCATGCCCCGGTTGGCCAGTTCGGCCCCCAGGTTGGCGGTGACGGTGGTCTTGCCGACCCCGCCCTTGTAGTTGATCACGGACACCACGTACACCGGCGGCACCTCCCCAGACGAGGAACGGTAGCGGGCGGGTGGATCTCCCGTGGCACCGCTCCGGGCCGCCAGCGTTGCACGTAACTACGTAACTTCGTACTATCGACGTATGGCGGAGATCGAAGATCGGCTCAGCGTCCTGGAGGCGCAGGTGGCCGCGCTGGTCGAGCGGTTCGCGGCGGAGCCGCCCCCGGCCGACGCGCCGGCCGAGGCCGCCGCCGTCTTCTGGGCGCTCGACGGGCTGAAGCGGCGGCTGCCCGCCGACGGCTCCGGCGCGGTGCTCTACACCGGCACCGTCCACCTCGACGACCAGCACTACGACTGGCAGTACGGCCGCACCGTCGACGACGTGCTCGCCGGGGACTGGACGGAGCTGGCCGGCGTGCTGACCGCCCTGGCCCACCCGGTGCGGCTGCGCCTGCTCCGCGAGATCCTGACCGGCCGGCACGGCACCGGCGAGCTGGCCGGCACCGAGGGCCTGGGCACCACCGGCCAGTTGCACCACCACCTGCGCCAGCTCGCCGCCGCGGGCTGGCTGCGCAGCGCCGGCCGGGGCCGCTACGCCGTCCCCGCCGAACGGGTCGTGCCGCTGCTGGCGATCCTCACCGCCGCCCGCCGCTGACCCGCCGACCCCGCGGTGCCGGTAGCGGTCGTCCGGCCCGCTCCCGGCAGAACGGAAGGAGCACCATGCGCAAGCCGGTTGCCCTCACACTGGTCGCCGCGCTCGTCGGCGCGGTCGCGGCCGTCGGGCTCATGCCGCGCCCACCCCGGCTCACGGGGCAGAGCACCGGCGACGCCGCGCTGGCCGCCGCCGTCCGCACGGCGGTGCCCGATCCGGAGGGCCACCGCGGCCTCGCCGTCGCCGTGGTGGAGGACGGCCGCGTCCGGGCCGCCGGCCTGGGCGACCGCGACTCCGACGGCCGACCCGTCGAGCCGGGCACCCCGTTCGAGATCGGGTCGGTCACCAAGGTGATGACCGGGATGCTCCTGGCCCGGCAGGTGGCCGCCGGGCACGCCCGCCCCGACGAGCCGGTCGGCGCCGCGCTGCCCGGGCTGACCGGCCCCGCCCGCGAGGTCACCCTGGCCGAGCTGGCCAGCCACCGCTCGGGCCTGCCCCGGCTGGCCGTCACGTCGGCCGCCGACATGACCCGCACCTGGTGGGCCAACGTCACCGGCGGCAACCCCTACGCAGGGCAGGACGCCGGGTGGCTCGTCGAGGCCGCCGGCGAGGAGAAGCCCGGCGACGACCGGGGGCGGGTCCGCTACTCCAACCTCGGCATGGCGCTGCTCGGCCAGGCGCTCGCCGCCCGGGCCGGCACGTCGTACGCGGAGCTGCTCGACCGCGAGCTGCTGCGACCGCTCGGCATGACGGCGACGGTGGTGGCCACCGACGCCGACGTCCTGCCGCCCGGGCACGCCGAGGGCTCGACGGCCGGCGGGCGCGCGGCCGACGCCTGGGTCGGCGCCGGGTACGCGCCGGCCGGCATCGGCCCCTGGTCGACCGCCGAGGACCTGGCCCGGCTCGTCGGCGCGACCCTCGCCGGCACCGCCCCCGGCGCCGACGCCGCCACCCCGCGCTTCACCGAGGACGAGCGCAACCGGATCGGCTACGGCTGGTTCACCACCCGTCACGGCGACCGGGAGATCGTCTGGCACAACGGCGCCACCGGCGGCTTCCACGCGTACGTGGGCTTCGAGCGGGCCACCGGTCGCGGCGTGGTGGTGCTCGGCAACACCGACAAGGGCGTCGAGCCGATCGGGCGGCGGCTGCTCGGCGTACCGGCGGAGGAGGCCGACGCCGGCGGGCCGCCGCTGCCGGTCTGGATCAACGCCGGACTCGCGGTGTTCTTCACCTTCGTCGGCGGGTGGAGCCTGCTCGCCGCCGCCCGCCGGGCACCGGACCGGCTCACCCTGGCGCCCGCCGTAGCCTGGGCCGCGCTCTACCTCGGCCTCGGCCACCGGCTCGGCAACTGGTCGGTGGTCCCCGCCTGGATCTGGCCCCTCGGCGTCGGCCTGTCGGCCGCCGGGATCGCGCTGGCCGCGTACCGCTGGCGGGGCCTGCCGCCGCTCGCCGGCGCGCCACGCTGGCGGCGGCTGGCCTCGACGGCGGTCTCGACGGGCGTCGCGCTCCTGGCCGGCCTGCTCATCGCGGCCAACTGACCCACCCGCGCCCTCGACGGATCGCGAGCGGATCCCCGAGGGCGCGACGGTTCTGGACGTCGGCTCCGGCGTGGGCCCGCCGGCCTCGGTGACCCGGCCTCAGTGACCCGGCCTCAGCCCCGGCGGGCCAGCTTCGACCGGCGGTAGCCGTAGCCGGCGTAGATCAGCGCGCCGAGCACGAACCAGACCGCGAAGCGCAGCCACGTCTCCGGGGCCAGGAAGGTGATCAGCCAGAGGGAGAAGAGGGCGCCGACCGCCGGCACCACCGGCATGCCGGGCAGCCGGAACGTGCGCGGCGCGTCGGGGCGGCGGTACCGCAGCACGATCACCGCGACGCAGACCACCACGAAGGCGAGCAGGATGCCGATGTTGGTCAGCTCGGCGGCCTCGCGGATCGGCAGGAATCCGGCGATCAGGGCCGAGCCGACGCCGACGATCCAGGTGACCCGGCTCGGCACCCGCCGTACCGGGTGCAGCTTGGCGAACCAGCTCGGCAGCAGGCCGTCCCGGCTCATCGAGAACCACACCCGGGTCACGCCGAGCATGAAGGTGAACATCACGGTCAGGATGCCGATGATCGCGCCGACGGCGATGACGCTGGCCAGCCCGGAGAGGCCGACGGAGGCGAACGCGGACGAGAAGCCGCTCTCCGGGTCGATGTCCCGGTAGTTCTGCATGCCGGTCAGCACCAGGGTCGCCAGCACGTAGAGGACCATCGAGACGGCCAGCGAGTAGATGATCGCCTTGGGCATGTGCCGGCGGGCGTCCCTGGACTCCTCGGCGGCGGTGCTCATCGCGTCGTAGCCGAACACCGCGAAGAAGACGGTCGCCGCGCCGGTGAACGCCCCGCTCACCCCGAACGGGAAGAACGGCGAGTAGTTTGCGGTGCTCACGTGGAAGAACCCGACCACGATGACCAGCAGCACCACGGCGACCTTCAACCCGACGACGAACGTCTCGAACCGGGCGGCGGACCTGATGCCGAGATTCAGCAGGAACGCGATGAACAGGCAGAGGACCACCGCGAAGAGGTCCACCACGTGCCCCTCGCCGGTGCCCGGGGCGCCCAGCATCCAGGCGGGCAGCTCCGTCCCCAGTTCGGTGACGAGGAACGAGAAGTAGCCGGAGATGCCGATCGCCACCACGGCCACGATCGCCGTGTACTCCAGCAGCAGGTCCCAGCCGATGAACCAGCCCACCGCCTCGCCGAGCACCGCGTACCCGTAGGTGTAGGCCGAGCCGGCCTTCGGGATCATGCCGGCGAACTCGGCGTACGACAGGGCGGCCGCCGCGCTGGCGAGCCCGGCGATCAGGAACGAGATCAGCACGGCCGGGCCGGCGGTCTCGCTCGCCACCGCGCCGGCCAGGGCGAAGATGCCCGCGCCGATGATGCCGCCCACGCCGATGGCGGTGAGCTGCCAGAGCCCGAGGGAACGGGCCAGCCCCTCACCGGACTCGTCGGCGATCTCCTCGACCGGCTTGCGGCGGAAGATCCCCGTGCCGCCGCCGCCCGCAGCGCTTCCTGCGGAGGTCATCGTCGTCCCCCTTTCGATCCCGCCGGGCGGTCGCCCGCGCGCCCGTGCGGTACCCACGAACGATGCCGGTAAATCTCCAACGAGGACAGCGGCGCGGGGGTGCGCACCGCAACGGGCGAGCGCCCGCCCCCGAGGAAGGGGACGGGCGCTCGGCCACGTCCGTGGCCGGCGGCGGCAGACCCCGCGCCGCCGCCGACCGGTCACCGCCGTGGTGGTCGCCGGGTGGTCAGCGCACCGACGCCGTCCCGCGCGCGACCGGTGGGTGTCCGCCCTGGGGCGGCGCCGGGTGGTGCGGCGGCTGCCCGCCCTGCGGCGGGGCCGGGTGGAACGGCGGCAGCGCGGCGTAGCCGGGGTGCAGCGTGACCTGCCGGGCGAGCTGGTCCGTCAGCAGCCGCACCCGGGTCAGCGGGTGCTGCGGGAAGTACGGGTGGGCGTCGTGCGGTGCGGTCGCGTCGTGGATCGTCGGGCGCAGCCGCGTAGCGGTTTGGCCAGGCCGTAGCCGACCAGACTCCAGGCCAGGACGATTACCCCGCCCCGTCGTCGAAGTCGCTGCACTGTGACCGGAGCCTTTGCATCTGCCTCCGGGCCCTGCGGTATGCAGGTCGATCGGCTGACCAGGCAGTAGGCCAATCCTGCGGTTGCACTGGCCCAAGACCGGCAGGAACCGGTCAGCCGACGGTGTTTCGGTCGTGGAGGTAGAGGGGTTCGAAGTCGTCGTCCTCATCGCCGTCGGTGCCGGGCGCGGTGGGGTCGTAGAGGTCGGGGTAGCCAAGCGTGGGGCCTGGTCCGTGTGGACGGTGAGCCGGTCGGAGGCGGGTCGATCCCGGGGCTCGGCACGCTCACCCGCTCGCGGATCCGCGCTCCGGATCCGGCGGATCCCCGACGACGGCGGAGCGGCTCAGCCGCCAGTACTGCCGCCTGCGCTCGTCGCGGACCACCACCCCGCAGCGGGCCAGCTCGCCGCGCAGCTCCCGCGCCTCGCCGCCCCTGTCGTCGTCGAGCGCCTTCTGACGGGCCCGCAGCAGCGCGTCCGCGCCGGCCGGCAGGCCGGGCAGCCCCGGCACCCACCGCCGGTACGCGTCCCGGTGCGGGTCGTCCTCCACCCACGGCCAGCCGTGCGCGCGGAAGGCCGCCCGCAGCCGGTCGGCGGCCAGGTCCGACCTCTCCCGGGCCAGCTCGTCGTCGTCCGGGCCGAGCAGCACCAGGTCCCTGCCGTCGAGGAACACCGCGCGCACCTGCCGCCGCGCGACCTCCCGGCGGCTGCCGTCGCGGCGCAGCCCCACCCGCTCCGCGCCGACGGTGACGGCGAGCCGCTCGGCGGTACCGATGGCGGCGACCACCAGGCCGCCCAGCGCGCCGACCGCCATCCCGCCGATGGTGGCCTGCGGATCGGGCAGGCCGGCGACCAGTTCGAGCAGGTCCTGCGCCGGGGCCCAGGGCAGCCCGGCGAGCCACCCGGCGCCCGCGGCGAGCAGCCACCCGGCGCCCGCGCCGAGCACCGGGAAGCCGCCCCAGAGCAGCGCCAGTTCGGCGGCGCCGCCGTCGACGACGGTGGGAGCGCCGTAGCCGTCCACCGTCACGACACCTCGCGGCGCAGGGTACGGACCAGGCCGGCGACCAGCGGAACGACCAGCCAGACCAGCAGCGACACCGCGAGCCGTCCCCACTGCCCGGCGGTGACGTCCGGGGTGAACAGCGGTTCCATCGTGCGGCCCGTGTCCAGCCAGCCCGCCGGCCCCTCCAGCGGCCGGATGATTCCGCCGAGGACCGACCAGAGGGTCGGCAGCAGCAGGTAGCCGACGATGGCCAGCGGCGTGTTGAGCAGCAGCAGGCCGAAGCCGGCGCCCATCAGCACGTTGGCCACCTGGAACACGGCCGCGTGCAGCAGCAGCGTCCCCTCGAACCGCCAGGTGCCCGCGCCGCCGGTCGCACCGGCGACCACCGTGCCGGCGGCGGCCAGGGCGAGACTGACCAGCACCGAGGCCAGGGCGGTCAGCACCGTCGCGACCAGCTTGGCGAGGATCACCCGCGCCCGACGGGGCACCAGGGCGAACGTGGTGAGCGCGCTGCGCTGCGACCACTCGCCGGTGATGGACAGGATGCCGAGCACCGGCAGCAGCACCCCGACCGGCAGCAGCGTCGGGACGAAGAGGTTGGCGAAGGTCTGGTCGGCGTCGGGCGCCCAGATCAACTGGACGACCACGAGGGCGGCGGCGAGCAGCCCGATGGTGATCAGCAGCCACAGCCCGGCCCGGGTGTCGACGAGCTTGCGCAGCTCGACGCCGGTCAGCCGCGGCAGCGACGGCCGGCGTACCTCGGGACGGCGGTGCGGCAGGGCGGTGGACGAGTTGACGGTGGTGGTGGTCATCGGACGGCCTCCCGGGTCGACGCGCCGGCGGTCAGGGTGAGGAAGAGCTGCTCCAGGCCGCCGCTGCCGGCCGGGCGCAGCTCGGTGAGGGCGACGCCGGCGTCGGCGGCGGCCTGCCCGACCGCCTCGGCGTCGGCGCGGACCAGCAGCCCGTCGGTGCCCTCGGTGACCGGCAGCCCGGCCCGGTGCAGCGCGCCGCGCAGGGCCGCCGCGTCCCGCGCCCGGACCAGGGTGCCGCCGCCGGCCAGCAGCTCGTCCTTGTCGCCCTGGGCCACGATCCGGCCGCCCCCGATGACCACCAGCCGGTCCGCGACCGCCTCCACCTCGCGCAGCAGGTGGGAGGAGAGCAGCACGGTGCCGCCCCGGTCGGCGAAGTCGCGCAGCAGGCCGCGCATCCAGAAGATTCCCTCCGGGTCCAGGCCGTTGGCCGGCTCGTCGAGGATCAGCACGCGCGGGTCGCCCAGCAGCGCGTGCGCCAGACCGAGCCGCTGCCGCATCCCCAACGAGTACGCCCGGACCCGGCGCTTCGCCGCGACCGCGTTCAGCCCGACCAGGTCGAGCGTGGCGGCCACCCGCCGGTGCTCCACGCCCATCGTCGCGGCGGCGACGGCCAGCGCCTCCCGGCCGGTGCGCCCGGCGTGCTGCGCCGAGGCGTCCAGCAGCACGCCGACCTCCCGGCCCGGGTTGGGCAGCTCCCGATAGGGCCGGCCGCCGACGGTGGCCGCGCCGCCGCTGGGCGGGGTGAGGCCGCAGATCATCCGCATGGTGGTGGACTTGCCTGCGCCGTTGGGCCCCAGGAAGCCGGTGACGGTGCCCGGCTCGCAGCGGAACGACACGTCGTCGACGGCGGTGTGCCGTCCGTACCGTTTGGTGAGGTGTGCCACGTCGATCATGCCGGTCAGGTTGCCGGTGCCGACCGGTCGCCCGCAGCGGCCGACGGTCGCGACCGGCGGCGACCTTGGTCGACGTGGAGGTGTCGACTTTGGTAGCTGGCCGGGGTCCCGGGCGGCTGCCTAGCATGGCGGCGTGACCAGCGCCGCCGTACCCGATCATCCCTGGCTGCTGCCGGGGGTCCTCGCCGATGCGACCGAGCGGGCCCGGCGGACCGCGCGCGACTGGCTCGTCGACGGCCTCTGTTTCCTGATCGCCCTCGGCTGGGTCCTGCTCGCCACGGGTGACGCGGCCACGCCCGACCCGGAGTTCTCCACCCCGCTGCCGCAGCGCTGGATGATCCTGGCGGACGCCCTGCTCGGGCTCGTCTGCTGCGCGCTGCTCTGGGTGCGGCGCCGGTGGCCGCTCGGGCTCGCCGTCGCGACCCTGCCGCTGACCGCGTTCTCGATGGCGTCGGCGATCCCGTTGTTGATCATCCACTTCACCGTCGTGGTGCACCGCCGCACGGCCGTCGCGCTGGGCGTGACGGCCGCCGGGCTATCCACCAACTTCGCCTTCAGCCACCTGCGCCCGGATCCCCACCTGTCGTACTGGGAGACGACCGCGTGGGGGGTGGTGCTCAGCCTCTCCGTGCTGGCGTGGGGGATGTTCGTCCGGTCGCGGCGGCAGTTGGTCGTGTCGCTGCGGGAGCGCGCCGAGCGGGCCGAGGCGGAGCAGCAGTTGCGGGTCACCCAGGCCCGGCACCTGGAGCGCACCCGCATCGCCCGGGAGATGCACGACGTGCTGGCGCACCGCATCTCGCTGCTCAGCCTGCACGCGGGCGCGCTGGAGTTCCGGCCGGACGCGCCACCGGAGGAGATCGCGAAGGCGGCCGGGGTGATCCGGGGCAGCGCGCACGCCGCGTTGCAGGACCTGCGGGAGGTGATCGGGGTGCTCCGCGCGGAGACGGCCGCCGAACAGGCCCCGGAACGCCCGCAGCCCACCCTGGGCGACCTGCCCGCGCTCATCGAGGAGTCCCGGGCGGCCGGGGTCCGGGTGGGCGTCCGCGACGTGGTCACCGCGGCGGAGCGGGTGCCCGCGGCGGTGGGGCGCAGCGTCTACCGGATCGTGCAGGAGGGGCTGACCAACGCCCGCAAGCACGCCGCCGGGGCCGCGGTCGCCGTCGACGTGGCCGGCAGTCCGGGCGACGGGCTTACCGTGGAGATCCGCAACCGGTGGCCGGTCGGCGGCGTGGTCGACGCGGAGATCCCCGGCGCCGGCACGGGCCTGGTCGGCATCGCCGAGCGGGTCAGCCTGGCCGGCGGCCGGTTGGAGTACGGGCGGGACGACTCCGGCGACTTCCGGCTCGCCGCGTGGCTGCCGTGGCCGGCGTGACCGGCCCGGAAGCGGCCGGCCCGGCGGCGGTCGATCCGGTTGCGGCCGGCCCGGAAACAGTCGGCCCGGAAACAGTCGGTCCGGCGGCGCCAGGCCCGGCGGCGGTCGGGCCGGCGCCCGCTCCCGAGGGGCCGGTGCGGGTGCTGATCGTCGACGACGACGCGCTCGTCCGGGCCGGCCTGTCGATGATCCTCGGCGGCGTGCCGGACCTGCTCCTGGTCGGCGAGGCCGCCGACGGCAGCGAGGTCCCCGCCGCCGTCGCCGCGTGCGCGCCGGACGTGGTGCTGATGGACATCCGGATGCCCCGGATGGACGGGCTCGCCGCCACCGAGGCGCTGCGGGCGGCGGCCGACCCGCCGGAGGTGCTGGTGCTGACCACCTTCGACGCCGACGAGCAGGTGCTCCGGGCGCTGCGGGCGGGTGCCGGCGGCTTCCTGCTGAAGGACACCCCGCCGGCCGAGATCGTGCGGGCGGTGCGCCGCGTGGCGGCCGGCGAGGCCACCCTCTCCCCGGCGGTGACCCGCCGGCTGATCGAGCACGTGACGGCCCCGGGCGCGGCGGGCGGCCCCGACCCGCGCCGGGCGCGGGCGCTGCGGCAACTTGACGGGCTCAGCGAGCGCGAGCGCGAGGTCGCCGTCGCCCTGGGGCGGGGCCGGACCAACGCCGAGATAGCCGGCGAGCTGTTCATGAGCGTCGCGACGGTCAAGGCGTACGTGTCGCGGCTGCTGGTCAAGCTCGACCTGAACAACCGCGTCCAGGTCGCCCTGCTGGTGCACGACGCCGGCCTGGTCTGAGTCGCGCGGCCTGTTCCGGCTCCGGGCCCGCCCGGATCGCGGCGGATCGAACCGTTCGGCCGCGCGGGCCGTACCAGTTGCCGAGGATGCGGTGCGGCGCGTCAGCCGCATCGCTGCCGGAGCCGCGGGAGGCCTGCCGTGCGAGTTGGTGAGCAGTCGACGGATCCCATCGACCAGATCCTGGGCGAGGTGCCGGTGCCGGCGCCGCTGACCCCCGAGGACGTCCGGCTCGCGGTCCGGGCGGTGGTGGTGCACGCCGCCGAGGAGTGGCCGGCCGGTCCGCTGTGCCGCAACGACGGCGCGACGTACCCCTGCCGGCTGCACCGCTGGGGGCGGCGGGTGCTGGAGCGGCACGGGCTCAACGAGCGGCAGATCGACGCCCTGGTCCGGCACGGCAATCCATTCGTGCACGTGCCCTTCCCGTTCCGGGTCACCGGCTCCGCGCCGCACGAGGGCGGTCCGGCCGCCCACCGGGCGGGCGCGCGGCCCGCCGGCCACGGCCGGCCGGTGGCTCCCCCCGCCACCGCGCCGCGCTGGCCCCGGGCGAGCTGAGCGGAGGTACGCCCGCTCGTGGCGCCCCCGGGGCAGCACGACGCCGGCCCGGGCGCGGGGGAGGTTCCCACCCGTGCTCCGGGCCGGCGTCGTCGCCTGCCGGTCGACGGTCCGACGTGACCCTCACCGGCTCGTCCAGCCCCGCCCGGTCGTCCGGTCCCGTCCGGTCGTGCCGTGCCGGCCGGTCGTGCCGTGCCGGCCGGTCGTGGCGGCCGGGTTCAGTCGTTGCCGGCGCCGATGCCGCAGTCCGGCGCGGACCAGCTGGTGGTGTTCGGCGTGCGGTCGCTGTCGTTCTCCCGGCGCGAGTCCACGTGCACGTGGTCGTCGTGATCCGGGTAGCCCGGCCCGTAGATCCCGCTGAATCCCCGGTTGCGGGCGTCCCGGGCCACCTGGCACAGCGACTTGCCGCGCGAGTACACGTCGGCGGCGTTGCCGTAGAGGTGCTGACTGTCCGACACCCCGCCGACCTGGCTGTTGCAGGCACGGCTGCGGAATCCGCTGCTCACGTGGAGCGGGTCGTCGCCGAGGCCGCGCCGCAGCGCCTCCAGCTTCCACATCGTGCGCAGGGCGTTCTGCCGGGTCTGGGCGGCGGAGAGCGGGCCGCCGGTCCATCCGTTGCGGCCGCAGCCGTCGTCCATCTCGCCGAAGCTGAAGTGCCGTGGGGTGCAGTCGTCGTCCTGGAGCTCGTACAGCTTGGCGTAGGTCTGCGGCCCCGCGACACCGTCGACGCGCAGCCCGTACGCCGACTGGAACCGCCGGACCGCGGCGGCGGTCTTCGGGCCGAAGCGACCGTCGTTCTCCACGATGTCCCGGTAGCCGGCCCAGCCGGCGACCCGGATCTGGAGCTGGCGGACGTCGTCTCCGGAGCGGCCCTGGTAGAGGTTGCGCTGCCACGTGTAGCAGCCGTCGGCATGGGCCGCTGGCGCGGCGACCACCGTGGCGATCGCGGCTCCCGGCATCGCCAGGGCGAATGCGACAACCGCTCGTTTCAGGGCGTTTACGCGCACAGAAGTCCTCCCGACAGGAGTGCGATTGGGGTGGCGTCCGGGACATCGACCGGGGCGTCCCGCGCTTTCCACCCTGGCACCCGAGGGGTCATTTCGGGGCTATTAACGAGAATTGTCCTCGCAATTGGCGGTTCCTGGGTCATGCCTGGGAATCGGTGCCGTTCGCGAAACACCCATTCCTCGGCATCGGGGTCGGTGAAGCGGGAACGGCCCGGAAAGCCGCAGGTCGCCACAGCCGGGGTGATGTTCCCGGCCCGGTCGGGGGCGGTAACGTCAGCGCCGGCGGGAACGGGGGAGGAGGCGACGTGGCGCGCGGTGGCGTCTTCTGCGTCGAGGGCCAGTGGCACCGTGACCTCAACGAGCGCGGCTCCGTCCTGCCCACCCTCGAACTGCTCGAACGGCTCGGGAAGATCCGTTTCATCCACAAGGACGCGGCGACCCGCGACGAGCTGTTCTACTTCGTCGACCGCTGGCTGCTCAAGCAGTACGCCGACCACCGCGTCGGCTTCTTCGCGATGCACGGCGAACCGAGCCGGCTCTGCCTCACCGACTGGGAATCCGTCGAACTCGCCGACGTCGCCGAGTTGATGGCCGGCCGCTGCGAGGGCCGGCGGCTCTATTTCGGCAGCTGCTCGGTGCTGCGCGCCTCCGACGCCGCGTTGCGGGGCTTCCTCGACGCCACCGGGGCGGCGCTGATCTGCGGCTTCACCCGGGAGGTGGACTGGGTCGAGTCGGCCGCCTTCGAAACCGTGCTGCTCGACGTGCTGGCCAACGGCCAGCGGCACAACGCCGCCGAGCTGCGGATGGGCTCGGCGCACTGGGCGCCGCTGGCGTCGTACCTCGGCTTCCGGATCATCTACGCCAACGGCCGGGCGTGGCGGCCCTCGGTCCGCCCGCGGGTCCCCGCGCAGCCCGCCGCCGGCCGCGCCGCGCCGCGCCCGCGCTGACCGGCTGGTCGTCTCCACCTATCCCGAGCGGGCCAAGGTCGCCAACGTCCGCCGGGATCCCCGGGTCTCCGCGTGCGTGCTCTCCGACGACTGGAACGGGCCCTGGGTGCAGGTCGACGGCACCGCCGAGGTGCTCGACCTGCCGGCGGCGCTGGAGCCCCTCGTGGACTACTTCCGCTGCATCTCCGGCGAGCACCCGGACTGGGACGAGTACCGGGCGGCGATGGTCCGTCAGGGCAAGTCGCTGATCCGGGTCACCATCGACGCCTGGGGGCCGATCGCCACCGGCGGCTTCCCCGCCCGCCTGGCCGACTGACGGCCGCCGCCCGCCCCGGAACGCGCCGGCTGTGTCAGTACGCGGCGGTGAACCGCTCGTTCTCGTGGCGCGGGTTCTCGATCTCGTCGACGATCGCCACCGCCAGGTCCTCGTAGCTGAGCACCGAGCGGCCCTCGTGGTCGGTGACCGGCTGGTCGCCGCCCGTGCGGTAGTGCCCGGTGCGCTCGCCCGGATGGAACTCCAGCGGCGGCGGGGAGACGTACGTCCAGGTCACCCCGTCGGCCGAGGAGCGGTAGAAGTCGAGGGCGTCGGCCTGGCCCTGCGCGGCGTCGCGGTACTCGTCGGGAAAGTCCGGCTCGTCGAGGTACCGGGTGCCCCTGGGGGTCAGCAGCGTCGACCCGCCGCCGACGTGGATGATCCGGGGCGCGGCGGGCATCCCCCGCAGCGCACCGACCAGGCTCCGCGCCGCGTCGAGCCAGAGGCCGCGCTCGCCGCCGCCGATCGCCACCACCATGGCGTCGGTGTCCGGCGCCAGCTCCCGTACGCTCCGTTCGCTGGTGGCGTCGCCGGTGACCACCTTGACCGCCGGCGGCAGGTAGGAGGTGGCCTCCGGGCGACGCACCGCCGCGGTGACCCGGTGCCCCCGGTTGACCGCCTCCGCGCTGATCCGCGAGCCCGCGGTGCCGCCCGCCCCGAACACGACGATGTTGCTCATGACCGCCTCCGCCCCCGTCCGGCCGGGCCGGTGGCCGTCTGCCCCTCCGCCCGCCGGCTTGCCGTCCGCCTCCCAGGTTATGGACCGGCCGGCCCGGCCGGTGCGGTAACCGGCGATCCGACGGGCCCAGCCCGGGACGGTCCGCGGTTCCGCCGGCCCGGGCGGGCTCAGTCGACGAGGGCCGAGTAGACGAGCTGGCGCAGCTGCGGCCGGAGCGGATAGGTGCTCGACGGCATGAGCTGGGTGAACAGCAGCGCGGTGACCTCCTCCACCGGGTCCACCCAGAACGCCGTGCTCGCCACGCCACCCCAGTAGTACTCGCCGACGCTGCTCGGCACCCGGCTCGGAACCGGGTTGTCGACGACGGCGAAACCCAGCCCGAAGCCGATCCCCTCCAGGGTGGTCTCGGCGAAGCCGCCGGCGGAGAGCGTCTCCAGGTCACGCCCGCCGGGCAGATGGTTGCGGGTCATGAACCGCACCGTGCGCGGCCCCAGCAGGCGCACCCCGTCCAGTTCGCCGCCGCGCAGCAGCATCTGCGTGAACCGGTGGTAGTCGGCGGCCGTGGAGAGCAGGCCGCCGCCGCCGGAGAGCAGCCGCGGCTTCTCGTACGCCAGGGCGCCCAGCTTGTCGAAGCGGATCGCCCGGCCGGTGCGCGGGTCGGGCGCGTAGAGCGCGGCGAGCCGGTCGGCGGCGTCGCCCTCGGCCCACCAGTGGGTGTCGGTCATGCCCAGCGGGCGGAAGATCCGGTCGGCGAGGAGGTCGTCCAGGCTCTGCCCGGAGACCACCTCGACCAGCCGACCGAGCACGTCGGTGGCGACCGAGTAGCCCCAGGCGGTGCCGGGCTGGAACAGCAGGGGCAACTCGCCGAACGCCTGGCAGGCGGTCGCCAGGTCGACGTCGGCCGGCGGGTGGAGGTCGTAGCCGGCAGCCCGGTAGATGGTGTCGACGACCGAGGTCTGCATGAAGCCGTACGTCAGGCCGGAGGTGTGGGTGAGCAGGTGCCAGACCCGGATCGGCTCGACCGCCGGCACCGTGTACGGCTTGAGGGCGGAGCCCTTCGAATAGACCCTGAGGTCGGCGAACTCGGGCAGCCAGCGGCTGATCTCGTCGGTCAGCTCGAAGCGGCCCTCCTCCCAGAGCATCATCGCGGCGACCGAGGTGACCGGCTTCGTCATCGAGTAGATCCGCCACAGCGTGTCCGCCTCGACGGGCGCCCCCGCCTCGACGTCGCGCAGCCCGTACGTGGACGAGTGGGCGATCTCGCCGCGCCGGGTGACGACCACCTGCCAGCCGGCCAGCCGGCCGTCGTCGACGTACCTGCCGAAGTGCTCGTCGATCCGCGCCAGCCGCGCCGGGTCGAAGCCGATCTGGTCCGGGTCGATGCTGCGTCCCACGTTCACGCCGCCGAAACTACAAGCCGGGACGCCACGCCGGAAGGGTGGGCGGCCACACCTGTCGCACGCCGCAAGTAGCCTGGCCCGATGCCCGAGCTGACCGAGGACGAGACGTTCCGCAACGAGGACTGGTACGCCGAGGAGCTGGTGGAGCGGCACTTCGTCCGCTGCTCCTTCTTCGACGTCGACCTGACCGAGGCGGTCAGCCGGGGCGCGGTCTTCGACGGGTGCACCTTCGGCAACGTGCGGTTCAACGCCTCCCGGCACACCGACTCGGCCTTCACCCGGTGCGCCTTCACCCGGTGC
Source organism: Micromonospora citrea (assembly GCF_900090315.1). Taxonomy (NCBI): domain Bacteria; kingdom Bacillati; phylum Actinomycetota; class Actinomycetes; order Micromonosporales; family Micromonosporaceae; genus Micromonospora; species Micromonospora citrea. The sequence continues at coordinate 2,279,403 of NZ_FMHZ01000002.1, read as the reverse complement.
AACCTGTTCGAGGCCGAGTTCACCGGCTGCAAGCTGGTGGGCAGCACGTTCGCGCAGTGCGACCTGCGGCCGCTGACGGTCTCCGGCGGCGACTGGTCGTTCGTCGCGCTGCCGGGCGCCGACCTGCGCGGGGTGCGGATCACCGACGTCCGGATGCGGGAGGTGGACCTGACCGGGGCCAACCTGACCGGCGCCACGGTCACCGGGGTGGACCTGTCGGCCGCGCAGCTGCACAACGCCAGGCTCTCCGGTGCCGACCTGCGCGGCAGCGACCTGACCGCGCTCGACCCGACGGCCGTGGAGCGGGCGGGGGCGGTCGTGGACGCCGGGCAGGCGGTGCTGATCGCCCAGGCGCTCGGCTTCGAGATCCGCTGAAAAGTCGCCGCCGGCTGTCAGGTTTTCCTGCCAGAGTGGCCGGCATGGCATGGTGGTCCGACCTCGTCGAGGAGCAACCCGAGTTCGCCGAGCGGGTGCGCGCCCGTTTCGCGGTGCGCAAGCACGGCACGATGGCGACGCTGCGTCGCGACGGCTCGCCGCGGATCAGCGGCACCGAGTTCGACTTCGGCCCCGAACAGCTGCGGCTGGGCAGCATGGCCGGCGCGCTGAAGGCCCTCGACCTGCGCCGCGACCCGCGGGTGGCGCTGCACTGCCCGACCGAGGATCCTCCCGAGGGCGATCCGGGGTCCTGGGGCGGCGACGCGAAGATCGCCGGCGTGGCGCACGAGGAGCCGCCGGGCGACGACGGCTCGCACCGGTTCCGGATCGAGCTGACCGAGGTGGTGCTGACCAGGGTCGGTGATCCGGCGGACCACCTGGTCATCGAGAGCTGGCACCCCGGTCGCGGGCTGCACCGCCGCCGCCGACACTGAGGCGCCCGCCACCACGCGGCCCCGCCCCTCGCGCGTTGGCCGCCCTTCGCGCGTTGGCCGCCGTTCGCGCGGGGCCGCCCTTCGCGCGTTGGCCGCCGTTCGCGCGGGGCCGCCCTTCGCGCGGGGGCCGCCCAGGGACACGGACGGCTCGGCCCGCAACCACCTTCCGGACGGATGTCGGCTACGGTCGATACCGAACCGGACACGCCCGCCCGTCCGGTCTGGCGCATCGGCCGATCCGGATGCCAACGTGGGCGTCCGCACGGCGGACGCTCACCTGTGCCTTGCGGGCGACGGCCGGTGGGGAAGTGGAGGGCCGGTGGCGGAGGAAGACCTGACGCGGCAGGGAGCCCGACCGGCGCGGCACGGCCGCCGCGAGGCCGACGGGGCGAGCGCCGACCCCACCCTCCCGCCCTCCGCCCGACCCGGCCCCACCCGCGGCGACCTGCGGCGGCTGCTGCGCGCCCGGCGACGCCGACGCCGGGCCGTCGAGGGTGTCGCCGTGCTCGCCTGCCTGGTCGTCCTCGTGGCATACCTGGCCTCCGGCGACCCCGACCCCGGCCGGGAGGCGACGGGCGGAGGGCCGCCGGGGGCCGGCCGGCCCAGCGGGCTGCCCGGCGTCGAGGCGCGCTACCCCGGCCCCGGCCAGGCCTCGCCGGGACTGCGGCCCCGGCAGCGCCCGCCGAGCCAGTCCGCCACCCCGACGCCGACGGCCCCGCCGGTGCGCCCGACGCTCGACGCCACCCTTGCCGAGGTGCCGGCCGAGGTGGACCTGACCGGCGTCGGCAGCCGGGACTGGCTCCACTGGGGGCTGCGCGGCGCGGGCTCGACGGTCCGCAAGCGGGGCGGCACCGGCGAGATCCGGGACGAGGGCGGCCGGGGCGCCGTCGGCGGTTGGGACGACAACCAGGAGAGCTTCCGCTGGCGCGACGGCACCCCGGTCGAGTCGGTGGGCGGCTCGCCCCACGGGGTCTACCGCTGCGGCGCCGGCAGTCGCTTCACGCTCGCCGTCGTCGCCGACGGTCAGCCGCGCACGGTCCGCCTCTTCGCCGGGGTGTGGATGGCCCGGGGTCGGCTGGACGCGCGCCTCTCCGACGGCGGTCCCAACAGGACGCTGCGGATCGAGGACCGGCACACCAGCCGCTCCGCCGAGTTCACCCTCGCGTTCCAGGCGCCGAGGGGGGCGCGGCTGGTGTTGACCTGGACGGCGGAGGAGGTCTTCACCGCCGACTGCGGCAACGTGGGCGTGCAGGCGGTCGCGCTGCGCTGACCCCGGCGCGCCGCCGACCGGTCGTTCCCCCGCGCGGGGGAAGCGGTCCACCCCCGGCGGGGAACCGGCCCGCCGCGTACGACGGCAGCGTGGGGGCATGACCAGCACGCTGCCCGCACCGGCACCGCCCCGCCCCGCCAGCCAACCGCGCCGCCCGGCCCTGCCGTACGTCGTGATCGCCTGGGCCCTCGCCTACGGCGCGGTGCGGCTGCGCTGGGCCCTCACCGGCGCGCCGGAGTTCCCGCCGCTCGACACGGACCTCGTGGTCTTCACCGGCTGGTGGACGGTGGCGCTCTGCGCCGCCGCCGGCCTGGTCGGCGTGGGGCTCGCCGCCGCCCGCACCTGGCGCCCGGCGCTGGCCGCGGCCGGCTGGCTGGTCTGCGCGGCGCTGCTCCTGGCCTGCGCGCTGCTGCTGCTGGACGTGGTCGGGCTGCTGATCCTCGACCCGGGCGAGGCGTTCCACCCGGGTGCCCTGCTCAGCCGCCTCGCCTGCCTGACCGGGGCCGCGTCGCTGCACGCGGCGGTCCTCGGGCACCGGCGTCGGCTGCGGGGCGACTGCCGCCGGTGCGGCCGGACGGGCCCGGTACGCGGCGCGTCGCCGACGGTGCCCACCTGGGCGCGGGTGGCGGCCTGGGCGGCGGTGGCCGGCTGCCTGCTGCGGCTGGCGGCCCAGGTGTGGGTCGGCTTCGAGGACGTGCCGCTCAGCCAGGGCGCGTCGATGATCGCCTTCGAGGTCGGTTTCCTGCTCGCCGGGGTGCTGCTGCCGCTGGCCCTGGCGCACTCCTGGGGCGTGGTCTGGCCCGGGTGGGTGCCGCTGCTGGCCGGCCGGCGGATTCCCCGGCTGCTGCTCCTCGTCCCGGCGGCGCTGTTCTCCGTCGGACTGGTCTGCTACTTCGCGGTCGGCCTCGCCCAGCTGACCGTCGAGACGGTCACCGGCACGTTCGATCCCGGCGACGGCCGCTACCCGCTGGCGTTCTTCTGGGTCGCCGAGTCGGCGTACTGGCTGTGGGGCTGGGGGCTCGGCGTCGCGGCGATCGGCCACCACCTGCGTACCCGGCGCCCGTGTCGGGGCTGCGGCCGCTGACCCGGGGACAGTTTGTCCGTCGCGCCGCGTTCGGCGTCCCGTAACTTCCTGCTGTCCACGCCCGACGATCCTCTGTGGAGGCACGACCGATGAGCAGCACCACCACCCGCACCGTCCGTCCGACCGCCCCCCGGGGCGCCGGGGAGCCGTCCGGGGAGGTGCTCCGGGAGATCCCGCTGCCGCCGTACGTCACCGCCGAGGACGCCCAGTTCGCCGTCCGGGCGGTCGTGGTGCACGCGCCCCGGCGCTGGTCCGGCGGCACGGTCTGCCGCAACGACGCCAGCCCGCACCCGTGCCGGCTGCACCGCTGGGGCACCCGGGTGCTCGCGCAGCGCGGCCTGCGGCCCGCCGACATCGCCGCGCTGATCGCGGGCGGCGACCCGACCGCCGAGCCGCCGCACCGCCCGGGCGCCTGAGCGCCGGCGGGGCCCTCGCACCGGGCCCCGCCGGCCCGTCAACAGGCGACGGGCTTCACCCAGGAGCACTCCCGGCCCTCGGGGGCCCGGGGCGCGTCGGGGGCCGTCGGCGGCGCGACGCGCGCCGCGGTGACGCCCTTCTCGGTGTACGAGGCGAGCGCGATCGCGATCTGGTCCTCCAGCCCCTTGACCGACGAGGCCAGGTAGTTGTTGAGCAGGATCGAGAAGGCCAGCACCCGCCCGTCGGCGTCGGTGACGTAGCCGGAGAGGCCGGAGACGCCGGTCAGGCTGCCGGTCTTGGCGTGCACGTTGCCGGCCGCCGGGGTGCCGCGCATCCGGCTGCGCAGCGTGCCGCCGACGAAGCGGTCCGGGTCCCCCGCCACCGGCAGGGCCGCGTACCACGTGTCGAACCAGGGCTCGGCGCGGACGGCGGTGAGCAGGTCCACGAACTCGTCGGCCGGGATCAGGTTGCGCCGCGAGAGACCGGAACCGTCCCGCTGGCGCAGCGTGCCGGTGTCCATCCCGGCGTCGGCGACGTACTCGCTGATCGCCGCCAGCCCGGCCGACCAGGTGCCGGCGCCGGTGAGCACCCGGCCGATCTCCTTGGTCAGCACCTCGGCGTGGCCGTTGTTGGAGAGCTTGAGGAACGGCACCATCAGCTTGGCCAGGGGCATCGACTCGTGCCGCGTCACCTCGGCGGCCTCCTCCGGGGTGGCCTGGCCCAGCACGGTCCGGCCGAGGACCCGCACGCCGTGCTTGCGCAGGGCCGCGCGGAAGACGTCGGCGGCGTAGCCGGTGGGCTCCCAGACGGTGACCCAGTCGCTCTCCGGCTGGTCGCCCAGGGCGATCTGCCCGGTGACCACGACGGTGTTGCTGCCGTGCGCGCGCTCGAAGGAGATCGAGGTCTCCCCGTCGGCGACCGTCTGCGCCCGGTTGTCGATCTTCAGGTACCCGGTGGCCGGGGTGGTGGTGACGACCGGGCGGGCACCCGCGCTCGCGCCGGGGGCGGCGTGCACGATGACGGTGCCCGCGTCGTAGTCGGTGTCGGGCGCCACGGTCAGGGCGGAGACCTGCGCCGCGTAGTAGTAGGGCTCGTCGTCCCAGGTCCAGTCGGGGCCGAGGCGGGTGTCGTCGTAGCGGGTGTCGTCGGCGACGAGGTTGCCGGTCACCACCCGGACGCCCTCGGCGGCGACCTGCGCGGCCAGCGCGTCGTAGTCGGCGGCGAGCATGGTGGGGTCGCCGCCGCCGCGCAGGTAGAGGTTGCCGGAGACGAGACCGGCGCGGCGGGAGCCGGTGGAGCGCACCTCCGTGCTGAAGCGGTGGCCCGGCCCGAGCAGCTCCAGCGCCGCGGCCGAGGTCAGCAGCTTGGTGTTGGAGGCGGGCACCAGCCGGCGGTCGCCGTTGCGGTGGTAGACGGTCTCGCCGGTGGCGGCGTCCTTCACGACCACCGACGCCTGCGCCCCGGCCAGCCGGGAGTCGGCGAGTATCGCGTCGATGGTGGCGTTGAGGCGGGTCGCCGCGGGGGTCGGCGACTCGGCGGTGGCGCTCGGGGCGCCGGCCGTGGCGGCGGCGGCCACCAGCGCGGCCAGCGCGAGCGTCCGGGGAAAGAGACGACGATGCATGCGCTGATGCTGCCACGGAGATATCTGCCAGAGAAGGCCGGCAAGCGAAAGAAATTTCCGTTCGCGTTCTTCCGGTGTGTGAGCGGCGAGACGCCCGGAAGCGGGCAGGCGGGCGGGACGGCCGTTGTTGCACCCGACATGGACGAGCGCTCCGTCGACGTGCTGGTGATCGGGGCCGGACAGGCCGGCCTCTCCGCCGGCTACCACCTGCGCCGCGCGGGCTTCGCCCCCGGGGACGGCTTCGTGATCCTCGACGGGGACGACGGGCCGGGCGGGGCGTGGCGGCACCGCTGGCCCACGCTGCGGCTCGACCGCGTGCACGGCTTCCACGACCTGCCCGGCCTGCCGTTCCCGCCGGCGGGACCCGACCGGCCGGCGGCCGAGGTGGTCAGCGCCTACTTCGCCGCCTACGAGCGCGAGTACGCCCTGCCGGTGCGGCGTCCGGTCCGGGTCCGTGCGGTCCACGACCGGCCCGACGGCCGGCTGGACGTCCTCACCGACCGGGGCGACTGGTCCGCCCGGGCACTGGTCAACGCCACCGGCACCTGGACCCGGCCGTTCTGGCCGCACTACCCGGGCCGGTCGAGCTTCCGGGGCCGCCAACTGCACACCGCCGACTACCGAGGGCCGGCGGAGTTCGCCGGCCGGCGGGTCGTGGTGGTGGGCGGCGGGACGTCCGCCGTCCAACTGCTCGCCGAGGTCTCCACCGTCGCGGCCGGCACCACCTGGGTGACCCGACGCCCGCCCGACTTCCGGGACGAGGAGTTCACCCCCGAGCGGGGGCGCGCGGCGGTGGCGCTGGTCGACGCGGCGGTCCGCGCGGGCCGCCCACCGGCCAGCGTCGTCGGCGTGACCGGGCTGCCGCTCACGCCGGAACTGCGCCGGCTGCGCGAGCGCGGCGTGCTCGACCGGTTACCCGTGTTCGACCGGATCACGCCCGACGGGGTGGCCTGGGACGACGGCAGGTTCGTGCCCGCGGACGTGATCCTCTGGTGCACCGGCTTCCGGGCCGCGCTGGACCACCTCGCGCCGCTGCGGCTGCGCGCGCCCGGCGGCGGTGTCACCATGGACGGCACCCGGGTGGTCGCCGACGAGCGGGTTCACCTGATCGGGTACGGCCCGTCGGCGAGCACCGTCGGCGCCAACCGGGCCGGTCGCGCGGCGGCACGCGAGATCCGCGCCCTGCTGGCCCCGGCCGGCGTCCGACACTGATCCCGCTCTATTTGACGGATGCCCCGGCAGGGGGCAACGTAGGCCGTGAAGGGGCCCTCAGCCGCCCCCGACCTGCGACGATGTGCGGGTCGTCCTGCCGTCGCCTCCGACGGTGCGCCCGTGTCGGGCCGAGTCCGGCCCCGCGCCGCGAATCCGAGAATCCACGAGGAGATTCCGCCATGCTCACCATGACCGACAACGCCGTGCTGGTCATCCGCGACCTCGCCAACCAGCAGGACGTCGCCGAGGACGGCGGAGTGCGGATCGCCGCCGACACCGAGGCCGGCTCGCTCACCGTCGAGCTGGTCGCCGAACCGGCCGAGGGCGACCACGTGGTCGACAACCAGGGCGCCCGGATCTTCCTGGACTCCGACGCCGCCGAACTGCTCGGCGACGCTTCGGTGGACGCGAGCGTCGACGACGAGGGCATCGTGCAGTTCGGGTTCACCGAGAAGCAGTGACGGAGGCCGCGGGCTGCGGCGCCGGGCCGGCACGTCAGCCGGCCCGGCGGGCCTCGCCGCGGTGCGGCCGGGCGGGCCGGCCGCGCTCCGGGCCCGCCTGACCGGAGCGCCACGGCCCCGGCCGGGTCTCCCGGCCCGGGTGCGGCAGCGCCGCCAGCACGTGCGCCAGGTGGTGCGAGGTGCTCCACGCCGCCCAGTTGCTGGCCGACCCGGCCCCCGCGCCGCGACGGGCGCGCCGGACGAGTTCGTGGTCACCCCACGAGAAGTCGGCCCCGGCGGCGGGCCAGTGCGGCGCCGACACCAGCGCGCGGCACAGGTCCGCGAACCGGTCGTCGCCCCGTCCTCCCCGGCGGGACCAGCGGTACACCCACCAGGCGTCGTCTGTCGTGTAGCGCACCGTCGGCAGCCGGTCGCCCGGCTGGTCGGCGCCCGGCACCGCCGAGCCGACGCCGTAGTCGCCGTATCCGACGCCGAGGTCGGCCAGCCGCAGCCAGAGCCGCCAGTCCCAGCGGTCGAGGCGTACCGGCTCGTCGGTGGGGAGGCGGGTCAGCGAGGGTGGCATTCCGCCGGCCGCCACGCTGACCGAGCGCCAGGCGTGCCGGCGTGCCCACTCCCGCAGCCGGCGCAGTCGCGGCTCGGCCACCCGCATGTCGGCCGCGCAGCACACGTCTCCGGCGTCGAGGAGCAGGTCGCACTGCTCGGGGACCAGGCGGGTGAACCGCCAGATCCGCTCCGCCGCCGCCGTGGCCGCGTCCGGCCCGGCCCGGTCCCGGCCGACGCGCAGCCGGACCAGCGCCCGGTGGGCGTGGGCCCGGGCCGCCGCACCGTGCGCCACCAGCCGCCGGTCGCTGTCCGCGAGCCCTATCACCGGCACCAGTGGTACGCCCCAGCGGACCAGCTCGGTCTCCGGGGCGTCGGGCAGGTCGGTGACGTCGACGCCCGGGAGCAGCCCGGCGGGCAGCCGGCCGAGAACGTCCAGTGTGTATGAATTCAGGACGGACACCTGGAGGACCGGGGCGAGCAGGGGTGCGACGTCGTCGTCGAGATGACCGAGCGCCTCCAGCTCGCCCCGCCGGTTGGCGAGGATGGGGCGGTAGACCGGTTCCGCCGCCCGGCCCTCGTGGGCGGGCACCATACCCCAATGTAGCCAGACATCGGTGTTCGTCACAGGGGCGATCGGGCGTGACGCCTCGGGCCGCCGCCCCCGGGAGCATGGGGGCGGCGGCACCGGGTCAGTCGTCGTCGCCGGAGTCGTCCTCGTCGTCGTCACGGTCGTCGTCCTCGTCGTCGACGGGCTCCTGCTCGGCCTTCACCACCGTGCCGTGCTCCCGGTCGACGTCGATCTCGTGCTCGGTCTGCCCGACGACGACCTCGACACTCCACACCGGGCGGTCGTCCTCCTGCTCGGCCTCGATCTCGACGACCTGGCCACCGCCCGCCCGGGCCAGCGCGATCTCCCGGGCCCGCTGCTCGGACACGGCGTCCCCGCCGGTCGCCGGGGTGCCGCTGCCCGACGGCGTGCCGGGGGTCGCCGACGTGCCGCCGGTCGCCGGCGCGCTGCCGGGGGCGCCGGTGGAGGTGCCGCCCGGGGTCGTGGGGGCGCTCGGGGCGGTCGTCGCGGCGACCAGCGTGGTCGCCCGGGCCGGGCCGCCGTCGGCGGCCGCGACGCCGAGGGCCGCGCCGGCCACGGCGAGCGCGGCCACGCCGCCGACCGACGCCAGGATCAGGGGGTTGCGCTTCATCTCGGTTCGCCTTTCCTCGGGTACGTCCACGAGGATCGCGCCCGGCCGGATAGTGCCACGCTGCCCGAACGCTAAGCCCGGGTTAAGCCTCGTCGGAGCCGGAGCCGGAGCCGGAGCCGGAGCCGGAGCCGGAGCCGGAGCCCGAGCCGGAGCCGGAGCCCGAGCCCGAGCCCGAGCCCGAGCCCGAGCCCGAGGCCGAGGCCGGCCCCGAGTCCGAGCCCGTTCTAGCCCGAGGCCGGTCCCGAGGCCGCCCGAGCCCGAGGCCGACCCGGGCCGATGGGCGGCGGCGCCCCAGGTCAGGGCCCGGACGGGTCAGGGCTTCGGCGGGCCGAGCTCCAGGCGCACCTCGGCGCCGCCGGAGGGCGACGTGCGGAGGGCGAGGTGGCCGCCGCTGGCCTGGGCGGCGCGGCGGGCGATGTCCAGGCCGAGGCCCGTGGAGCCGGCGGTGCTCGCCCCACGGTCGACGGTGTCGGGCGGGATCCCCGGCCCCTCGTCCGCCACGGTCAGCGTGGCCCGGCCCGCCTCGGCGGCCAGCCGGACGGCGAACGCGGTGCCGTCGGGGGTGTGCGCGAAGACGTTGCCGAGCAGGGCGTCCACCGCCGCGGCCAACTCGTCGGCGGGTACGCCCACCGGCAGCGGCCCCGGCGCCAGGTCGAGGGTGACGGCGCGTCCGGTGTCCTCGGCCAGCACCGACCAGAACGCCACCCGCTCGGCCACCACGGCGGCCGCGTCGGCGGCGGCCGCCCCGGCTGTCGGCGCCCGCCACCGGGCCTGCCGGATCAGGCCGGTGACCGCGCGTTCCAGCCCGTCCACCGCCGCCGTCACCCGGGCCGCGTCCTGCGGGTCCCGCAGCGACTCGGCCTCCAGCCGCAGCGCGGTCAGCGGGGTGCGCAGGCGGTGCGACAGGTCCGCGACCTCCTCGCGTTCCTGCACCAGCAGCACCTGGATCCGATTGGCGAGGTGGTTGAGGGCGCCGGCCACCTCACGCAGCTCGGGCGGCCCGGCGGGCGTGACGCGTGCGTCCAGTTCGGCGTTCGCGAGGCGGTGCGACACGGCGGAGAGTTCGCCGATCGGCCGGACCAGGGTACGGGCCAGCCGGTCGGCGACGGCCAGCCCGATCAGCACCAGGAGCACGCCCAGCAGGGCCAGGACCAGCCAGGACCGGGTCACCCCGGCGGTCAGCTCCGCCGGCGGGACGATCGTCCGGATCACGCCGGTGCCGTCCGGGCGGCCCTGCACGGCGATGACCACCTCGCGTCCGCGCTCCGACTCGGCGGTGAGGCTCTGCCCCCGGGCCGCCAGCGCCACGGCGGGCGTCCGGAGGGCGGGGGCGCCGAGCACGGTGCCGTCGGGCAGGAACACGCTGACCGGCCGGTCGGACTCCGCGGCCAGTTGCTCGACGGTCAGCCGGATCGTGGCGGTGTCGGCGGTGCCGACGACGGTCACGAGGCTCTGCGCGTCGGCCGTGGCCCGCACGGTCGCCCGGTCCTCGGCGACGGTACGCACCAGCAACGCCAGCGGCACCAGGAAGGCGACCAGGGTGAGGACGCTGACCGCGGCCACCAGCAGCGCCAGCCGGGCCCTCACCCGGCGCTCCCGGGCACGTCCAGCCGGACCCCGACGCCCCGAACGGTGTGCAGGTAGCGGGGTGCCTGCGCGCTCTCCCCGAGCTTGCGGCGCAGCCAGGACAGGTGCACGTCCACGGTCTTGTCGGCGCCGCCGTACGGGATCTGCCACACCTCGGCGAGCAGCTCCCGCTTGGTCACCACCTGGCCCGGCCGGCCCGCGAGGTGGTGCAGCAGGTCGAACTCGCGCGGGGTCAGCTCGACGGGCTCGCCGTCCAGGGTGACCTGCCGGGAGCGGGGATCGACCCGCAGCCCGCCGACCACGAGCGCCGGGTCCTCGGGGACCGTTCCCGCCCCGCGGCGCAGCACCGCCCGGATCCGCGCGTCGAGCTGCGCCGCGGTGAACGGCTTGACGACGTAGTCGTCGGCCCCGGCGTCGAGCACCCGGACGATCTCGGTCTCGTCGTCGCGGGCGGTGGCCACGATCACCGGCACGACGCTGACCGCGCGCAGCATGCGCAGCAGCTCCCGGCCGTCCAGGTCGGGCAGTCCCAGGTCCAGCACGACGAGGTCGGGGCGGTCGTCCAGCGCGTCGCGCAGGCCGGCCATCGCCGTCGAGGCGGCCGCCACCGCGTGCCCCCGTTCGCGCAGGGCCCGCAACAGCGGCGTACGGATCGTCAGGTCGTCCTCGATGAGCAGCAGGCGGGCCACAGGTGGCAGGCTATCCGCCGCGCGACGTGCCGGCCCGGTGCTTAACCGTCCCTTAGCCTCGTCCAGGGCTCGGCCCAACCGGGGATCGGGGACACTCGGTGGATGCGCCGCCGTTCGCTTCTCGCCGTCGCCGGCTGGCTGTTCACCGCCGTCGTCGCCACCCTGATCGGGGTGGCCGCGATCAGATGGGTGGGGGAAAGCATCGCCGGCACGCCGGGCGGGGTGCTCAGCCAGGAGGAGGTCGAACGCGCCCTGGCCGCGCCCGCGCCGACCACTCCGGGCGCGGGGCCGACGTCGGCGGCGTCGGCGGGCGCCACCCCCCGGGGCGAGCGCAGGGCGTTCGCCACGGAAGGGGGCACCGCGGTCGCCGAGTGCGGGCCGGGCGGCGTGCGGCTGGTCTCCTGGGCCCCGGCGCAGGGTTACCGCGTCTCCGACTTCGACCGGGGGCCGGACGACGACGTGGAGGTCGCCTTCACCGGGCCGGCCGGCGAGTTCGAGCTGAAGGTCCGGTGCGTCGGTCGGGAGCCCGTGGCGGCGGACGACGACTGAGCCGGCGTCGCCCGGGAGCCGTGGCGGCGACGACTGAGCCGGGGTCGCCCGGGAGCCGTGGCGGCGACGACTGCCCTGGTGCCGACCGGGTCGGGTGCCCTCGGCCGGGCGAGAGTTCTCGCAGGTCAGCGGGGTGACGCCGGCGTGGTGGCTGTCCAAGATCGGACAAGCGCGCGAGTGGCTGCCGGTGCCCGACGCGACATACGTTCGATCACAAAGGGCGCTGATCGGCGCTGATCCCCCTGAGTCACCTCGAATGCCTCGTCGCGGCCCCTGCGCGGGGTCGGAGAGGAAGGACCGCGATGCCCAGCCCCAGATCCCGTCACCCCACCGCGGCGCAGCCCGAACCGGGCGACGGCGACGCCGCCCTCGCCGACGCGGAGGCGACCACCTGCGCCAGCGTCGGCCTGCCCGCCAGCGCCCGCGTGCTCTTCGCCGTGGTCAACGCCAAGGGCGGCCTGGTCCGGGGGCTCGGCGTGGCCGCGGCCAGCCGGCTGGGAACGGGGATGTACCAGGTCGTGTTCGACCAGGACGTGACGGCCGCCGGGTACGTCGGCACGGTGGGCCTGCCCGGCAGCTCGGGCGTCGCGCCCTCGGGCGAGATCGCGGTCGCCGGACGGACCGGCATCCCGAACGCGGTGTTCGTCTCCACCTTCGCCAGCGACGGCCGGCCCGCCGACCGCCCGTTCCACCTGGCGGTGCTGGCCTGACCGGCCCGCCGACCGCCCGCACCACCTGGCGGTGCCGGCCTGACCGGCCCGCCGACCGCCCGCACCACCGGTGGTTCCGGCCCGCCCGTCCGTCCCGCCCCCAGCGGTCCGACCCGGCCGGTGCTCGGACACGAGCGCGCGGCGCCGCTGGAGATCCTGCGGGATCCGCAACGTCGCCGCGCTCTGGCCGTCTCCCACCGCCGCAGCCGTACGGCGGTACGTCAGCGGGGACCTGGCTCGACCGGCGCCCTGCGCCCGTCCACCTCTCGATCCCCGGTCACGGTGCCGGCAAACCTCGGATCAGTGGGGATTTCCACCATCTGCGCGTCCCGGCGTGGCGTGGCGCCGTAGCGGGTATGTGCGTCGGCATGGAGCATTTCACGATCGCGACCGTCGCCGAGAAGAGCCCGGATTTCCGGCGGGTGCTGTGGACCGGTGAGCACACCCAGCTGGTGATCATGACGATCCCGCCGGGCGGCGAGATCGGCGAGGAGGTCCACGAGGACATCGACCAGATTCTCACCTTCGTCAGCGGCACCGGCGAGGCCCGGGTGGCCGGGGAGAAGCGTGAGGTCGTCCAGGGCGACCTGGTGGTGGTGCCGGCCGGCACGAAGCACAACTTCGTCAACACCGGCCCGAACCCCCTGGTGCTCTACACCGTCTACGGCCCGCCGGAGCACGCCGACCAGGCGGTGCACCGCACCAAGGAGGAGGCCGACGCGGCGGAGGAGGCGGGCGAGGACGAGCCGCCGACCTCCTGACCGCCCGGCCGGCTCGCCGGTCTGACGGGAGTGGAACGGGGTACCCGCAGCGGGTGGACCAGCCGGCGATCTCCGACTACGGATTCCTCTCCGACTGCCGCTCGGGTGCCCTGGTCGGCCGTGACGGCTCGATCGACTGGTGGTGCCCGGACCGGTTCGACGGTCCGTCCGTCTTCGGTCGGCTGCTGGACCCGATGGCCGGGCACTGGAGGCTGGCGCCCGTCGCCGCCGGGCTGCCCGGGCACCGGACGGAGCGGGCGTACGTCGCCGACACCCTGGTGCTGCGCACCGTGCACCACACCCCGGAGGGCAGCGTCGCGGTCACCGACGCGCTCGCCGCCGAGCTCGGCGCCCGGGGCCACGAGCTGGGGATGAACTCGCCGGCGGTGCTGCTGCGGGTCGTCGAGGGGCTCACCGGGCGGGTGCGGATGTCGCTGGACTTCTGCCCCCGCCCCGAGTTCGGCCTGCTCACGCCGTACCTGCACACGCAGGCCGACGGCGGGCTCCTCGCGGCGGCCGGCCCGGTGGTGCTGACCCTGCGCGGCGACGGGGTCCCGCTGCCCGTCGACCGGGACCGGGTCCGGCAGGACTTCGAGATCACGGCCGGGCAGATGGTCGGCTTCGACGCGGCGTACGGGCGGGAGTACGGAACGGCGCCGGTCCGGCTGGACCCGGTGGCCGCGCTCGCCGAGACGGTGCAGGCGTGGCAGGCGTACCGGGAGTCGCACCACTACGACGGCCGCTACCCCGACGAGGTCCGGCACAGCGCGACCGTGCTCACCGGCCTCACGTACGCCCGCAGCGGCGCGGTCGTCGCGGCCCTGACCACGTCGCTGCCGGAGCGGATCGGCGGCGACCGCAACTACGACTACCGCTACTCGTGGCTGCGCGACTTCGCGATGACCCTGCGCGCCCTCTGGGTGGCGGCCTGCCCGTCCGAGGCGTCGCGCCTGTTCGCCTGGGCGGCCCGCTCGATCGGCCGGGTCGGCCCCGAGCCCGTGCCGGTGCTCTTCGGCCTGGAGGGCGAGCGCGACGTCTCCGAGTACGAGTGCGCGCACCTGCGCGGCTACGCCGACAGCCTCCCGGTGCGGATCGGCAACGGCGCCTGGCGGCAGCGCCAGCTCGACGTGCCCGGCGAGGTGCTCTCGGCGGTCTCGCTGCTGCGCGACCACCTCGGCGAGACGCTCGACGGGGAACTGCGCGAGATGGTGCTCGGCCTGACCGAGCAGGTGGCCGCCACCTGGCACCTGCCCGACCGGGGCATCTGGGAGACCCGGGACGCCGATCGGCACTACCTGACGTCGAAGGTGTTCTGCTGCGTGGCGATGGACCGCGCGGTGGCGCTCGCGCCCCGGCTCGGGGACCGGGCCGACCCGCGGCGCTGGGCGGCGATCCGCGACGAGATCCGGGCCGCCGTGCTGCGGGAGGGCTGGAACGAGCGGGTCGGCGCGTACACGGGGGCGTTCGGCTCGCCCGAGCTGGACGCCTCGGCGCTGCTGCTGCCGCTGGTGCGTTTCCTGCCGGCGACGGACCCCCGGATGCGCGCCACCATCGAGGCGGTCGAGCGCGGGCTGGGCAGCGGCAACGGCCTCGTCCGGCGGTGGGACACGGATCCGGCCGGCTTCCTGCTCTGCTCGTTCTGGCTGGTGGAGTGCCTGGCGATGGCCGGCGAGCGGGGCCGCGCCGAGGCGCTCTTCGAGCGGGTGCTCGGGCACGCCAACGACGTCGGCCTGTTCAGCGAGCAGATCGACCCGCGCACCGGCGCGCAGCTCGGCAACACGCCGCAGGCGCTGTCGCACATCGGCCTGATCAACGCCGCCTGGCGGCTGACCGACCCCACCACGGACTGACCGGGTGTGGGCATCTCAGGCCGGCAGCACCGGCACGTCGGCGACGGCCACGGTCTCCGGGTACTTCACCCCGGCCCCGGTGTTGAGCACCACCACCCGCTCGCCGGCGCGGATCCAGCCGCCGGCTCGCAGATGCCTGGCGGCGGTCAGGCAGGCGGCCCCCTCCGGGCAGAGCAGCAGCCCCTCCCGGGCGGCGAAGTTCCGCAGGTCGGCCAGGATCTCGGCGTCGTCGACCGCGATGGCGGTGCCGGCGCTGGCGCGTAGCGCGTCGAGGATCAGCTCGTCGCCGAGCGGGGCCGGCACGGTGATGCCGAACGCGACGGTGTGCGCGTCGGCCCAGGGCCGGGCCCGCCGCTCGCCGGCGGCGAAGGCGCGCACGATCGGCGCGCACCCCGTCGACTGCACCGCGACCAGGCGGGGCAGCCTGTCGGAGATCCAGCCCAGCTCGCGAAGCTCGTGCAGCGCCTTCTGGATGCCGATCAGGCCGACCCCGCCGCCGGTGGGATAGATGATCACGTCCGGCACCTGCCAGCCGAGCTGCTCGACGATCTCGTACCCCATCGTCTTCTTGCCCTCGAGCCGGTACGGCTCGCGCAGCGTGCCGGCGTCGAAGACCGCGCCGCCGGACTCGGCGACCAGCTCGGCGACGTGCCGCCCCGCGTCGCTGATCAGCCCGTCGACCAGGCGCAGGTCGGCCCCGGCGGCCACGCACTCGCGCCGACAGATGGTGGGGGCGTCCAGCGGCATGACGATGGTCGCGCCCAGCCCGGCCCGCGCGGCGTAGGTGGCCCAGGCGGCGCCGGCGTTGCCGTTGGTCGGCATGGCGATGCGCTCCACGCCCAGCTCACGGGCCCGGCTGACGCCGACGGCCGCGCCGCGCGCCTTGAAGGAGCCGGTCGGGGTCAACCCCTCGTCCTTGACCATCAGGTCCGCGATGCCGATCTCCGCGCCGTAGTTCGGGGTGCGCAGCAGCGGCGTCCAGCCCTCGCCGAGCGTGGTCTCGTGCCGCGGGTCGGCCACCGGCAGCAGTTCCCGGTAGCGCCACAGGTCGGCCGGGCGCAGCGGGAACCGTTCCGGGGTGAGCACCTTCGCCACCGCTGCCAGGTCGTAGCGCGCCAGCAGCGGCGAGCCGCAGTCGCAGAGGTTGGTCAGCGTGCCAGCGTCGTGCTCCCGCCCGCAGCGCGGGCACTCGAGGTGGGTCAGGTACACGCTGCTCCTCGTCGTCTCAGCTCGTGTCTCGGCCCGCGTCGATGCTCAGCCAGCGTCGGCTGCGCCCGCCGGGTTCGTAGGCCGAGTCCAGCCGCTTCGCCACCACCCCGGGCAACCCCTGCTCCCGCCCGGCCCGCAGGGCCTCCGGGCCGGCGCCGGGGAACCAGGGCGGAGTCTGCCAGTGCGGGCCGGCGAGCGCCAGACCGTCGAGCAGCTCCCGGCGCTGCGCGTAGGGCAGGTCCGTGCTGGTCACGCCCTCCAGCCAGAGCAGGTCGAAGATCAGGAACTGCGCGTCCGGGGTACGGCGGCCGCCGCGGGCCGGGCGCACCCGGCCGGCGGTGTCGATGCGGACCAGGACGCCGTCCAGCACGGCCTCCGTCGGCGCCAGCTCCTCGGCCATCTCGCGCAGCCCGGGGTACGTCCCGGAGATGTCCTCGTCGTCCTCCGAGAGCAGCCGCAGCCGTCCCCCCGAGACGTACGCGACCGCGCGCACCCCGTCCCAGCGCAGCTCGTAGCCCCACTCGGCCTGGTCCCTCGGCAGCTTCGCCGCACGGGTGGGACGCATCGGGCGGACCAGCTCGGGCATGCTGGTCCAGCCCTCCGGCGGCGGGTCGGTGCGCCGGACCATCCAGTCCCGGCCGCCCTTCCCGCCGGTGGCGAAGAGGACGTACCGCCCGGCGGTGCGCTCCCCGTCGAGGACGACGATCACCTCGTCGTCGCGCCACTTCTCCAGCCGGTAGGTGCCCCGGTCGTGGATGATCATCCGCCCGCCGCCGTACTCGCCGGCCGGGATCTCGCCGTGGAAGTCCAGGTATTCCATCGGATGGTCCTCGGTGTGCACGGCGAGGTGGTTGCGCCCGGTGTCGCGGGGCAGCCCGCGCGGCACCGCCCAGGAGGCGAGCACGCCCTCGTGCTCCAGCCGCAGGTCCCAGTGCAGGCTCCGGGCGTGGTGCTGCTGGATGACGAAGCGCGCCGTGCCGTCGGCGGGCCTCTTCCGCCGCGGGGGGCGCTTCGGCACCGGCTCCGGGGTGCGTGCCGCGTCCCGTTTGCGCCGGTACTCCTCCAGCCGGTCAGCCACCCCCGTATTGTCCGGCACACCGCGCCCGCCCGCCGGCCGCCGGCGCTCCCCGGCTCATCGGGCCGCCTGCCCGCCGCCCTGCCTGCCCGCCGCCCTGCCTGCCCGCCGCCCCGGTTGCCCGCCGCCCCGCCTGCACCCTGCCCGCCGGTCCGCCCGGCGGCCGGCGCTCGGGCCGGCGGCTGTTCCGCATCGGCGGAGCATGTCGGGGGCCAGCACGGGTAGACCCGTCGGCATGGACCACGAGGAGCAGCCCACGGTCACGCTCCCCGGCGAGGTGCGGATGCCCCTGCTCGGCTTCGGCACGTGGCAGGCCACCGGCCAGGCCGGGTACGACGCCGTGCTCGCCGCGCTCGACGCGGGCTACCGACACGTCGACACCGCCACGATGTACGGCAACGAGGAGGAGGTCGGCCGGGCGGTCCAGGAGAGCGGGCTGCGCCGCGAGGACGTCTTCCTCACCACCAAGCTCCCGCCGGACCGGGTCGGCCGGGAGCGGGAGACCATCGAGGCGAGCCTGACCGCGCTCGGCACCGACCACGTCGACCTGTGGCTGGTCCACTGGCCGCCGTCGAGCCCCGCCGACGGGATCCCGGTGTGGCGGGAGATGCTCGCTGCCCGCGACGAGGGGCTGGCGCGGGCGGTGGGGGTGAGCAACTACAGCACCGCCCAGATCGACGAGCTGATCCAGGCGACGGAGGAGAACCCGGCGGTCAACCAGATCCGGTGGAGCCCGTCGCTGTACGACCGGCAGCGGCACCGGGAACACCGGGACCGGGGCGTGGTGCTGGAGGGTTACAGCCCTTTCAAGACCAGTGACCTCGCCGATCCGGTGCTGACCCGCATCGCCGCCGCGCACGACGTCTCCCCGGCGCAGGTCGTGCTCCGCTGGCACATCGACCACGAGATCGTGGTCATCCCCAAGTCGGTGACGCCGGACCGGATCCGCGCCAACGCCGACATCTTCCACTTTTCGTTGACCGCCGAGGAGATGCGCGACGTCGACGCCCTCGGCAACCCCTGAGCCACCCCTGCCCGACCCCGGCGACCACCACCGCGATCCGGCCGGTGGCCCGCCCCCGTGCCCGCTGTTCCGCCGGGCACGAGCGGACCGGGATTGCCAAATTCCTTCAGTCTGAATAGGGGCCTTGAAGGGTATCGACATAGACGCTCGTGACGATATAGCGTGCGCGTCACTGATCCAACGATCAGTCGGACCCCTCCGCCCCTCGCTGAAGGAGCCCCATGAACGCGCCACGACCCGCGCGCCTGCGCCGCCGCAGGCTGCTGGGCATGTCAGCCCTCATGGCCACGGCCGTCGCCGTCGCCGCGAAGCCCGCCGCCGCCAGCGCCGCGCCGCTCGCCGCGCCCGAGCCCGAGTGCCTCGCCGACCTGCTCGGAGGGAACGCCTGATGGCCACGATTCCCTGGCTGGTGGACGTGCTGCGGGGGGCGGGCGTCCAGGTCGTCGTCGAGGGCGACTGGCTCAACCGGATGCGCCCGGGCGACTTCAACCCGATCGGCGTGCTCTGGCACCACACCGCCGCCACCTCCAGCGCCACCAACCCGCACCCGGCGCTGAACGTCTGCATCAACGGCCGTTCCGACCTGCCCGGCCCGCTCTGCCAGGCCCTGGTCGACTACCACGGCGTCTTCCACGTCATCTCCGCCGGCCGCTGCAACCACGCCGGCAGCGCCCGCGCCAGCGGGCCGATCCCGGCCGGCGACGGCAACACCATGCTGATCGGCTGGGAGATCGACTACAACGGTGTCAACCAGGAGATGACGACGGCGCAGTACAACGCGTCGGTGGCCGCCACCGCCGCCGTGCTCAAGCGGCTGGGCAGGGACGCCAGCTACGCGCGCGGGCACCGGGAGACGAGCACCACCGGCAAGATCGACCCGTCCTTCATCGACCTGAACAAGATGCGCTCCGACGTCGCCGCCAAGATGGCGGGCGGCACCCCCGCCTGGACCTCCACCGTGGACAACTCCACCGCCGGCCGGTTCACCGCCAGCGCCAACTGGGGCACCTCGACGTACTCGACGCAGCGCTACGGCGCCGACTACCGCTTCGCGGATCCGGTCGCCGCCAGCGACGCCGCCTGGTACAAGTTCAACGTCCCGGCCACCGCGAGCTACCGGGTCGAGGCGTGGTGGCCGGCGAACGCCGGCTACAACGCGGCCACGCCCTACATCGTGTCCACCACGACGGGCAACCGGACGATCATCGTCGACCAGCGGGCGACCGGCGGGCAGTGGCGCACGCTCGGCACCTTCACGCTGCCGGCGGGCGACGCCAACCGGGTCGCCGTCAGCCGCTGGAGCTCCGCCGCCGGCCTGGTCATCGCCGACGCCGTCCGCCTCACCCGGGTCTGACCGCCGGTCCGATCCGTGCGACGTCCGCCAGGCCTCGGGGTGGCCTGGCGGACGTCGCGCGTCTGCGGCCCGTCGCACGTGCGGCGCGCGCCGCTGCCGCCGGTGGGCGGCCCGCCGCGCCCACGTCGGTCAGGAGCGCGAGCAGGCGACCCCGTTGAGGGTGAAGCTCGTCGGGGAGGCGTACGCGCCGTTCAGCGTCCCCTGGTAGCCGAAGCTGGCCGTGCCGCCCGGGGCGAGGGAGCCGTTCCAGCTGATGTTCCGCGCGGTCACCGCCGAGCCGCTCTGGCTCACCGTGGCATTCCACGCGCTGGTGATCTGCTGCCCGGCGGGCAGGGTGTAGTTCAGCGTCCAGCCGTTGATCGTGCTCGTCCCGGTGTTGGTGATCTGCACGTCGGCGGTGAAGCCGTTGTTCCACGAGTTCGGCGTGTACTTCACGGCGCACCCGTTGCCACCCGGCGGCGGCGTGGTGGGCGGGGGAGTGGTCGGCGGCGGGGTGGTCGGGTTGCCCCCGCCGTTGACCGCGGCGCCGAACGAGGTGACCGCGAGGCCGGCGCCGCCCTGCCACGGCTCGAAGCCGGCCTGGATGCTGGTCAGGTACCAGGAGTTGGTGATCGCGCCCCGGTTTCGGGTGTCGTTGATGAACGCCAGCAGGTTGAGGTTGGCGCTGCTGATCGCGGACGGCGCCAGGTACGAGATGACGTTGTTGGAGCCGTTGCTGCCGCGCCAGACCTCCCAGCTTCGGCCGTCGATGGTGGCGGTGCCGACCGGGGAGCCGATGGGCTGGATCGGGCCCTGCCGGTTGAGCCAGATCATGATCTCCATCTGGTTCACCCCGTCCCGCTTCGGCGAGGGGTCCAGCCAGATGTCGTACGAGGCGTTGTAGACGGCGTTGCTGACGTACCGGTAGGAGATGCTGCTGGTGGCGCTGCTGATCTGGCTCACCTGGATCGGCAGGTTGGTGCCGGGGGAGCAGTTGGTGTAGTGGCAGCCGACGAAGATCGACGGGTACGCCGTCGGCGCGCCGTTGGTCGGGTTGCTGCCGTTCTGGGTGGTGATCTCGAAGCCGCTGTCGGTGACGTTGATGCACTGCTGGGCGGTGGTGCCCCAGCGGTTGTTCTGCACGACGTAGCGGCCCTGGATGGTGGTGGAGCCGTACTGCTCGCAGATCTGGGTGTCGGCGCTGGCGGTGCCGCCGAGGGCCACGGCGACGATCGAGCCGGCGGCCAGCACGGCGGCCGCCGCGAGGGCTCGGAGTGGACGTTTCATGACGCTCCTTGCTTCGGCGTGGAGACGCCGGACGGGTCGGACGGATCGGTTTCGGGAGCGCTCCCACACTCAGCGACACATTTACACCTCTGAAACCCTTGCGCAACGGGCCCGGGGTAATAGAGAGGAAAGTGAGGTTTGTCACGCACAAGCCCCGCGGTGGGCAGGTGGTGGCCGAGCGCCGCCTGCGCCGCGCCGAGGAATGTTTCAGATGGGACGATTGACTCTGGTGTGCGCTGATTGCGCCGAGTAGTGTCTTGCCTCCAACGCGTGCCGAACCCCTCCGGAGGCGTACACCACCATGGGTGGCTCCCCCCTGCGCATCCTCGTCGTCGGCGCGGGCATCGCCGGTCTGGCCGTGGCCCGGGCGCTGCGGATGGTGGGCTTCCGGCCCGACGTCACCGAGAAGCTCCCCCCGGGCGAGAACGCCGAGACAGGGCTCTACCTGCCCGGCAACGCCGCCCGGGCGCTGCGCCGGCTGGACCTCGACGGGCCGGTCCGACCGCTCGGGCAGGTCATCCACCGCCAGCGGTTCCTCGACGCCGCCGGGGCGCCGCTGTGCGAGGTCGACCTGGACGCGCTCTGGGCCGGCGTCGGCGAGTGCCGGGCCCTGCCCCGGGCGGAACTGCACCGGGTGCTGCTCACCGGCGCGGGCGGCGCCGTCCGGCACGGCGCGGAGGTGCGCACCATCGACCTGTTGCCGCAGGCCGTCGGCGTCACCTTCGTCGACGGCACCGCCACCGAGTACGACCTGGTGGTCGGCGCCGACGGGCCACGCTCCTCCATCCGCGCCCTCGCCGCGCTCGGCGGCCCGCCCAGCGCCGCCGGTCAGGTCGTCTACCGCGCCGTCGTGCGCGGCGGCCCCCGGCTCGCGGAGTGGACCGCCCTGCTCGGCCAGCGCGCCGGCTTCCTCCTCGTGCCGCTCGGCGCCGGACGGTTGCACTGCTACGCCGACGAGGCCGGCACGACCCCGCCGACCGACCCGGTGGCCCGGCTGCGCGAACTCTTCGGCGACTACGGCGGGCCGGTGCCCGAGGTGCTGGAGGCACTGGAGCGGGTGCACGTCGGCGTCACCGAGGAGGTGGAGCTCGGACGCTGGTTCCGGGGACGGGTGCTGCTCGTCGGCGACGCCGCGCACGCCACCGCCCCGACCCTGTCCCAGGGCGCGGCGATGGCACTGGAGGACGCCGTCGTGCTCGCCGAGTCGCTCCGGGCGGCCGGCAGCGTCGAGGCCGCGCTGACGGCGTACGAGAGTCGTCGTCGCCCGCGTACGCGATGGGTGCGGGACCGGACCCGGGACCGCAACCGGACCCGGGACGTGCCGCCGGCGCTGCGCGACCCTCTGCTGCGCGGGCGCGGCGGCCGCATCTTCGGCGAGCACTACCGGCTGCTGCTCGGCCCGCTGTAGGAACGGGTCCGGGCCGGCCACCGGGCAGGGTGGCAGAGGTTACCCGACCACCCCACGCGGCGCAGCCACCTGCCGGGGACTATCCTCCTTGCGGATGACGGCCCGCAGATAACCAGCGCGTGCCGAGCGGGACAACCCAGAACCGGAGGCCACTCGTGACCACCGTCGCACCCAAGCCGGTCGTGACCCGGCCCTGGCCGGTCCGAGCGCCGGTCAAGGGGTCGGCCATCGCGCGGCTGCTGCGGACCACGGACGCGAAGCAGATCGGGATCATGTACATGGTCACCGCGTTCGTGTTCTTCATGATCGGCGGCCTGATGGCCCTGATCATGCGGGCCGAGCTGGCCCGACCCGGGCTGCAGTTCCTGTCGCCCGAGCAGTACAACCAGCTCTTCACCATGCACGGCACGATCATGCTGCTGTTCTTCGCGACGCCGATCGTGTTCGCCTTCGCGAACTACGTGGTGCCGCTGCAGATCGGCGCGCCCGACGTGTCGTTCCCCCGGCTGAACAGCTTCGCCTACTGGCTGTTCCTCTTCGGCGGCTCGATGACGATGGTCGGCTTCCTCACCCCGGGCGGCGCCGCCGACTTCGGCTGGACCGCCTACGCGCCGCTGAGCAGCGTCGAGCACTCCCCGGGCGTCGGCGCCAACCTGTGGGTGATCGGCCTGGTCATCTCCGGCCTGGGCTCGATCCTCGGCGCGGTCAACCTGATCACCACGATCCTGACCCTGCGCGCGCCGGGCATGACCATGTTCCGGATGCCGATCTTCACCTGGAACATGCTGGTCACCAGCCTCCTGGTGATCCTGGTCTTCCCGCTGCTCGCCGCCGCGCTCCTGGCGCTGGCCGCGGACCGCATCCTCGGCGCCCACGTGTACGACCCGGCGACCGGCGGGCCGATGCTCTACCAGCACCTCTTCTGGTTCTTCGGCCACCCCGAGGTGTACATCATCGCGCTGCCGTTCTTCGGCATCGTCAGCGAGGTCATCCCGGTCTTCTCCCGCAAGCCGATCTTCGGCTACAAGGGTCTGGTCGCCGCCACCATCGCCATCGCGGGTCTGTCGATGAGCGTCTGGGCGCACCACATGTTCGCCACCGGCCAGGTGCTGCTGCCCTTCTTCAGCTTCCTGAGCTACCTGATCGCCGTGCCGACCGGTATGAAGTTCTTCAACTGGATCGGCACCATGTGGCGGGGCCAGGTCAGCTTCGAGACGCCGATGCTCTTCTCGCTCGGCTTCCTGGTCACCTTCCTCTTCGGTGGTCTCACCGGTGTGCTGCTCGCCAGCCCGCCGCTCGACTTCCACCTGCACGACTCGTACTTCGTGGTGGCGCACTTCCACTACGTGCTCTTCGGCACGATCGTGTTCGCCGTCTTCGCCGGCATCTACTTCTGGTTCCCGAAGATGTTCGGCCGCATGCTCGACGAGCGGCTGGGCAAGGTGCACTTCTGGCTGACCATGATCGGCTTCCACACCACGTTCCTGGTGCAGCACTGGCTGGGCAACGAGGGCATGCCGCGTCGGTACGCCGACTACCTGCCCACCGACGGCTTCACCACGCTGAACATGATCTCCACGATCGGCGCGTTCATCACCGGTATCTCGACGCTGCCGTTCATCTGGAACTGCTGGAAGTCGTACAAGGCCGGGCCGGTCGTCGAGGTCGACGACCCCTGGGGCCACGGCAACTCGCTGGAGTGGGCGACCAGCTCGCCGCCCCCGCTGCGGAACTTCGACCGGATGCCGCGGATCCGCTCCGAGCGGCCGGCGTTCGACCACAAGTTCCCGGAGCTGGCCGCCGGCCAGTCCCTGGCCGGCCCGCCGGAGGGCGGCGCCAAGCCGCTGACCAGCGAGTCCGACGGTGGCGCGAGCTACCGGGAGGACACCGCCTCCGACATCGACCGCCACTGACACCAGCACCACGTACGACGGGCGCCACCCCCACCGGGGGTCGGCGCCCGTCGCCGTTCCCGCCTCCTGCTCCCACCCCGCCCGGTTCTCGCCGCTCCCGCGCTCTCTGCGCTCTCCTCGGTCCGGCCAGCAACTTCGGGGAAACTGCCGCATCAGCGGACGCCGAGGCAGCAACTTCCCCGATGTCGTCGTGACATTGCCCCGGGGCGGACAGAGGGGCATCGGACGGTTCCGTCGGAGTGAGAACCCCGAGGGCGGCGGCTCGGGTCAGATCGGGGCGGTTCGCACGGGGTCAGCGGGGGCCCGGCCGGGGTGAGCCGTCGCGGACTACTCCGATAGCCAGCGCGCCTGGCACGGCCCGGCTCGGTCGCGCGGCCGACTCGGCTCGGCCTCACCTGGCTTGGCCTGGTCCGCCAGGCTTGACCCGGCTCGGCTCGGCTCGGCCCGGCTCGGCCCGGCCCGGCCCGGCCCGGCCCGGCCCGGCTCGGCCCGGCTCGGCCCGGCTCGGCCCGGCTCGGCCCGGCCCGGCCCGGCCCGGCTCGGCCCGGCTCGGCCCGGCTCGGCTTGGATGGCGCCGCATCGAGCGGGCGGAGCGCGTGGGCCGGCGCGTGAGCTGGTCGGTTCGGGGTGGGCTCAGCTGACGGCGGGGGCCAGGTCCGGTTCGGGCGGGACCGGGGCGGCGGTGCGGCGGCGGCGCAGCTCGATCGGGAGCACGGCCAGCGCCACCAGCGCGCCGATCCCGCCGGTGACCGCGAAGCCCCAGGCCGGGGCGGAGGCGTCGATCACCGCGCCGGCGAGCGGGGCGCCGACCGCGATCCCGACGGTCACCGCCGAGCCGTGCAGGCCCATCGCCTCGCCGCGTACGGAGGCGGGGGCGAGCCGGCTCACCGCGTCGGCGGTGGCCGCGAGGGTCGGCGCGCAGAGCGCCCCCGCGGGGATCAGCGCCAGGCAGAGCAGCCACCAGTGTGCGCCGCCCAGCCCGACCGGGATGGTGCAGAGGCTGAGCGCGCCCATCAGGGCCAGCGGCGAGAACGAGCGGCTGACGGCCCCGTACGCGAAGCCGCCGACCAGCGAGGCGACCGCCCAGACGGCGAGGACGGCGCCCGTCCACCCGACGTCGCCGCTCTCCCGGAGCACGGCGACCACGGCCACGTCGGTGCCGCCGAGCACCAGCGTGCCGGCGGTGCTGATCGCCAGCACGGCGAGCAGCCGTGGGGTGAGCCACGCCCGGCGCGGCACCTTCGGCTGGGGCCCGACGGGCTCGCCGCCGCCCCGGGTGGGCGGGTTGAGCACCCAGAACGCGATGCCGGCGGCGACGATCCCCGCGCCGACCAGGTAGAGGGTCGTGCGGGCGGAGATGGCGGTGACCGCCGCCACGGCCAGCGCGGGGCCGACCATGAACGACAGCTCCACCGACATCGAGTCCAGGGCGTACGCGGGGCGGCGCCGCTCCGGCGGCACCAACGCGGCGACCGACTGCCGGACCACCGAGAAGATCGGCAGGGCCAGCGAACCGGCGAGGAACGCGGCCGGCAGCAGCAGCGGATAGGGCAGCATCGGCGCGGTGGACCAGAAGACCGCCTCGACGATCCCGGTGAGCACGAGCACCGGTCGCAGCCCGTGCCGGTCGATCAGGCGGCCGAGCAGCGGGCCGCCGATCGCGGCGCCGACGGTGATGGCCGCGCCGACGAGCCCGGCCGCCCCGTAGCCGCGCCCGAGGTCGAGCACGACGTAGAACGTCAGGGTCACCCCGGTCGCGGTGAGCGGGATGCGGGCGAGCACCGACACCAGCAGCAGCGAGCGGAGACCGGGCAGGGCGAGCGCCTCCCGGTAAGGCTTCAGGTTCATGTCGGTGCGTACCTCCGCCGGACATCCTCGGCCCGGGGTACGACACCCGCCAACGATTTACCGCCTCATGCGGCCCTGATCACAGGCTCCCCGCGCAGCGTGACCCCGGCGCCCTCCATCGCCCGCAGCGCCACGTCGGTGGTGCCGGGCGCGACGCCGGCGGTCAGGTCCAGCAGCACGGTGGTGGCGAAGCCCTCCCGGGCGGCGTCGAGGGCGGTGGCCCGTACGCAGTGGTCGGTGGCGATGCCGACCAGTTCGACCGTGTCCACCCCGTGCCGGCGGAGCCAGTCGGCCAGGCACTCGCCGTCGTCGGCGTGCCCCTCGAAGCCCGAGTACGCCGCCGCGTGCTCGCCCTTGTGGAAGATCGCCTCGATCCGGTCGGTCGCCAGGTCGGGGTGGAACTCGGAGCCCGGGGTGCCCACCACGCAGTGCCGCGGCCAGGAGTCCACGAAGTCCGGCGGGTCGCCGAAGTGCGCCCCCGGGTCCACGTGGTAGTCCTTCGTCGCCACCACGTGGTCCCAGCGGCCCGGCTCGGCCGCGAGCAGCCGGGTGACGCCGGCCGCCACGCCGGCCCCGCCACCGACGGCCAGCGACCCGCCCTCGCAGAAGTCGTTCTGGACGTCCACGATGATCAGCGCGTTACCCACCGGAGTGCTCCTTTCAGTCGGCCGGTACGACCGTGACCGGGATGGCCGGGTCGCCGGCGGAGAGCTTCAGCCCCTCCCAGGGGATGGAGATCAGGCACTGCCGCAGGTGCTCCCGCGACTCGTCGAGGGTGGGCCCGTCGACCGGCTCGCCGCCGACCAGGAAGGGCCGCTGCAACAGGCGGTCGTTGGGCTGCCGGTCCGGCACCCCCTGCGGCACGATGATCTCCTCGGTGGCGGTGCCGGTCGGCTTGTGCCGGCGTACGGCCACCTTCCGGCCGCCGATGGTGGCCTTGTGCTCGGAGCGCTTGACCACCGCGCGCCCGTCGACCTCGACCAGCTTGTAGACCAGCCCGGCGGTGGGGGCGCCGGAGCCGGTGACCACGGCGGTGCCGGCGCCGTACATGTCGACGGGCTCGGCGGCGAGGGCGGCGATGGCGTACTCGTCGAGGTCGCCGGAGACGATGATCTTCGTCTCGGTGGCGCCGAGCGAGTCGAGCAGCTCGCGGGACTGCTGGGCGATCACGGCGAGGTCGCCGGAGTCGATCCGTACCGCCCGCAGGTCGGGCCCGGCCACGGCGATGGCGTTGCGGATGCCCTGGCTGATGTCGTACGTGTCGACGAGCAGCGTGGTCTCCTTGCCCAGCGTGGCGACCTGCGAGGCGAACGCGGCCCGCTCGTCGTCGTGCAGCAGGGTGAACGCGTGCGCGGCGGTGCCGGCGGTCGGGATGCCGTACCGCTGCCCGGCGGCGAGGTTGGAGGTGAACCGGAACCCGGCCAGGTACGCGGCCCGCGCCGCGGCCACCGCCGCCTCCTCGTGCGCCCGCCGGGAGCCCATCTCGATGAGGGTCCGCCCGCGGGCCGCGGTGACCATCCGCGCGGCGGCGGCCGCGACGGCGCTGTCGTAGTTGAGCACCGAGAGCACCAGCGTCTCCAGCACCACGCACTCGGCGAAGCCGCCGGAGACGGTGAGGATCGGCGAGCCGGGGAAGAACAGCTCACCCTCGGCGTAGCCGTCGACGTCGCCGGTGAAGCGGTAGTCGCGCAGCCAGGCGGCGGCCTGCTCGTCGACGACGCCGGTGCGGCGCAGGAAGTCGATCTCGTCGGCGTCGAACCGGAAGTCGCGGATCATCTCGATCAGCCGGCCGGTGCCGGCGACCACCCCGTAGCGCCGGCCGGCGGGCAGCCGCCGGTTGAACACCTCGAAGACGCAGCGGCGGTCGGCGGTACCGTCCCGCAGGGCGGCGCTGACCATGGTCAGCTCGTAGTGGTCGGTCAGCAGCGCGGGGCGAAGGGTGCTCACCGCCCCAGCCTAGAGTTCAGCCCGACTCGCCGCCCTCGTGGCCCGGGATCGCCCGCAGTGCGGACCGCAGCTCGGCCCGGCCGGCCACGCCGAGCTTGCTGTAGATCCGCTGGAGGTGGTTCTCCACGGTGCGGGCGGAGAGGTAGAGCCGCTCGGCGATGACCCGGCTGGTCACGCCGTCCGCCGCCAGCCGGGCCACCTGCCACTCGCGCTCGGTCAGCGTGGGCGCCCCGGCCTGCAACGCCGGCGTGCGGAGCAGGTCGCAGCGGCCGAGCAGGGCGGCGAGGCGTTCCCGGGCCGCGGCCGCCGACGGCGACCGCCGCCGGCGCAGCCGGTCCAGGGCGGCGGCGGTCGCCTCCGCCGCGTACACGGTCAGGTCCAGCGCCTCGAAGCCGTCGGCCACCGCCAGCAACTCGTCGGCGGCGTCGCCCGCGGTGGCCCGGGCGTGCCGGGCCAGCAGCGGCGGCAGGTCACCGTCGACCCGCTCGGAGAGCTCGGCCAGCCGCTGCGCGACGGTGCGCCGGCTGCCGTCGGAGCAGGTCGGACCGATCGGGGCGGTCGCCCGGTCCAGCCGGACCAGGTCGTGCAGCACGTGCACCTCGTGACCGGCGAAGCCGTCCGCGCGGAGCCGGTCGGCGAGCGCGCTGAGGTGCTTGGCGGCGCCGGGCACGTCGCCGCCGGCGGCGAGCACCGCGCCCCGGGCCTGCTCCAGCCACGGGTAGAGCACGGCCATGCCGGGGGCGTGGGTGCGGTCGGCCTCCGCCATCGCCTCGGCCGCCTGCGCGGCGTCCCCGCGCAGGGCCGCCGCCTGGGCCCGCTCGGCCTGGGCCAGCCCCGCGTAGACCCGGCTGGTGGCGAGGACCGCGCACGCCTCGAGGCTGGTCCGCAGCGCCGTGTCGCTCTGGCCGCGCAGGCGGGCCGCGTACGCCTGGAGGATGGCCAGGTAGCCGGTGCCGAGCCGGAAGTCCCCGGCGCCGGCCAGGTCGGCGAACTCGTCGGCCACGATGGCGTCGATGCCGGCGAGGTCGCCGGCGAGCGCCAGCCGGGTGCCCCGGGCGAGTTCCAGGGCCAGTTGCAGGTAGGGCATGTCGGCCCGCCAGCGGGCCACCTCGGCCTGCACCTGGTTGATCGCGGTGGCGCTGCGGTGCAGCTGCCCCTGCGCCGCCTGGAGGTAGGCGATGGTGCTGCGCGCCAGCTCCCGGGCGGAGACGCTGGCCGCCGGCCGGTCCAGCACCGTCTGCCCGAGCCGCAGCGCGAGCCCGGTGTCCAGCCGGTGCAGCCGCATGATGCCCTCGAAGGCCAGCACCCGCGCCTGGTCGGTGGAGTCCTCCAGGGTCGCCCTGCGGGCCGCGATCTCCTCCACGGTGGACTCGCGGCTCAGGCCCCAGTAGCTGACCATGCCCCGCACCGTCAGCCAGCGGCTCAGCCGCCGGTCGCCCCGGATGTCGGCGGAGACGGCGTCGAGGACCTCGATCGCCTCGTCGGGCCGGTCGGCGAACATCAGGATGGTGGCCAGCAGCTCCGCGGCGTCGAAGCCGCCGCCGGCGTCCAGCGCCGCGCGGGCCAGCCGGGTCGCCAGCGGCACGTCGTAGCGGGCGAACGCCTGCCCGGCCGCGTCCAGCAGCAGGGCCGGGTTCTGCGCGGTGCCGGAGTCGAGCCGCCACACGGCCACCCGGAGCAGGTCGTCGCGGCGCCGCTTGCCGACCTGCTCCAGCAGCTCGGCGAGGCGCGCCTGCAGGCGGCGGGTCCGGCTGACCGGGCAGCGGCGGCGCATCACCTCGCCGTAGAGCGGGTGCGCCAGCCGCACGTTCGCCCGCCGGTCGTCGTGGACCACGACGATCAGGCCACGCTCCTCGGCGTGTTCCACGTCGGCCGGGTCGACGGCCTGGTTGAGCAGGTGCAGGCCGAGCGGCTCGCCGAAGGCGACCAGCTCCACCACGGCCCGGACGCCCGGGGTGAGCTGCCCGATCCGCGTGTCGATCAGGTCGGTCAGGTTGGGTGCCAGCTCCAGCCGGCCCGTCCACTTCCAGATCCCGTACGTGCGGGTCAGTTCCCCTCGGTCGGCGGCAAAGACCAGCTCGCGCAGCAGCAGCGGGTTGCCCGCGGAGAGCCGGCCCAGCCGGTCGGCGGAGGTGGCGTCGACCGGGCCGTCGAGCATCTCGGAGAGCAGCCGGGTGGTCTCGGCCGGTGGCAGCGGATTGAGCTCGACGTGGTCGACGAGGTCGTCGGTCCACAGGGCCCGGATCGGCAGCGGGATCTGCTCGCCGTCGCGCAGCGTGCCGATCACCGTGGCGTTCTCGGCGCGGGCGACCAGGTGCACCAGCGCGGCCGACGGCGGGTCGAGCAGGTGCGCGTCGTCGATCGCCAGCACGATCCGGCGGCCGGCGGCCTGTTGTTGCAGCACGTCCACCGCCCAGCGCAGGATGCCGGCGGGGGACAGGCCGTGCGGCTGCTCGGCCGGGAGCACCTGGACCAGCCCGCCGAACGGCAGCGCGGCCGTGGTGGCGCTGGCCGCGATCCACCAGACCGCGTGGCTGTCGCGGGGCAGCGCCGCCACGCCCTCGCGCAGCAGCCGGCTCTTGCCGATGCCCGCGCTCCCGCTGAAGAAGAGGCCCCGTCCCTCCGCGCCGGTCACCGCCGACAACAGACGGTTGAGCTCATCCGCCCGGCCGACGAAACTCCACCGACTCATCGAGGCAGCATATCCATCGAAACCCGTCCGCGCTCGTACCGTCACACAGCGAAGTTGAGTAACCTCGCGATTACTGCTGAGTATCCGAAGTGTTCGGGTGGGGGCCCTGATCGCCCGTACTCTTCCGGCATCCGGGTGTCGTCACCGGATATTTCCACGCGGCCGCTGCCGGCCGCCCTGCCACGGGAGGCCGCTCGCGAATGATGCCGGGTCCTCTCCCCGCGGTCGACGTGCCCGACGACCCGGCCGGCGCCGCGACGCGGCCCCACCGCGGCCCCCTGCCGACCAGGCTCGGGGTGACGGAGCCGGGGCCCGAGGAGCCGCTGGCCGTGGTCGCCGTCGGCCCGGCCGGCGCGGGCCGGCCGGAGGTGCTCGCCGGGCTGCTCCGGCTGGAGCCCGCCATGCTGACCGTTCCCGCCGGCAGCTGGCTGGTGGTGCGGCACTCCCGCGTGCCGACCCGGGCAGCCCACGTGCCCGGCTACCGCCAGCCCCACTCCTACGGGGCCGACCGGTTCGCCGCCGGCCCGGCGCTGGCCCGCCCGCCGCGCCGCGTCGAGCTGAGCCTGCCCGAGCCGCTGCTGCGGCACTTCAGACTCGTCGACACGCCGGACACGGGCGCCCTCGGGGTGGCCGGCGCCCGGTTGCTGCTCGACGCGGCGGGTCGGTCCGGCGCCGTGCTCTTCGTGATCGCCGCCGACCAGGCGTTCACCGCCGGCGAGCTGAGCCTGCTCGCCGAGCTGGCCCGCGCCCGGGTGGAGGTCTTCTTCGCGGTCACCCCGGGCTCGGCCGGGTGGGCCCCGGTGCCCGAGGCGGCGACGACGGAGGGCACGGGGGCGTCCGTCGCGCCGGTCGGGTCCGGTACCGCCGCGGCCCCGGTGGACCCGGTCGCGGTCACCGTCGAGGCGCACCGGGTAGCCCTGCTGGCCGCCGTTCCGGCGCTCGCCCGGGCCCGCTGGTTCCCGGTTGCCGACGGCGACGGGGCCGACCTGCGCCGGGCCCTGGTGGGCTGGGCCGCAGACGAAGGGCTGCGGCGGGCCAGCGTCGAGCCGCCGGTGCAGCCCGGTGCGCACGGCCGGGTGCCGGTGGCCGCCGACCCCGGCGACTGGTCCGAGCGGCTCGACCGGCAGGCCCGCTCCTGCGCCCAGCGCATCCGCCAGCACCTCGCCCTGGAGCTGGCCAACACCCACCTGCGGGTGGTGCAGGAGATCGTCCACGGCGTCGGCTGCGCCGGCATGCCGCAGCTGCTCGACCGGGAGATGGAGGCGTTGTCGCTGCTGGCCACGGCCCAGTGCGACCACGCGGTCGGCCGGCTCGTCGAGGAGGCCGCCGGCCGGGTCCTGGGCGCGCCGCTGTCCGAGGGCGTACGCCGGCGCCTCTTCTTCGCCCTGCGCTGGGGCCTGGCCGAACACGGGAGTGGTCCCGAGTTGGACCGCGTCCTGTTGGTCACCAGCACCGGTGGCGTGGCCGGGCTGACCGGCGCCGGCGCGAGCGACGCCCTGGCGAGCTGTCCGGGTGTCGAGCGCGCCGAGGTGCTCCCGCCCGTCGCGGTGGCCCTCTCGGGTGGCTGCTGGCAGCACTGGCGCAGCCCCGGCAACCATGATCCCAACGCCGCCCGGGCCTGGGCCCAGCGTGCGCTGCGCGAGGTCGAGCTGGAGCTGTCCCGGGAGGTGTCCCGGCGGCTCGACGTGGTCCGCCTGTCGCTGGACGGGGTGCTTGCCGATGCGGTCGACCACGGCATCCTGCTCGCCTGACGGCGAGCGGGCCGTCCCTGCCGCCGCTTCCGTCCGGGGGCCGGTGCGGGCCGCCTCCGACGTACCCGACCAGGCCGGACGCGGCGAACCGCGGCGGGCCGGCGTTCCGGTTCCTCGGTTCGCCGGGTCCGGTGGCACGATGGGGGGCATGGCGGTTCCGCAGGTTGCACCGGTCGAGACGCCGGACACCGATGAGGTGCCGGCGTCCGACCGGCCGTGGGTGACGATCGTGTGGGACGACCCGGTCAATCTCATGACCTACGTGACCTGGGTGTTCCAGAAGCTCTTCGGCTACAGCCGGGAGCGGGCCGAGCAGCTCATGCTCGACGTGCACCACAAGGGGCGCGCCGTCGTCTCCAGCGGCGCGCGGGAGCGGATGGAGCACGACGCGTCGCAGCTGCACGCGTACGGGCTGTGGGCGACGGTGGACCGGTCGTGAGCATGTTCCGTCGCCAGGGCGACCGCTACGTCGCCACGTTCGCCGTCGACGAGGTCCGGGTGCTGCGCAAGGTCGCCTCCGAGGTGGTCGGCCTGCTGACCGACGGCTTCGACCACTCGGATCCGGTGGTCGGCCGGCTCTTCCCCGACGTCTACCCGGAGGACCCGTCCGGCACCGCCGAGTTCCGCCGCTACACCGAGGGCGACCTCAAGACCGGCAAGATCGACCAGGCCGGCGCGATCCTCGCCGCCCTGCCCGACTCCGCCGGGGGCGAGGTGCGCCTCGACGCGGAGGCCGCCGAGGCGTGGCTGCGGGCGCTCAACGACGCCCGGCTGGCGATGGGCGTCCGACTGGAGATCAAGGACGGCACCGACCTCGGCGAGGAGCTCGACGACGCGGTCGCGGAGGATCCGACATCGAGCCGCGTGTTCCAACTGTCGGTCTACGCCTATCTCGGCTATCTCCAGGAGTCCCTGCTCAACGCCTTGATCGACTAGGCGTGACCGGCACCACCTTAGATTGGCGTCGCGCACGAGTTAGGCTGGAACACGTGCTGAGCATCGACCGGTCGATCGTCGACGCGATCGTCGCCCACGCGCGCCGGGACCACCCCGACGAGGCGTGCGGCGTGGTCGCCGGTCCCGTCGGCAGCGACACCCCCACCCGGCACATCCCGATGGACAACGCCGCCCGCTCCATGACGTTCTACGAGTTCGACTCGATGGAGCAGTTGCGGGTGTGGCGCGAGATGGACGACCGGGACGAGGAGCCCGTCGTCATCTACCACTCGCACACCGCCACGGAGGCCTACCCGTCCCGGACGGACGTCTCCTTCGCCGGCGAGCCGGGCGCGCACTACCTGCTGGTCTCCACCCGCGAGCCCGACACGGAGGAGATCCGCTCCTTCCGCATCGTGGACGGCGTGGTGACCGAGGAGCCGGTGCGCATCCTCGACGCGGGGGTGGACCCGCACGCCGTGCAGTCCTACATGTTCGGGCAGAGCCCGGCGACGGTCGACTACGAGTGTTCCGGCCGCTGATCCCAGCGCCGTCACACCCGTCCACGTCCCGTCACCTTCCGGCACACCCGATCATCAGCGAGGAGCACGACACCATGGCCATCGAGGTCCGCATCCCCACCATCCTGCGCAGCTACACCGGCGGCGCGAAGGTCGTCGAGGGCGCCGGCGACACGCTCGGCGACCTGCTCACCGACCTGGACTCCCGGCACGCCGGCCTGAAGGCCCGGCTGGTCACCGACGCCGGGGCGCTGCACCGCTTCGTCAACGTCTACGTCAACGACGAGGACGTCCGCTTCCTGGGCGCGCTGGACGCCAAGCTCAACGACGGCGACAGCGTGACCATCCTGCCGGCGGTCGCGGGTGGCGCGTTCGGCTTCGCCGCCGCCGCGGCGATCGCCGGTCACCGCGCGGCCGTCGCCGCCCGCTGAGGCGGCCGCGATGGCGCGGTACGACAGTCTGCTGGACGCCTGCGGCGGAACGCCCCTGGTCGGCCTGCCGCGGCTCTCCCCGACGGTGCCCGACGGGGCGCCGCCGGTGCGGCTCTGGGCGAAGCTGGAGGACCGGAACCCGACCGGGAGCATCAAGGACCGGGCGGCCCTGTTCATGGTCCGGGCGGCCGAGGAGGCGGGCCGGCTCCGGCCGGGCGACACGATCCTCGAACCGACCAGCGGCAACACCGGCATCTCCCTGGCCATGGTGGCGAAGCTGCGCGGCTACCGGCTGGTCTGCGTCATGCCGGAGAACGTCTCCACCGAGCGGGTGCAACTGCTCCGGATGTACGGCGCGGAGATCATCTTCTCGCCGGCGGCGGGCGGCTCGAACCAGGCGGTGGCCACCGCGAAGCAGATCGCGGCCGAGCACCCCGACTGGGTGATGCTCTTCCAGTACGGCAACGAGGCGAACGCCCGCGCGCACTACGAGACCACCGGTCCCGAGCTGCTGCACGACCTGCCCACGATCACGCACTTCGTGGCCGGCCTCGGCACCACGGGGACGCTGATGGGCACGGGGCGCTACCTGCGCGACAAGGTCGACGGCATCCAGGTCGTCGCGGCCGAGCCGCGCTACGGCGAGCTGGTCTACGGGCTGCGCAACATCGACGAGGGGTACGTGCCGGAGCTCTACGACGCGACGGTGCTGTCCCGGCGCTTCTCCGTCGGCACCCGCGACGCCGTGCTGCGGACGCGGCAGCTGGTGGAGGTGGAGGGCATCTTCGCGGGCTTCTCCACCGGGGCCATCCTGCACGCCGCCCTGGCCGTGGCGCACGAGGCGGTCCGCGACGGCCGCCGCGCCGACGTGGCGTTCGTGGTCGCCGACGGCGGCTGGAAATACCTCTCCACCGGCGCGTACGGCGGCACGCTCGCCGACGCGGAGGACGCGCTGGAGGGGCAGCTCTGGGCCTGACGACGTCGCCGCAGGGTCACCGCCGCGCGCCGGTGACCCTGGCGGCGGCCGTCGGCCGGACCGGCCGCCCCGCTCACTCAGCGCGACCGTGGGGCGCCGCCTCGTCACTCGTCCCGTGGCGGCGGGGCGGCGGTCCCGCAGCGGGTGTCACCTTGGTGACAACTTCCGGTGGATGATTCTTGCCGCCCGGTCCGCAAGCGTAGGCTGCGCAGCGTGGCGTACGCGTCGGTAGAGATCATCGAGAGACGGACCGTCGGCGCGGGCACTACGCATCGTGACAGCGAGACAACTCGATGCGCCTGACCGTGCTGGGCTGCGCCGGCAGTTTTCCCGGCCCCGAATCCCCCTGCTCGGCCTACCTGGTCGAGGCGGACGGCTTCCGGCTCCTGCTCGACTTCGGCTCCGGGTCGCTGTCCAACCTCCAGCGCTACGCGGGGCTGCACGCCCCCGACGCCATCCTCCTGACCCACCTGCACTGCGACCACATCCTCGACGCGGCGTCCTACGTGGTGGTCCGGCGCTACGCCCCGGACGGTCCCTACCCGCCGCTGCCCGTCTACGCCCCGTCGGGCGCGCCCGACCGGCTGGCAGCCGCGTACGGGCAGGAGGACACCACCGTCGAGGACGTCTACCAGTTCTACGCCCTTGAGCCCGGCACCTTCCCGATCGGCCCGTTCACCGTCACCGTCGACCGGGTCAACCACCCCGTCGAGACGTACGGCGTCCGGCTGGAACACGACGGCCGGGTGCTCTGCTACTCCTCGGACACCGCGCCCTGCGAGGCGCTGCTGCGGCTCGCCCAGGACGCCGACGTCTTCCTCTGCGAGGCGAGCTACCTCGACGGCGTGGACAATCCGCCGGACCTGCACCTGACCGGCCGGGAGGCCGGCGAGGCGGCGACCAAGGCGGGCGTCGGCCGGCTGCTGCTGACCCACCTCGTGGCCGCCTGGGGCAGCGAGGCGATGACCGTGGAGGCGGCCGGCGCGTCGTACGCGGGCCCGCTCGAGGTGGTCCGCCCCGGCGCCAGCTACGACATCTGACCGTTGGCGCACCGCGGGTCGGGACACCCCGGGACGCTTCGATCACCCGACCGCATAGGGTGCAGGCATGGCGCGACCTGACGGGCGGCGACCCGACGAACTCCGACCTGTGACGCTGACCCGGGGCTGGAGCACCCATCCGGAGGGCTCGGTGCTCGTGGAGTTCGGAAACACGCGGGTGCTCTGCACCGCCAGCGTGACCGAGGGGGTGCCCCGCTGGCGCAAGGGCTCCGGGCTCGGCTGGGTCACCGCCGAGTACGCGATGCTGCCCCGCGCCACCAACACCCGCTCCGACCGGGAGAGCGTGAAGGGCCGCGTCGGCGGGCGTACCCACGAGATCTCCCGGCTGATCGGCCGGAGCCTGCGGGCGTCGATCGACCTGAAGGCGCTCGGCGAGAACTCCGTCGTGCTCGACTGCGACGTGCTCCAGGCCGACGGCGGCACCCGCACCGCGGCGATCACCGGCGCGTACGTGGCGCTGCACGACGCGGTGACCTGGTTGGCCGGGCGCAAGGCGCTGGCCGGCAAGCCGGAGAAGGTGATGCACCGCTCGGTGGCCGCCGTCAGCGTCGGGGTCATCGACGGCGAGCCCCGGCTCGACCTCGACTACGCCGAGGACGTGACCGCCGAGGTCGACATGAACGTGGTCTGCACCGGCGCCGGTGAGTTCGTCGAGGTGCAGGGCACCGGGGAGGCGGGCGTCTTCGCCCGCGAGCAGCTCGACGCACTGCTCGACCTGGCCGTCGCCGGCTGCGTGGAACTGGCCGAAGCCCAGCGGAAGGCGCTCTTCCTCCCGTGAGCGCGAGGAGTGAGCTTGCGAGCCCCGCAGTCGCGAACAAAGGTGGATTCTGATGAACAAGGTGCTGCTCGCCACCCGTAACCGCAAGAAGCTCGTCGAGCTGCAGCGGATCCTCGACGGCGCGCTCGGCGCGCACCGCGTCGCCCTGCTCGGCCTCGACGACGTCGAGGAATACCCGGAGCTGCCGGAGACCGGCCTGACCTTCGGCGAGAACGCCCTGATCAAGGCGCGGGAGGGGTGCCGGCGCACCGGCCTGCCGACGATCGCCGACGACTCCGGCCTCGCCGTCGACGCGCTCAACGGCATGCCGGGGGTGTTCAGCGCCCGTTGGGCCGGCCGGCACGGCGACGACCGGGCCAACCTCCAACTGGTGCTGGACCAGATCGCCGACCTCCCCGACGAGCACCGGGGGGCGTCCTTCGTCTGCACGGTGGCCCTGGTGCTGCCCGGCGGCAAGGAGCACCTGGTCGACGGCCGGCAGAGCGGCCGACTGCTCCGGTCGCCGCGTGGCGACGGCGGGTTCGGCTACGACCCGATCTTCCTCGGCGACGGGCAGGACCGCACCAACGCGGAGCTGACGCCGCAGGAGAAGGACGCGGTCAGCCACCGCGGCAAGGCGCTGCGCGAACTGGCCAAGCTGGTCGCCAAGGTGCTGCCGCCCGCGAGCTGACGGCCCCGCCCCGGTGGGAGGGGTGCTGACGGGCTTCGCCGTCATCGCCACGGTCATCGCCGTCGGCTATGCGCTCGGTCGCCTCGGGGTACTGGGGCCGGAGGCTGCCACCGTCCTCTCCCGGGTCGCGTTCTTCGTGGCGACCCCGGCGCTGCTGTTCCAGACGGTGGCCCGGGCCGACGTGCCCGCGATCGTCTCGTCCGCCCTGGTCGTGACGGTGGCGAGCACCGTCGCCGTGGCGTCGCTGTACGTGGCCGTCGCCCGGCTGCGCTGGCGTCGCTCCGTCGCGGAGGCGACGATCGGGGCGCTGGCCTCGTCGTACGTCAACGCGGCGAACATCGGCATCCCGGTCGCCGTCTACGTCCTCGGCGACGCCTCGTTCGTCGCACCCGTCCTGATGTTCCAGCTGGTCGTCGTGACGCCTGTCGCGTACGCCCTCCTCGAGGCGGCCACGGCGAAGCGGCGACCGTCGCCCGGCACCGTGGTGCTCCAGCCGCTCACCAACCCGGTCACCGTGGCGTGCGCGCTGGGCGTCGCGGCCAGTTTGACGGGGTGGCTGCCGCCGGAGCCGGTGCTGCGGCCGATCGCGCTCGTCGCGGCGATGGCGGTCCCCGCCACGCTGATCGCGTACGGCGTCTCCCTGCACGGCGCGGCGCGGCCCGGCTCCGGCGACACCGGTCGGGACGTACGCCTCGCGGTCGTCCTCAAGACCGTGGTCCAGCCCGCCGTGGCCTACCTCGTCGCGCGCTTCGCGATGGGGCTGCCGGCCGCCCTCGTGCTGGCCTGCACGGTCACCGCCGCACTGCCGACGGCGCAGAACGTCTTCGTGTACGCGGTCCGCTTCGACCGGGGCACGGTCCTGGCGCGCGACTCGATCCTGCTGTCGACGGTGACCGCCGTGCCCGTGCTGATCGGGGTCGCGGTGCTGGTGGGCTGACCACCGGCGGGCGCCGGGCCACCGTGTCGCCACGACGGCCCGGCGCGGGCCGTCAGCCGAGGGGACCGATCTCGCGCTCGATGGCGGCGCGCAGCTCGGGCCCGGCCACCACGGCCCGGGCAGCCTCCATCAGCGGGGCGAGGAAGACGTCCGGCCCCGGCTCCCCGGCGATCCCGGCGAGCGCCGCGACGGCGGCCCGGCCGGCCGGCGACGGGACGAGCGGAGCGCGCAGCTGCAGGCCGCGTACCGCGGCGAGCAGCTCCACCGCGAGCAGGCTGGTCAGGTTGTCCAGCACGGTGCGCAGCTTCTTGGCCGCCGCCCAGCCCATCGAGACGTGGTCCTCCTGCATGCCGCTGGTCGGCAGCGAGTCCACCGACGCGGGCGCGGCGAGCCGGCGGTTCTCCGCGACGACCCCCGCCGCCGTGTACTGGGCGATCATCAGCCCGGAGTTGACCCCGGCGTCGGGGGAGAGGAACGCCGGCAGCTCCCGGGACCGGGTGACGTCGA